>NZ_NOYS01000043.1:0-348774 GCF_002258475.1 Rhodococcus sp. 06-1460-1B
CGCAGCCTCCGGTGACTCGGTCACCGCACCGATGCAGGGCACCGTGGTCAAAGTCGCCGTCGACGAAGGCCAGGAAGTCGCCGCCGGGGACCTCGTCGCCGTCCTGGAAGCGATGAAAATGGAAAACCCCGTCACCGCCCACAAAGCAGGCACCATCACCGGCCTGAGCGTCACCGCAGGCGACGCCATCACCCAAGGCACCGTCCTCGCAGAAATCAAGTAGGGGAGCACCTTTCGATGACTGCCCTCGCTGAATCGTTCGACGGCGACACCTCTCCGGCGCATTCCACCGAGTTCGAGATCGTGTCCACGGTATTGCGGATGGCCTCGGCCGCCCGGGTGCGGTTGGCGGAGGCGCTCGATGCCCAGGGACTGAGCTGGGCACGGTACGAGGTACTCGAATTGGTTTGTCGGAGAGGGCCGTTGTCGTACAGCGCGCTCTCACGTGAATTGGTGCGACACCGAACCAGCATCACTGCGACAACTGCCAGTCTCGTCGACGCGGGCCTGTTGGTGCGCAGTGTCAATCCGCGAAATCGACAGCAGTACTTGGTCGACGCCACCGACTCGGGGTATCGCGCGGTGACACGTGCCGAACGTGCGCTCGAACGGGCTCGGTCGCGGATGGCGGTCGATGCAGATTCCGAACAGACACTCGAAGTGCTGCGCGGCATCGAGAAGCAGTGGAACAGGCGGCGCTGATCGACACGTCCTGGTTGTGATCCGCCGACGGTGATGCAAGTACCCCTGGGCTGATACCCCCAGGGGTACTTGCATACCCCCTTGGGTATGTGCAATGGTGGGCACGTTCGATCGCTCGGGGTTTCGTCCGCCTCGACCGATACCCCCACCCGTATAGGAGAACCATGTCGCTGCGCGATGCCGAAATTCTTCGCCCACCTGACGACCTGCCCGCGAGAGGGCCAGGACTACTCGGCCGTGCGGGTGCGTCGATGGTGACCCACCGTCGTTGGGTGTTCGGCGTATGGCTCATCGCGCTGATCGGCCTCGGTTCGTTCGCGCCCTCGGTCTTCACCGATCTGGCGGGAGCCGGGTGGCAGGCGAACGGATCCGAATCCGTACAGGTTCGAGAACTGGCCCAGCAGCATTTCGGTGGCAATTCGTCCGCAGCGGTGCAGGTGGTCGTTCACTCCGACGCAGCATCCATCACGGACCCCGCTGTTCGGGCAGTGATCGACGACGTGACCGAGGTGTTCTCCGGTGACTCCCGATTCGGAGACGTCGTTGCGCCGCAACCGAATATGACGATCAGCCCGGACGGCCGCACCGGCATCGTCATCGCCGGCGCGAACGGCACGACCGACGAGATGGTCAAAGCCGTCGACGATGTGAAGGAACGGTTGACTGCGCTCTCGACCGACGGAATCGAGGTGTATCCCACCGGTTCGTCGGCCCTGTGGTCGGACTTCAACAAGGCGAACCACGACGCCATGATCCAAGCCGAACTGTTCTCGTGGCCGGTCACCTTGGCGATCATGGTGCTTGCCTTCGGTTCCCTCGTCGCGGCCGGTTTGCCGCTGCTGCTCACCGTCGCGGGGCTCGTTGCCTCCGCAGGTGGTCTCGTTCTGCTCAACGGTGTCACACCGATCTCGGTGTGGGCCATGAACTTTGCAATGATGTTCGCCCTCGCGCTGGGAATCGACTACGCCCTGTTCATCGTCGCTCGATTCCGCGACGCGCTGCGGAACACCGACCCTCGGGCTGCCGTCGCCGCCACCATGGACACCGCAGGTAAGGCCGTCGTGTTGTCCGGGCTGACGGTGCTGGTGAGTCTGTCCGCAGTGCTGCTGGTCCCCGCGCCGGCGGTGCGCACGATGGCCGTCGGGATCATGCTGGCTGTCGCCTTCGTGTTGCTGGCAACGATGACTCTGCTGCCTGCGGCATTGGGTGCGCTCGGACCCAAGGTCAACGCCGCTTCGTTGCCGTACGCCAAGCGTCAAGTGCATCGATCCCCAAGGTTCGCGGCATGGGGGGAGTTGCTGCACAAGCACCCGTGGCCGTTCGCGGTCGTGTCGGTGGGGATTCTGATTGCGCTCGCCCTGCCGGTGCTCGGGCTGAAGGTGGCAATGCCGTCGATAGCAGTGGTGCCCGAGGATGCCCCCGTGCGGCAGGGCTACGAGCTCGTTCAGGACCGGTTCGGACCGGGCGCACCGGGTTCGCTGCAGATCGTGGTTCCCGAAGTTTATGCTGCCGAGACCGCAACCGTCGCTGCGCGGGTCGACGGGATCTCGATGGTGACGCCGCCGCAGAGTGCGGCTGACGATTCGGGATATGCACTGCTGCAGGCAATTCCGTCGGTGGATCCGTCCGACGAAGCGATGAGCTCCGTTCTCGCCGAGCTGCGATCGACACTGCCCGATTCGGCACTCGTCGGCGGAGCACCGGCAGAGAACCTGGACCTGCAGCAGGCCTTGAACGACTACCTGCCGATAGTCGTCGGGATCATCCTGGTTCTCGGATTCGTGCTGCTGCTGGTGGCGCTTCAGGCTCCGCTCATCGCGTTGCTCGGTACCGCGGTGAGCCTGCTGTCCACCGCGGCGGCGTTCGGCGTCGCCAAGCTGATCTTCCAGGACGGACACGGATCCTCGCTGCTGGGCTTCACGCCGCAGGGATTTCTCGACGGTTGGGGCCCGGTCTTCTTCTTCGCGATGATCTTCGCGATCGCCATGGACTACACGGTGTTCCTCCTGGCTACCGCCAAGGAACATTACGAGCGCTCCGGTGATTCCAAGGTTGCCCAGGTGGACGGGTTGGCCCACTCGGGACGAGTCATCTTTGCCGCAGCAGCGGTGATGGTGGCAGTGTTCTTCACATTCGCACTGTCGGATCCGTTGCCCCCGAAAGAGATGGGCATCATCCTGGGTGTTGCGGTACTGCTCGACGCGTTCCTGGTTCGACTCGTCCTGCTTCCGGTCCTGCTACGGCTGACCGGACACGGCGCGTGGTGGTCGCCGGCATGGTTACGTGCCGTCCTGCCCTCCATCCGCTTTTCACACTGAATCGACAGCTCACACTGACACAACAATTTTCGAGGAGACATCATGAACATCGCACTGTCCACCACACTGACCGACACCGATTTCGCCGACGCGATCGAGAGCACGAGAAAGGCGTTGTCGCAGCAGGGATTCGGAGTTCTCACCGAAATCGACATGCAGGCCACGTTGAAGGCCAAGCTCGACGAGGACATGGAGCGCTACGTGATCCTGGGCGCGTGCAACCCGGGACTGGCTCACCGCGCAGTGGGGGTGATGAAGCAGATCGGTCTGCTGTTGCCGTGCAATGTGGTCGTACGTGAGAACCCGGCGGCGGCGCGGTCCGTCGTCGTCGAGGCCATGAACCCGGCCATCATGGTCGAGGTCACCGGTGAGCCGCGGTTGGGTGCGGTCGCCGCCGAGGCCACGGCGAAACTGCAGGCGGCAATCGCGGCCCTCGGCGGTACCGGTACCGCGCCGCAATGATGCCCCCGGGGGTACCCTCGAGTTCACTGCTACCACCATCGAAGGAATCGACATGATCGGCGACGAAGACAGCATTGCACTGGTACTCAACCGGCTCAAGCGTGCGCACGGCCAACTTGCGGGTGTCATCGGGATGATCGAGAACGGTCGTGATTGCAAGGATGTCGTCACCCAGCTCGCTGCCGTGTCGCGGGCGCTCGACCGTGCCGGGTTCAAGATCGTGGCAACCGGCCTACGGGAGTGCATGACGGGGGATGCTGCTGACGGTAGGGAACCGATGACCGAGGCCGAGCTCGAAAAGTTGTTCCTGGCTCTGGCCTGAGCCGCCGGCCGAACTCCGGGCGAACGGCATGTGTCGGGTTGCCGTCGATACCGAGTTGCAGTCGACAAGCAGCGGATTCGCCTGCATACTTGACTTGGTCCAGAAAACCGGAGGATACTGAGGCTGTGATGCCGATCTCACCCTATGCGGAGCAATTACGCACCGCCGATTTGCGCGTGACCCGTCCGCGGGTCACCGTGCTCGAGGTCGTCGAAACCAATCCGCATGCGGACACCGACACGATTCTCGGACTCGTCCGATCGGTGCTCCCCGAGGTATCACGCCAGACGGTGTACGACGTTCTCAATGCCCTGACCGCTGCGCGCCTGGTGCGTCGCATCGAGCCCGCGGGATCTCCCGCACGATACGAATCTCGGGTCGGGGACAACCATCACCACGCTGTGTGCCGCAACTGCGGCGTGATCGCAGACGTGGATTGCGCGGTGGGCGAGACGCCGTGTCTCACCGCATCGGACTCCGTCGGTTTCACGATCGACGAGGCAGAGGTCATCTACTGGGGCTTCTGCGCACAGTGTTCGGCTGCTCGCGAGCAGCCGGCAGTTCCCGTTCAGTTCCCTCCCCGGTCTCGAACACAGCAGAGTTCGTGACCACCGATCACAGCCCGATCGTCACACCTTGGAAGGAAGCACGTGTCTGAAGATCACGTAACACGCGAAAAAGAGATGAACGAGGATCAGCCGCAGGAGAGCGGTGGCAAGTGTCCGGTCATGCACGACGCGATGCCCACGCCTGTCGAAGGCGGCGGCAACCGCGAGTGGTGGCCCAAGGCGCTCAATCTCAAGATCCTCAAGAAGAACCCGGCCGTGGGCGATCCGATGGGTGCGGATTACGACTACGCCGCCGAGTTCAATTCTCTCGATCTCGCCGAGGTCAAGCGTGACATCGAAGCCGTGATGACGAACTCGCAGCCGTGGTGGCCCGCGGACTTCGGGCACTACGGTCCGTTCTTCATCCGCATGGCGTGGCACGCGGCCGGAACCTACCGCAAGCAGGACGGTCGCGGCGGTGCCGGAGCCGGCATGCAGCGATTCGCTCCCCTCAACAGCTGGCCCGACAACGCAAGCCTGGACAAGGCCCGCCGTCTCATCTGGCCGGTCAAGCAGAAGTACGGCCGCAAACTGTCCTGGGCCGACCTCATCGTGCTCACCGGCAACGTCGCCATCGAGTCCATGGGCCTGCCGACCTACGGCTACGCCGGCGGACGCGTCGACGCCTGGGAGCCGGACGAGGACGTCTACTGGGGCCCCGAGCAGACCTGGTTGGGCGACGAGCGCTACCACGGTGACCGCACGAGCCTCGAGAACCCGCTGGCCGCAGTGCAGATGGGCTTGATCTACGTCAATCCCGAAGGCCCCAACGGCAATCCGGATCCCGTGCAGTCCGCACTGGACATCCGCGAGACCTTCGGCCGCATGGCCATGAACGACATCGAGACTGCGGCACTCGCGGTCGGTGGACACACCTTCGGCAAGACCCACGGCGCAGCCGACCCCGATGCCCACATCGGACCGGAGCCCGAGGGCGCGCCCATCGAGCAGATGGGCCTGGGCTGGAAGAACAGCTTCGGCACCGGCTCGGGCGCCGACGCGATCACCAGCGGACTCGAGGTCATCTGGACCCCGACGCCGACCCAGTGGGACAACTCGTTCCTCGAGACCCTCTACGGCTTCGAGTGGGAGCTCTACAAGAGCCCGGGCGGCGCACACCAGTGGCGTCCGAAGAACGGAGAAGGCGCGGATCTCGTTCCCGACCCGGCGGATCCGTCCAAGCGTCGCCACCCGTCGATGCTGACCTCCGACATCGCGATGCGCGTCGATCCGATCTACGAGCAGATCACCCGTCGTTGGCTCGATCATCCCGAGGAGCTCGCAGAAGAGTTCCAGAAGGCGTGGTTCAAGCTTACCCACCGCGACATGGGACCGGTCTCGCGTTACCTCGGCCCCGAGGTTCCGGCGGAGCCCCTGCTCTGGCAGGACCCGATTCCGGCCGTCGATCACGAGCTGATCGGTGACGCGCAGATCGCCGAGCTCAAGCAGACCATCCTCGGTTCCGAACTGAGCCAGGATCAGCTGATCTCGGCTGCGTGGGCGGCGGCATCGTCGTTCCGCGTCAGCGACAAGCGCGGCGGTGCCAACGGTGGCCGTCTGCGCCTGCAGCCGCAGGCCGGCTGGGAGGTCAACGAGCCCGACGAGATCGCACAGGTCATCCGCGTTCTCGAAGGCATTCAGCAGTCGTTCTCCGGAACGGTGTCCTTCGCGGACCTCGTCGTCCTCGGCGGTGTCGCAGCCGTCGAGCAGGCCGCCAAGAACGCAGGCGTCGACATCACCGTCCCGTTCACCCCGGGCCGCATGGATGCGACGCAGGAGAAGACGGACGTCGACTCGTTCTCCGATCTCGAGCCCAAGGTGGACGGCTTCCGCAACTTCCTGGGCAAGGGCCAGAAGCTGCCCGCCGAGTTCAACCTGGTCGATCGGGCCAACCTGCTCTCGCTCAGTGCACCGGAGATGACCGTGCTGGTCGGCGGTCTGCGTGTACTCGGCGCGAACTACAAGGGGTCGACGCACGGCGTCCTCACCGACAAGGTCGGCACGCTCACCAACGACTTCTTCGTCAACCTCCTCGACATGGGCACCGAATGGGTTCCCACCGCGGAGGACGGCATCTACGAGGCCAAGGACGCCGCTACCGGCGAGAAGAAGTGGACCGGAACACGTAACGATCTGGTCTTCGGCTCGAACTCCGAATTGCGCGCTCTCGCAGAGGTTTACGCTTGCGATGACGCCAAGGAGAAGTTCGTCCGGGACTTCGTCGCAGCCTGGGACAAGGTCATGATGCTCGATCGCTTCGAGCTCGCCTAGTACTCACCGGCGCTGATGCGCCACCCGAACTCGAAGTTGTGGATGGAAAACGAGCTGGATCCATCCACAGCTTCGAGTTCGTCGTTACCGGGCTGTTATCGTTCGATGCCGATTCGTGACTTTGCACCTGGATTTGTCGCAATGTCCGATTGTCATGCTGGTTGCATGACACAACAGGACGTATCCGCAGGCTCTGCGGACAACAACAGAGACGAAACACGTCAGAGTGCATCCGGTTTCGGGTCGTTCCTCGAGATGTTCCAGGACGCGTCGACCGACAAGTCGGACACCGAGCGCGGAATCCGATAGGACTCAGCGAGCACCGATGGTGTTGGTGACGGAGCCGATTCGTTCGATATCGAGTTCGACGCGGTCGCCCGGAGCGATCCACCGGTCGAGTTCGAGCCCACAACCGCGAGGCAGAGTGCCCGACGTCAGGAGCTCGCCGGGGTAAATGCTCTCGCCGCGACTCGCAAACGCCAGAGATTCACCCATGGAATAGCGCATCCCGGCAGTGCTGGTGGTCGACCAGAGTTCGCCGTTGACCCGGACGGTCGCGGCCAGCGAATCTATTTGCGCCGCAACCTCATCGGGGGTGACGATGTCTGCGCCCATCGAACTGGCGAAGGTCTTGGTCTTGACCACCGGTCCGAACGGAGTGCGACGCTGCTCCTCCCACTGCGTGTCCCGCGCGCTGATGTCGTCGAAGACGACGTAACCGCCTATCGAAGCCTCGGCCTCCCGCTCGGATGCATCTCGGATCGGTCGGGTGACGACGGCACCGAATTCGAGCTCGAAATCGAGAACTCGGCTGTACGACGGCCACTCGACATCGGCCCCGTCGGCTACGACGGTCAGGTGGTTACCGGTGTAGTAGATCGGATGGTCGTCGAACCCCGGACCGGGACGCAGGGCCGGGAATGTTCGACGCGTCAGCATCTCGAATCCACGGATGAACGGGACGGCACGCGGTAGATTTCGCCGAACGAGGTTGTGTGCGGCCAGGTCCCAGTGCTCGTCCCAGCCCAGGAAGCAGCGCAGTGACGCGGGAACGACCGGAAGGGTCGGTGCCGGTCGGTCCATCGTCGCGACGCCCTCGTCGGCCGCCCGCCGCGCCACCGTCGTTGCGGCTTCACGTGCGGGTTCACCTGCATCGAGGAACCGAAGCATGGACCCGGTGAGCGGGTGCAGGATCTCGGGGGCACCCAGAGTCGAGACCGCAGCCTCGAGATCGATCCACGTGGTTGTGTCGGGCACGTGGACGGCAAGGCGGTCGGCGGAATCGGTGGAGGTCAAGCGTCGCAATCGCACGGGCGCGTCCGATCTGTGCGGAGCGATGCTCCACAACGGTTGAGGAACCCGGAGTGTAAACGGTGCCACGGTCGGCGTGTCAAGACCCGACGGTTAGCGTGGGGTGATGAGATCACCGGTGCCCGAGTATCTTCAGTCCGTCCTGACGGAGTGCCGACACCTCGACGATGGGGAAATGTCGAGCGGCAACCCGGAATTGGCGGCGGCCGATCCCGACACGTTCGCGGTTGCGCTCGCCACCGTCGGTGGGTCGCACTACGGGGCGGGCGATACCGACACCGAATTCTCGATCCAGTCGATCGCCAAAGCGGTGGCCTATGCGTTGGCCATCGAGGACAACGGGCTCGCAGCGGTGCTCGAGGCCGTCGACGTCGAACCGTCGGGTGATTCGTTCAACGAGATCTCGTTGGAAGCGCGGACCGGTCGACCTCGCAACCCTCTGATCAATGCCGGTGCGCTGGCGGTACATTCGATGATCGCGGGCAGTGACGGCGAAGAACGAGCGGGGCGGCTCATCGAGCTGCTCGGAGCCATGGCCGGCCGTGAACTCCACATCGATCGGGCGGTGTACGAGGCCGAACTGGAATCCGACGATCGAAATACCGCGATCGCGCACCTGCTGAAGTCGGTCGGCCACCTCGGTGCGGAACCCGCGGTCGTCGTCGATGGGTATGCGCGCCAGTGCGCGGTGACGGTGACGTGCAACGATCTGGCCGTGATCGCCTCGGTGATGGCGAACGGCGGAACCGATCCGGCCACCGGCCGACAGGTCGTCGACCCCGCGGTCAACCGTCACGTTCTCGCTGTCATGGCAACCTGTGGGATGTACGACGGCAGCGGCAGTTGGATTGCGACAGTGGGCATTCCGGCCAAGAGTGGAGTCGCGGGAGCCATCATGGGCGTGCTCCCCGGTCAGGTGGGTGTTGCCGTGATCTCGCCCCGGTTGAACGAGCACGGAAACAGCGTCCGCGGGGTTGCGGTGTTCGAGAGGCTGTCACGCGACCTCGGTCTGCACATGATGCACGTCCCTCCCAGCGGCGAATCCGCCATTCGCACGCTGAGCGATTCCGACGGCGTCACCACCGTCGAACTGCAGGGCGATCTGAGGTTCGCCGGTGCGGAATCCGTCGTCGCCCGTCTTGCGGCCGGCGTCCCGGACTGCGAGGAGATAGTCGTCGATTTCACCGAAGTGCGCGCCGTCGACGGCGCTGCACAGCGCCTCCTTCGAGAGGCTGTGAGCGGACTGGAAGACGACGGCTACCGCGTCGTCGTCGAGGATCCCGACGGGCTGATGAACGTCTCCCGCGACAGCTGACACCCCTCGAATAAGACGGTCGGTGTCACAGTCTCCCGGCGAGAATCATGTGCCAGTAGGACTGCGGTAGGCCGTATCGGTCGAACGCCCACGCGGACCGTCTGGGTTTCAGGGGATCGAGAAACGAGGGTAGCGACGACGCCAGTGCACCGGTGCGGTCGAACTCGGCAGCGATCAGAGTGTGTGCTTCGACAGCGATGGGTGCGACAGTGTACCCGTCGTAACTCGACATCGCTCCGCCGCTCCTGGATGCGACGAGATTGTCGACGAGAACCGAAATCTGTTTGCGTAGAGCGCCACCCGACGAGTCGGTGTCGGTCGCTGCACCGTCGCCCGCAGCCCACACCTCGGGGTGGCGTCGGTGCCGCATCGTGCGGGAGTCGATGTCGACGACACCGTGCTGCTGCTCTCCGGCCAGACCGGACTCCTGTACCCACAGTGGTCCGCGATACGGCGGGACCAGGTGCAGCATGTCGTAGTCGATTCGCTCGTCGACCCCGGCGTGATCGGTGACGGTGATGCGCTTGCTCTCGGGCTCGAGCGCCGTGACCGATGTATCCATCAGGACGCGCACACCCAGGTCTCGGAGGTGGCCGGCGAGCCGGGGGTCCAGGTCAGGGACACCGAGCAGACTCTCACGATCTACGACCAACGTGATGTCGACGGTCGGTAGTCGTCCTGTGCGTTTCCAATGGGCCGCCGCGAGAAACAGCGGCTTGACGGTTGTCCCGGTACACCCGACGGGCGGACGCGGCACGGTGAACACGGCGTGGCTGTGTGCAGGCAGGTCACGGACCAGCCGCCATGTGCGCTCGGCCCGGTCGAGGTAATTGCTGGCGACATCGGGAAAACGAAGTGCCGCGTGCACACCCGGCAGATCGGCTTCGTCGGCGATCAGGCCTTGCCCCAGCACGAGATCGCGGTAGCCGTACTCAATTCCCGACGCGCAGCGAACCGATCGTTCTGCCAGATCCACCGACACGACCGAGTCTTCGAGCCACACACAGCCCTCGGGGATCACCGAGCGTTGGGTCCGTTCGGCCTCGGTCAGCGGTGCCTGACCGGCACCGACGTACGACAACAGGGGCTTGTACGTGTGCACCTGCTTGGGCTCGATCACGGCGACGTCGGACACGCCCTTCTTCAGCAGTCGTGCGGCCGCGCTGATCCCGGCATTGCCTCCACCGATGATCAGCACGTCGTACATGGTGCGGCTCACCGTGAATCGGCCGCCTGCGCTGTGACGTCGGTGCGGGCACCGGTTTCGGTGCGGGCTTCGGCGAGCGTGCGGTAGACGAACACGCGGTCCGAGACGCCGCTCGGGTCTGCGCCGTCGGGAAGCACGACGGAGAGTTTCTGCTGCCAGCGACCCTGGCGAATAGCGGTGGCGTCGAGCACGGAGCGAACTCCCGCCGCGACGAACGTGACGCGAGACAGATCGAGAATCAGAGCCCGGCCGCGCTCGGCGGCTTCCCCCAACGTCTCTGCCAGCACCGGAACGTCCACGTCGGTGATGGTGCCGGCAATGCGCACCTCGATGTCGTCGCCTGCGCTCTCGTCGACCGACACCGTCATCTCGGCCTCCGGGAGCGAGGAACGGGTACTCGAGGCACGGTCGTCGGCGGTGGAGAGCGATGGAACCACACCGGCGAGCGGAGTTCGAATGGACGGAACGACGATCATGGACAACTCCTCTGGAGCCGAACTCCTGAACCCGTGCAGGGGGAGTGCGGCAGTCGACTGCCGAGACTGCGGGCTGCTCCTCAACCAACCACGTCCTAGCACTACCCCGAAGTGCGTGTCGGTAAGCCTGTTCCGAACAACCGGTTTGCGGGGCTCGGACACGGGAATACGAATCCGACAATCCACGCTGGGAGGAATGTCCATGACGACAGCCGAATTCGATTCCGTCCGTTCGCTGGCACGAGTACACGCCGATCCCGGAGTGTACGAGCCTCAGGAGGATTCACTTCTGCTGTGCGACGTCGCCGCAGATTCGGGGCTCGTGCCCGGAGCCCGTGTGCTCGACATGTGTACCGGTAGCGGCGCAGTAGCCATCACCGCAGCACTGCTCGGTGCCCGCGAGGTGGTGGCCTTCGACATCTCTCCGCGTGCGGTTGCCTGTGCGCAGCGCAATGCCCGGTCGGTCGGAGTCGATGTGGATGTGCGGCTGGGGTCGTTCTCGGAGGCAGCCGAGCTGGAGCCGTTCGACATTCTGCTGTGCAACCCTCCGTACGTTCCGTCGGAGACCGCGCCCACCGGCATGGGTTTGCACCGCGCCTGGGATGCGGGTGAGGACGGGCGAGTGGTGCTCGACCCTCTGTGCACGCGAGGCGCGGAACTGTTGGCACCCGGTGGTGTGTTGCTGGTGGTCCACTCGGAATTCTCGGGTCCGCAGCGAACACGGGAGATGCTGAATACTCACGGTTTCGGTGCATCGGAGGCGGCGTGCCGCACAATCGACTTCGGGCCCGTCATGACGGCTCGTGCCGAGTGGCTCGAGGCCAAGGGCGTGCTCGAATCGGGCCGCAGAACGGAAGAATTGGTGGTGTTGCGTGGCGACAAGCGATGAGCCGACGGGTGGTAACGCTGCACCTGCGCGCACTCGGGTGAGACTGGTCCGGGGCGGACCGATGCTGATCGACGGGCCGGTCGAGATCGAACTCGACGACGGCTCCGTCGTCACCTCGGATCGTTTCGTTGTCGCGCTGTGCACGTGCAAGCGCAGCAAGACGTACCCACTGTGCGACACGAGCCATCGCGCGAAGCGACGAGCGAGTCAGTCCAGCGACGACTGACCGGCGGACCACCGCTGCATCACGTGGTCCGCGAGCTCGTTCTCGACGAAATCCAGTGCGCGCATGCCGAATACGATGTCGGCTTCGATGTGCGGTTCCTGTCCGATCAGGTTCTCCACCACGTCGTGGCGCAGGACCTGCTCGTGGACGGCGTCGGCCTCGACGTGCTCCGCGTAGAACGCGATGCATGCAGCCGGCGCTGACAGCCTGCGAAGGCCCTGCACGAACCGCTGTGAACCCGGCGAGGACGTGATCTCCGTGGCGGCGAAATGGCCCACGGTGGCACCTCGGCGGCTACGGTGCAATCCGAACAACGACATGAGGTTGACCCACGCGAGTGTCTGGGCGGGGACGCGGTCCACGTACCCGAGGTACGACGCATCGAGATCTGCTGCCGTCATGGATTCGGCCCACAGATGCTGGTGGACACGCTCACCCCTGCCACCGCCGTACTCGTCGAATTCGACTGCGACATACGAGGCCTTGACCTGGCCGACCAGCCTCGGGATCGCCCACGCATGGGGATCTGCTTCCTTGAGGTGGTAGATGGACCGATGTACGAAGTACTCGCGCATCTGCTCCCACGATCCTTCGTCCCGCAGGAACCACGACGGGCCGGTACCGGACGACGACTCGATCGACAGTCGCTTCATTTCGGCGACGACGTCGTCGCCGGGTTCTACATTCGAGCGCACGTAGTTCAGAAACGCGGATTCGAGTGCTGCTCTGAACTGCAGCAGTGCTGGATCCCACTCCAGTTCGTCGTCCACGCCCTCGAACCCGCGGTAGTGCAGTTCGTAGCTGACGAGCAACGCCAGTTGCATATCACGCGACGTCGGATCGGCATCCGACGCGCTGGGCAGTGCGGCACCGCCGCCGGTGGAGAGATACCGGATCACGGCGTCCGAGAGTGGACCACACGGCACCGGCAACCGAGGCGACACGAGGGTGGGGGCGATGGAAGGGGTCACAACACTCATTGTTCACGCCTACCCGCTGCCGGTCACGGTCAATCGTGTGGGTCCGATGCGTTTGCACGCATACGAAGCAGGTAATCCGCTTCGTGCGATTCCGAGTTTCGGGGTCGAGTAACAGAGAGGAGCCTCCATGCGCGCAGTGACATGGCAGGGCAAGAGGAACGTCAGCGTCGATTCGGTGCCCGATCCCCGCATCGAAGCGCCGACGGACGCAATTGTGAAGATCACGACCACCAATATCTGCGGATCGGACCTACACCTGTACGAGACGCTCGGTGCCTTCATGGACCAGGGCGATATTCTGGGTCACGAGCCCATGGGCATCGTGGAGGAAGTCGGTTCGGAGACAGGCGATCTCGCCGTCGGAGACCGTGTGGTCATCCCGTTCCAGATTTCGTGTGGACATTGCTACATGTGCAATTCGAGTCTGTACACCCAGTGCGAGACCACCCAGGTTCGTGAGCAGGGCATGGGTGCCGCGTTGTTCGGCTTCTCCAAGCTGTACGGCCAAGTGCCCGGTGGGCAAGCGGAGTACCTCCGTGTTCCGCAGGCGCAGTTCACGCACATCAAGGTCCCCGAGGCCGGACCCGATTCGCGATTCGTCTACCTTTCCGACGTATTGCCTACCGCGTGGCAGTCGGTGGAGTACGCGTCGATACCTGCAGGCGGGTCGGTGACGGTGCTCGGACTCGGTCCCATCGGAGACATGGCCGCCCGCATCGCCCAGCACAAGGGTGCTCGGGTCATTGCTGTCGACCTCGTACCCGAGCGTTTGGCGCGAGCTGCGGCACGGGGAATCGAAACGGTGAATCTGGCCGAACACAGCGGGGGCGTCGGCGACGTCATTCGTGACATGACCGACGGCCGAGGAACGGACGCGGTGATCGATGCCGTCGGAATGGAGGCGCACGGCTCACCGGTCGGCAAGCTGGCCCAGCAGATCGTCGGAATGCTGCCCGACGCCGTGGCCGCACCGATGATGCGGAAGGCCGGCGTGGACCGGCTGGGTGCGCTGTACTCGGCAATCGACATCGTTCGACGCGGCGGAACCATCTCGATCATCGGTGTGTACGGAGGTATGGCCGATCCGCTACCGTTGATGACCCTGTTCGACAAGCAGATTCAGCTGCGGATGGGCCAGGCGAACGTCAAGCGATGGGTCGACGACATCATGCCGCTTCTCGGCGACGACGATCCGTTGGGCGTCGATTCGTTCGCTACTCACGAGCTTTCGCTCGAAGATGCGCCACATGCGTACGACATCTTCCAGAAGAAGCAGGACGGTGCGATCAAGGTTCTGTTGAAGCCCTGAACCTTTCGAATACAGCGATGCGGCCCGGAACTTCACGGGCCGCATCGGTATTCGCAGAAGGATCGATCGATCGTCGTCAGTCGACGGAGATGACGTCCTTGGCGATTGCTGCCAGGCGAGTCTGTCCTGCGGACACGACTCCGTGGCGGTTCTTGTGTGCCTCCTCGTACGCCACGACAGTGCGTACGTCGGCGGGTGTGGTCAGTTCCTTGATGGCGGCCACCGCGTCCGAGACGTTGAGGTCGTCGTAGTCCGCTACGGGAAGCTCGTCGGCACCGAGAGTTCCACCGGCGGACCGCGCGGTGTGAATGGCGTCGGCGACAGAATCGACACCTTCGCTACGGGTGACATCCTCGGCGGCCTCGAGTGCTGCGTCGCGGCTGGCGGTCAACGTTCTGACGGCGACGTCGCCTGCGTGTGCACCGCGGCCCAGCAGAGCGCTCAGTCGATCCGGGGTGGCGCGAGCGGCGTCCAGTGCGCGGTCGAGACCGCGGGCCGACCAGTTGGCCGGTGCGTTGACGATCTTGACTGCGGTGCCGGCAGCTGCCTGGAAAGGCGTCCGGCGCAGTGCGGCGGGTCCACCCAGGGCGTCTTCGGCGAGGACGGTCTCGAGCCATTCGACCGTCGCGGCGTGCGCGGTGGCCAAGCGGCCGGCCAGTGCCACGACGGACGGTTCCTCGGCTGCTGTCGCCAGAGCCTTGATGTACTTCGCTCGACCCAACAGTTGCTGCTCGAGGGCGAGATCGCCCAGCAGTGCCTCGTCGAACGGCTGCGCCTGCTCGGCGACTGCCTTCACCGCTGCGAAGGTGCGTCCGATGAACGGTGCCACTACCTCGGGCAGGCCACCGAGGTTGCGCAGTGCTTCCTCGATAGCGGCGGCGCGGTCACGTCCGTTGGCGGCGTTCTGCGTCAGTTCCCGACGAACCGCTTCGGTGCGCGCCTGCACGACGCGGGTTTCCGCGACCTGAATTTCGGTGTGGGTCAGCTGCAGTGCAATCCGCAACTGAGCGATCAAAGTCGATGTGCTCATGGTGCTCCCCTTTCGGTGGGTGGGTACATGGATCCGGCCGATGCCTGTGGGTCACAGCGTGATGCTCGGCCCTGTTCGGGTGTTACCCGCCGGTAAGTTCTGCCAAACGGCTGTACCGCAGGTGTGAACAGCGACACGTCCGAACCGCTACTCGTGTCGGCGGGATTCGACGGTTTCGATCGGCGGCGGAATGGACATCCGACACCGATGACTACCGAGCTGTACACAGCAACCGTCTCTGCAACTGCGACCGGCGTGACCTCCGACGACGGAGTGCTGTCGTTGAGTGTGCGAGAACCGGCCGAACTCGGTGGCCCGGGCGAGGCCACCAACCCCGAGCAGTTGATGGCCGCAGCGCTGTCGAGTTGCTTGGTGGAGTCACTGCGAATCGCACTGGGGACCGTCGGCGGCAGTGTCGACGAACTCGCGGTCAAGGGCACCGTCGTGCTGACCGATTCCGACGCATCCGGTTACGACGCAAAATTCGCTCTGTCGGTGTCGCTACCGGGCACCGACAACCCGGAGGCCGTACTCGCGCAGGCCACGTCGATCTGCCCGTTCCTCAAAGTGATCGACGCCGTGGACGTCACCCTTGAATAACCGCTCGATCGTTCGGCGGACCCGCTCCGAACGCGCGCGATGACATCCGTTCGCGTTCGGGCGGTTCGCGGAGTGCAGGCGATCAAAGCCGGCTTCGCGCGTGAGGACACCACGCTGATCGCGGGCGGACTGACGTTCTACGCGGTGATCGCCGTCGTCCCACTGTTGCTTCTGACGATCCGGGCGACCGTGTTGTTGGTGTCGGCGCAGTGGGTACAAGGCGGATTCGACGCCATGTCTGCGTTACTGCCCGATGCGTTGGGTGCCCGCGCGGCGCTCGACGGTCTGGCCGATGCCGGAATACACCTGGGACCGCTGGGGGTCGTGATCTCGATATTCCCCGCAACGTTCTACGGAGAGGGTCTGCGGAGGGCGATCGTGCGTTTCGCCCCGACCCGTGAAACATTCACCGGGTGGCGAGGCAGAGCTGCCATGGTTCCCTTCTTCGTCGCCGCCCCGGTGCTGCTCATCGGGGTGCTGACCGTCGCACGCGTCCTGCAGGCGACCACGGGCGGCGGAGGTGCCGGTGCGCTGGCTCTACGAATATTTCTGGGGTTCAACTGCCTGTGGCTGATCCTGGCCGTTCCGCTTGCCTGGACCTACCGGGTCATCGCGCCGCGGGCGGTGGGGTGGCGGGCACTCGTGGCCGGCTCCTTGGTCACGTCGTCGATCGTCACCGGATTCGTGCACGGCTTCATCCTGTTCCTGGCCATTCCGGTCGACCTCGGTGCACCGTTCGGCGGTCTCACCGACATCGGCGGCGGTGTGGCAATCATGCTGTGGATGTTCGTCTTTCACGTGCTGGCGCTCGCCGGCTGGCTGATCACCGCCGAGTTCGATCGGCCCGTCGGTACAGCCCGAACATCAGCTGGGTGAACCCGAGAACAGCCAGCCCACACGTCACCGATATTCCGATCGTCGCGGACGTCTGAGCGCTACCGGGGCCCGCGCCCGCAACGGTCGCGGTGACGACGGCGGCAACGACCCGAGACGGCCGCTCCCACACCGTCAGGAAGCCGACGTCGGAGATCCCGGCTCCGACGGCACGCGCGCGGGCCGTCTCGTGCAGCAATGTCGTCACACCGACGGCAACGACGATGGGCATCGGAGCGCCCAGCGCGAGGCTGCCCGCCAGGAACAGCAGATCGCTGCACCGATCCGACACCGTGTCCAGCAGATAGCCCCACTGCGATTGGGAACGGCCGATCATGGCCACGCCGCCGTCGATACCGTCGAGCAGCCCGGAGAACACGATGAGCACCGCCGCCAGGAGGGGCAGCGAGGTGCCCGGCCGGGACAACGCCACCGAGCCTGCAGCCGCAACCACCGCGGCGACGGTGACGACGTGGGCAGAGACGGACGCGCGCACGAGCGGGGCGCTCACGAAGTACACCAGACGAAGCCACGTCGACACGAGCACCGACGACGATGGATCGATGTTGCTGTGCAGACCCGACCATGTCGACAGATATTCCTGGCGGGTCGCCGGAAGTTCGGACGAAGTGCGCCGGCTCGGTGTGCTGCGCTGGTTGACCATCGACGATCCTTGCTCGGCAAATCGAAAGACCGACTCTACGAAAGATTCGTCGGTGTATACCCGCCTATTCGAAACCCACACCCGAGCGGCTCCAACAGTTACTGCTCGTCGGAGTTGCTCTGTCTCCTGCGGGCTTTGAGCCGCGATATTTTGATCCCGACGGCCGCGAACAGAATCAGCCATCCCGCGATCAACACTCCGCCTCCGACGAATGCCGCTCGCTGCAGAGGATGGGTGTCTGCGTACACGTAACCGACTGTGCCCCACAGTAAAGCGACGAAAAAGATAATCGCCATCATCCACATCATCGAATACAGCGTTCTGTTCATCATTCGCCCGATCTCGCCGTTGCTTTCGTCTGCCGCCGACTTACATTCTCCCACTGGCCGTACCCGATTCGGTCGAGTCGACACCGGAACCACCCCACATTCACCACGCAAGTTTCGGTTGAACCTCGCCCGCGGAGAGCCCGAACTCCGCACCTGTCCGATGCATGTGCCCGAACAGGGCCTCCGCGAGGTCCTCGGAAGCCGTTCCCATCGTCGACGACCACCGTCGAGCGCGACAGCTCGACCGAGAGGTGCGCAGCTCGACCGTGCCCGAGTTGCCCACGTCGACCGTCAGACGATCCGCTCCTGTCTCCACGAGACGACGAAGTGCGTCGGCACCGAACAGGACGAGGCCGCGCACCTCGAGCACCGCGTGAGAACGTGCAGTGTCTCCCGGAAGACCTACCTGGATGCGGCAGTCGGCGTCGCCCCACTGCCGCCGTAATTCTTCGGCACCGGGTCCGTGAATCCACACTCGACAATCAGGATGCCTCAGGACCGAGCCGACGGTCTCGAGGAGGGACGCAGCGCTGTGCCCGGTGGTATCGACAACCGCGACGATCTCCGGCAGCGCGAAGATCAGACCCTGGGTCCGCGCCGCGGGGTCGGTGATGCGGGAGGCCAGCATCAACGCTTCGGCATTCTTTCGCTCTCGGTCTCCGCCCGTGCGTTCGGCCCAGTCGGGCCCGTCGTGCCAGGCGACTGCTCGCGGCCGATGGGCCAGGACGGCACCTGCGGCGTAGGCCCGATGCGCGAATTCCCAGTCTTCTCCGCCGTACCCGACGAACGTCGGGTCGAACCCGCCGAGTTCCTCGAACAACGTTCGGCTGCAGGACATCACGGCACTGATGACGTATCGGTACGAACGACGGTCCGCGTCCAGAAGATCTCGCGAGCCGGCGTAGCCGTCACGAAGCCATCGGGGCTCGGTGAATTCCGTGGGGCCCGCAGATCGGCCGTCGAACCAGGTGCCGATGTCCGCGGGCGTCCACCCGCCGAGATCGGCATGTCGACGCCTACCCACCGTCACCGCATCGGGAAGGGCCACGATCAGGCGTACCGATTCCTCGATGTAATCGGGTTCGGGCACGGTGTCGGCGTCGAGGAAGCAGAGGATGTCTCCGCGCGCTGCGGACGCACCGAGGTTACGTGCGGCGGCGGCCCGGAATCCGAGATCCGGTTGGCGCACGACGGTGATGTCGAGAGCCGAGCCGAAACCCTCCACGTTCGGTTCCTCGGGAGATCCGTCGTCGGCGACGATGACCTGGATGCGCGACGCGGGCCAGGTCTGCGCGGTCAACGCTGCCAGAACCAGGTCGAGCTGGTGCTGCTGCCGGAAGTGGGGAATCACGACCGACACTCGGGGCGTGTCGGATGCGGTCGGTGCCAGATCCCACCGATTGTGCGGAACCACCGAGCGGCCATCGGGCAGCGCGATGGACGGTAGAGCCATGCCTTCTCGGAACAGGGAGCTGTACAGGTCGGCCGCCTGAGCAGGCGATGGATACGGTGCCGAGTCGGCGGACTGCCATGTTTTCTCGGGTCGGCGTAACGCTTCTGCCATGGCCTCGGCCAGGCCCTCCACTGTGTCCTCGTGAATCCACAGCGCATCGGGCGAATTGACGGCCATCTCGTCGACGTATCGACCACGAGGGACCAGAGGACGACGGCCCGCCGCGATCCAGGTGTTGATCGAACCGGATGCCGACACATGCCGGTGGAAGGCAACCGGAACAGCAATGGACCGCAATCGACCGCCCAGTTCGGCATCGGGAACGAAACCGGTCGTCGAAAACGGCCTGCCCAGATGCCGGGCAGTGCCGCGTAGTTCGTCGAGCACGTCCTCGTGTCCGGCCGACGCGGCCCCGACGATGTCGAACCCGACGTCGGTGTCCAGTGCAGACATGGCACCGAGTACCTCGCTGTGTCCCTTTCCCGGATAGACGAACCCGAGAATCCCGACGACTCGCCGGGGGACGACGTCGTCGGATCGTAGTGCCGGGCGGTCTATCGGTAGGGGAATGACGCGGATGTCGGGTCGGCTGTCGAGTATGTCCTCGAGAAGCAGTCGCTCGTGCACACTCGACACCACGACCGTTGCAGCGCAGTCGATCACTCGGCGGTAGCAGTCGGTGCGTGCCGCGAACGCGGAGCCGTCCGAGATCTGGGGTACGTCGTGCAGCGTGACGGTGATGCGGGCTCGATGCTGCTGTGCCAGTGCGACAATGGCATCGGCGGCCTCGTGCGCGGTACGTCCGAACAGCCGGTCGGTGAAGTGAATGTGGACGGGAGTGTCGGGCGGTAGTCGGTCGGGAGCGGTCACCACGGGACTCGCTGTGGCCGTAGCCATGTCGCGGGCACACCGGACGACTCCGTGGTCCGGTGGGCCGACCACGAGATGATGCACGGGTGCGATCACGGCGTCGTCTGCAGGATTCGCAAGAGCTCGGAGTGGCGGGCCAGTGCGGCGTCGACGAACTGGGGATGTGCCGCATACCAATCGAGGTGAGCGCGGTGCACGACGTCGCTGGACACGTCGGAACCGTCGACCGTCCAGTCTGGGCGAGCATCACCGGGGAGGCCGAGGGCGCGCAGTACCCGACGTTCGACGGGCGCTCGCACACCGCCGAGCAGTTCTCTCCCTGGATCACCCACAGTGCAGGCGGTGTCGAGGTGGTCCAGGATCCGCCGCGCGAGTGCAGTCAACACCACGTTGGTCGGATGGTTGATCGTATGAGTGGCACGGCTTCCCGCACTCTGGAACAGGTCGGACGCAGCGATGTCGGTGTCGCGGCTCTCGCGTCGTCGTAGCTCGTCCAGGCTCGCCTGCGCGGCATCACGAAAGCCGGCGTCGGATACCGGGAGGTCCCAGTTCTCGCCGGACCGCACGCCACGCTCGAAGGCCACAATCGTCCGCAGATCGTGGTACGGAACGAGATCCGGAACGGCCGCTGGGTCGCTCGGATGCCGAACGATGATCTGAAAAGGATGCAGCGCAGCGTATCTCAGCACGGGCCAACGAAGTACCACGGCGTGCGGCGGGAGTGATCGTGTCAGATCGGGGACCCCGAGCGGAAAATGCCGATAGCCCTCCCGCACAGGTTGAGTCAGCAGTACCGAGGTCTGCCGGACCAATCGATCGACGTGCGGCAGATCGGCGGATTCGAGTTCGTGTACCGGCGGGATTCGTACCGTCCGAAACGGCATCGCCGCATCCGAGCTCAGCAGAATGCGCATCGCCTCGGCCTGGCAGTTACCCCAGACGAGCAACAGGGGGCGATCGTCGACGGGTGTACGTGGCGCGGCCTCGAGCCCCGATATTCCGTAGAAATCGCCGTAGTGGCGAGTACGCCCGTCCATGTCTGCCCCGACGTCGTGTGAGTGCGTGTGTTCGACCATTCTTCTGGTCAACGTAGCCCCGCCGAACCTGCGACGCCAACCGCGATTGAACTCGGTACGAAGTGGGTACAGACCCCATGCGCGTGTCGGGAACAGGCACGATTCGTCTGACCTGTACCCGAAGGAATTCATGATTCGTATTGCGTCCGTACCCTCCTCTCACGTGTACGTACAGCACGTGCAGCCGGTGCCCGACGGCTCCGGTAACTCGGTGGTGCTGTTGCCCGATCCGACGCCGGTTCGCGTCGATGTGCCGGGCCAGTGGTGGCCGCCTCGTCTCCTCGACGCCGGGTGGTTGGCCGAGCAACCCGATTCGAGCTTCGACGTTCTGCACGTGCACTTCGGCTTCGAGTCCTTCTCACCGGAAGACTTGACCCGCACGGTCGAGTATCTGAGGGCCCGTCGCAAGCCCCTGGTGCTCACGGTCCACGACGCGCACAATCCCCACTTCGCGGACAACACCGGTCATCTGGAGCAGCTGGACGTGTTGATACGTGGTGCCGATGCCGTGATCACCCTCACCGAGGGAGCAGCTGCGTGGATAGCCGATCGGTGGAACGTGCATGCGACGGTGATCGAGCACCCACACGTGGTGCCTCTCGAGAGAATGAACGTCCCACGCCCGGTGTCGGACTCGTTCGTCATCGGAGTCCACGCCAAGAACCTGCGAGCGAACATCGACCCGCTTGCGGTGATGGACGCCGTCGTCGAGGCGGCTCGATCGCTACCGGCTGCGACGGTGCGGTTGGACATCGACGAGGACGTGTTCGACACGGCCGGCCACTGGTACGACCCGACCGTCGGCGCGAAGTTGCTGGACTACAACAGTTTCCCCGACGTCGATGTGCGGGTGCACGCCCGATTCGACGACGAGCAACTGTGGGACTACCTGTCTTCGATCGACGTCTCGGTGCTGCCGTATCGGTTCGGTACACATTCGGGTTGGCTCGAGGCCTGTCGGGATCTGGGAACGGCCGTCGTCGCGTCCGATTGCGGCTTCTATGCCGACCAAGCGCCGATTCACAGTTTCGTCATGAACACCGACTCGTTCGATCCCGCCACGTTGGTGGCAGCCGTGCAGGCGGCCCACGCCGATCGGACCACAGCGCTCGACGCCGCAACCCGGGCCGAGCAGAGACAACGAATCGCAGCGACCCACGCTGGGATCTACGCAGCAGTGACAAAGGAGATGCGTTGAACGAGAAGCCACTTCGCATCGCGGTGCTGGCGTCATCGAGTTTTCCGGTGGCACAGCCTTTCGCGGGCGGTCTGGAGGCACACGTCTACAATCTGGTGCGGGCGCTGACCGACCGTGGGCACCACGTCAGTCTGTTCGCCGCAGACGGATCGAGCGTCGATCTGGATGCCACGATGTTGCCGGTCCGAACGCTGGATCTGACACCGATTGCCCTCGCCGATCTCGCGGTCACCCCCACTGCGGTTCGCGAGCACCACGCATACCTCGCCGTGATGATGGAACTGGCCGGTGCGCTGTCGAACTCGTTCGACATCGTGCACAACCACAGCCTGCACTACCTGCCGTTGGCTATGTCCGCCACACTGCCGGTGCCGATGGTGACCACTCTGCACACGCCGCCGTTCGCGTGGCTGGAGTCGGCTGTTGCCCTGGCTCCGTTCGGTGCCAACACTTTTGCTGCTGTCAGTGCGTTCGCAGCCGAACAATGGGCCGACGTCGCGTCCGGGACGATCGTCATCCGGAACGGGATCTCGCTGCAGGACTGGCCGTTCGGTGCGGGCGGCGACTACGTGGTGTGGTCCGGACGGTTGGTTCCCGAGAAAGGATTGCACCTGGCCATCGCCGCCGCGAAGCTCGCCGGCCGGTCACTACGAATCGCCGGACCCATCAGCAACCTCGAATACTTCCACGGTGTCGTCGAACCCCTGCTCGACGATCGAGTCCGATACGTCGGACACCTCGATCAGCCGGCCCTCGCCGCGCTGGTGGCCGGTGCCGAGGTCGCGCTGGTGTCGCCGGTGTGGTCCGAGCCGTACGGTCTGGTGGTCGCCGAAGCTCTGGCCTGCGGTACCCCGGTGGCGGCGTTCGCCCGCGGAGGGATACCCGAGATCATCGACGCCTCGTCCGGAGTGTTGGTACCCGCCGACGACGTGGCCGGGCTGGCCGCCGCGATTCCCGCCGCGGCAGCGTTGAACAGGCACGACGCGCGGGCGCGCGCCGAGCAGGTGTGTTCGGTGGACCGGATGGTCGACGAGTACGAGGAGCTGTACCGATCGACCCTCGAGTCCGCATCGGCACCGGAGTCCGCCCACGGTCTCGCGATTGCATGATCGGCTACTACGCACACCACCACGGGGTAGGCCACGTCACTCGGTCCGACGCGATTGCGCGCCGCCTGGGTGAGCCGATCACGGTGCTGTCCTCGCGGGCGCGGCCTCCGGAACATGCTGCAGCGGAATGGATCGCACTCCCGCTGGATGTGAACGACACCGTGGGCGAGGCAGCCGCCGACGACATCTCGGCGGGGGGAGTGGTGCACTGGGCACCCCACGACGTCGACGGGCTGACCGCACGGATGGCGATCATCGCCGACTGGGTTGCGCGTGAGCGACCGCGGGCAGTGGTCGTCGATGTGTCCGTGGAAGTGGCGATGTTTCTGCGGCTGATGGGTGTCCGGGTGATCGTCATGGCGATTCCGGGAAACCGGGCCGATCCCGTCCACGCGATGGCCTACCGCGCGGCGACGCACATTCTCGCACCGTGGTCACGCAGTGTGTACGACCCGGGCTGGTTGCATCCGTACGCCGCCAAGACGACGTACTCGGGCTCGATCAGTCGGTTCGCCGAACGGACACGAATCGACGCGCTTGACACTGCGGCCACCGAAGGCTCGGTTGTCGTCCTGGGTGCGGCGGGTGGCACCTCGTTGACGCGTGAACTGGTGGACTCGTGGTCCGCCGCGGACGACCGGTTCGACTTCCGCACACTCGGAGTGGCGGGCGGCGACTGGGTGGACGACGTGTGGCCGGTGCTGTGCTCAGCGGCCCTCGTGGTGACCAACGCCGGGCAGAACGCCGTCGCCGACGTCGCAGCGTCGGGCACGCCGGCCATCGTGGTTCCGCAAGCCCGGCCGTTCGACGAGCAGGCTGCCACCGCGCACGCACTGGCGGCCGGATCCATCGCCGCGGTGCTCGACGAGTGGCCCTCGGTCGATCGGTGGCGACGCGCTGCCGACTGCGCCCTGGGCATCGGCGGACGGACATGGTCGCTGCTCGGTACCGACGGCGCACCCGATCGGGCGGCTCGCGCGATCGAGCAGGCTGCGTCCGGGACGGCTCGACGATGAAAGTGGTTGTCGTGACCGTGGTCTCGGGCCGTCACGATCACCTCGCCGCGCAGATTCGCGGGTTGGCCGAGTCCACCGACCGGCCCGTCGAGCACATCGTGGTCGCCATGGGCGATGACGACATTGCGGACGTGGTCGCCCGATCCGGCTCTGCGGCAACGGTTCTCGACATGGAGGCACAGACACCGCTGCCGGTGGCGCGAGCGCGTAACCTCGGGGCAGCCGCTGCCCTCGATCGGGGTGCCGAGCTGGTGGTGTTCCTCGACGTGGATTGCATACCCGCCCCGGAGATGCTCGACAGGTATCGCCGCGCCGCACTGCGCCCCGACAGCCGGCGAACTCTGTTGTGCGGGCCGGTGACCTACCTCAAACCCGACAGCATCGGGATCGAAGGTGACGCACTGATCGCGCTCACCGCACCGCATGCGGCGCGACCGAATCCGCCCGCGGGCGCAGTGGAACCCGGACACGATTTCGACCTGTTCTGGTCGTTGTCCTTCGCCGTGCACGCCGACACCTGGAGCGAGATCGGCGGCTTCTGCGAGGACTACACCGGGTACGGGGGCGAGGACACGGATTTCGCGGCCACGGCCCGCGCGTCGGGCATCGGGTTGCGGTGGGTGGGCGGCGCTCACGCGTACCACCAGTTCCATCCCGTGTCCGATCCTCCGGTGGAACATCTCGACCACATCGTCGTCAACGCTCGGATCTTCTTCCGCCGGTGGGGCCGGTGGCCGATGGTCGGATGGCTCGAAGCGTTCGCGTCGCTCGGATTGCTCGAGTACGGCGGCACCGAGATTCGCCGTCTCACCGCCGCTGTTCACGACACCGACGACGGTGTGAATTAGGCTGGCCGGACTTTCACGAAACGAGGTCCAGACGTGCCCGAACCATCCAGGCCCCTGCGTTCGCTCGGATTTCTGACCATCGGGCTCTTCGACGAGAACGCACCCGAGGCCGGCCACGAATCGACGCTGCGCATCATCGAACTCGGGGAGCGGCTGGGATTCGACAGTGCGTGGCTTCGTCATCGTCACCTGCAGTTCGGTATCTCGTCTCCCATCGCGGTCATGGCCGCCGCGTCGCAACGTACCGACCGCATCATGCTCGGCACTGCGGTGACGCCGTTGGGTTGGGAGAACCCGTTGCGTCTCGCCGAGGACCTGGCCACGGTGGATGTGCTGTCCGGTGGGCGCGTCAACGCGGGAATCAGTGTGGGACAACCGATGCACTTCGATCGCGTCGCACACTCGTTGTATCCCGACACCGCCGAGGACGAGGACTTCGGCTACGACCGAGTCTCGCGGCTGCTTCGGTTCGTAGCCGGTGAACCTGCGTCCACGTGGTCGGGGACCGAGGGAATCGAAGCGTATTCCGAACGAGTACAACCGTATTCGCGTGGTCTACGGGACCGAATGTGGTACGGCGGGGCCAGTCTCCGTTCTGCCCAGTGGGCAGGGGAGAACGCGATGAATCTTCTGGTGAGCAGTGTGGTGCGCGCCGAGGACTCGACGGATTTCGATGCGATCCAGCGCGCGCACATCGCGCGGTTCCGCGAGGCTCACCCGGCCGGGGCCGACGCGCGGGTCTCCCAGGGGCTGGTGGTCATCCCCACCGACAGTGCTTCCGCCGCGCAGAAGCGCAAGTACGAGGACTACGTTCACGCGCGTACTGCACGGACCGGAGCACCGCAGGGGCCGGCTCGGATGATGTTCGCACCGGACCTCGTGGGTACCTCGGACGAGATCGCGGAGCAGTTGTACGCCAATCGATCTTTTCGTGAGGTCGACGAGGTGGCGTTCGCGCTGCCGTTCAGCTTCGACCACGAGGACTACGTGCAGATCCTGACCGACACGGCGCAGAAGCTCGGCCCGGCGCTGGGGTGGACACCGGCACAGAACTGACCCGGACTTCCGCCGAGGGCGATCGGCTCGATCGGCCGATCGCCCTCGGTGGAACGGAGGTACCGGTGTACTACTGGCCCGTGATGGGCGAGTTGTAGGCACACGGGATCGACTTCGCGGGGAAGCCCTTCGGATCCAGTGCGTTCTTGACGATGCCGATCGCGCGCGGTGAGACGGAGATCGACAGGTGGTCCGACAGGTCGATGCCGCAGCCGTCCTGCAGGGTGACGTTGTTGACGGTGGCACCGGGGCCTGCGGTGAGGAACGTCGTCTTGTACGGGGTGACGACCTCGTCGTACTTGGTGCCGATCACGGTGTACTTGATGCCGGGGTCGGTGTCACCGCCGACGGCCAGTCCCTTGACGAGTGGCGAGTCGATCACCTGGTCCGAGGCTGCCGGCCCGGCGATGGCACCGACGACTCCCAGGACGTTGAGTCCCAGGTTGTTGATGGTGCGCCCCAGAGTTCCGATGCCGACGAGGGTGGTGCCGTGATTCGATCCGGCGACGCTGACGACCGTGTTCACTTTGTTCTTGGTCGGGTCGGTCGGATTGGCACCGCCCTCGAAACGGAGGTACTGACGGGTGACGAGCCCACCCTGGGAGTGGCCGACGATGTCGACCTGCGCAGAGCCCGTGGCCGTCCGCACAGCGTCGACGTAGGTGGCGATCTCCTTTGCGTTGGACGCGACCGATGCGGTACCGCGAAGCGACGGGAGATTGCCGACGACACTGGAGTCCCCGTCTCCGTAGTTGAGCGCGAAGATGCAGTAGCCCTCCTTCTTCAGGGCAGGCGACATGCGCGCGAAGTTGTTGTACGCGTTCTCCCAGGTGCCGTGCAGGAGGACGACCGGGCGGGGGTGCGCGGCGGTGGGCTTGCAGTTCCAATCGTTGGCACCTTGGGGTGCGACGTTGGGGTTGACGATGCTGTAGAGGAATCCGGCCAGGAAGTTCTTCTGATCGGGCCCGTATCCGGTGGTCTCGGTCCGTGGGTCGTACGTCGCGGTGGCGGGGGCAGCCGAATCGATGCTCGGTGCCGTGATGCCCTGATCCGAGGCCTTCGGGTATGCGCCGGTCGGCCCCGGCGGAACAACGGTGTTGCCCTGCACGGTTGCGGGCGGTGCCGGTACCGGGACGGGTGCCGGCTGAGCCTGCGCTGCGAAACCGGAACCGAGGGCAACGGAGCATGCCATTGCAGCAATCATCGCAGCGCGGACTGTGGTGGCCTTCCTCGTTGCACGGAAGGTGGACCGAGAAGTGGTCATGGAGCCTGACTTTCGACGAGGGTCAAGTGGACAAGTCGGAACTGTAGGCCCGGATTTCGGCCCGGAACGTGCGCCGCATCACGTTTGGAAACCGCCCGCACGTGACCGTTCATTCGTGATGGGGCGTCACAAATGACGACGAACCGGACGCTAATGCGGATTTGTTGCCGGGTTCACGGTCCAAAACAATCCCCAGGTTTTATTTGTGCACTATGGTTCGAGTGTCTTCACCCCGGCCGACGGTTCGGCCGGGGAAGGACGGTTCGATACCGAGGCAGGGGCGTTGTGGGCAGACATCGGCCGCCTGAAGGACATGACCTGACGCGGGTTTCGAGTACGAGGGGTGGGGTTCGGTGACTGCAACAGACAGTGTGGACACGGCGCAGGAGGAGTACGCAGGTGGTCGACGTGCATCGGACCGCTTGCGGACGCCCCGGGAGACTGCCGCGCGAATGCTGAACCGGTATTTCGTCGATCCGGAGGACGTACCGCCGCCGCGCGACTGTGCACGGGGCGAGCTCGACGACATGGCGACCACCTGCAGCGAACTGGCTGCAGGGGTCCTCGATTCCGGTCGACTACCGGTCGCGGGGGCCATGGACACCTTCCGGGACGCCGCAACGCGGTGGGCCCGCGACGGAGTGCCGCTCGGCCGAATTCAGCACGCGATCAACGAGGGCTGCGCGCTGGGTCTACGGGCTGCCGAGTCAGCGGTGAACCGGGAGGCAGGCGCGGCGGGTGATGACCGGACGATCCTGATCATGGAGCTTCTGAACGTGGTCACCGAGGCGGTGTCCGACGCTTATCTCACCGAGTTCCGCACGTTGGCGCAGAACGGTCCACGGCACGACGTCGAATTGCTCGACGCTCTGTTGACCGGCGACGGCACTGCCCGCAGGATCGCCGATCGGATGGGTGCGCTGCTCGCCGAGGAGTATCACGTCGTGGCCCTGCACTTTCCGGCGCATGCCGACGAAGGGGGTAGGCGCGGCGATGCGGCGATGATGGCCGCACGGAAGCTGCGGAGAATTCACGCGGCCCTGGCAGCGCACAACGGAGACATCGCCCCCATCGCATCCATCAGTGCGACGGGCGGAACGGTACTGCTGCCCGACGTTCCGGGTGCCGACGTCGACGAACTGGTCGAGCGGCTTGCCGACGCCGGCCAGGTCGCAGTGACGGCGACGACCGGGTCGGCAGCGATCGACGACATCTCGGTGACTGCGCCGCACCTGTACGAGCTCTTGAGCCTGGTCCGCAGGCTGCATTACACGCCGGGCACCTACCGCATCTCGGATCTGGTGTTCGAGTACCAGGTGAGCCGGCCCGGACTCGGTCGAAAGCACCTCGTGACCTTGATCGATCCGCTACGTGACTCGGTCGACCTTCTTCCGACGCTGCAAGCCTTCGTGGACTCCGATTCCAACAGGAAGAAGACAGCCACGTGGCTGACGGTGCATCCCAACACCGTCGACTACCGCCTCAAGCGGGTGGATCAACTCACCGGTCTCGATCCGATGAAACCGTCGGGGTTGCGGCGACTGCACGCAGCACTGATCGCCGATCGCCTCGAGGCACGCCGAACCCCGGTGGACGAGCGATCACTGTGACCGTCTCGGACGGCGCGGTGCTGGCAGCGTCCGCGGCGCTCGAGTCGGTGGATTCGGTGGCGGCGCTGTTTCAGCCGGTTGTCGAACTGTCGACGGGACATGTCGTCGGCTACGAAGCCCTCGCTCGGTGGCCGTCGCCGAGCAGCGCACTTCCCGAGGACGTCTTTGCTCTGGCCCGTGAACGGGGACTCGTCGGCCGAGTGGATGTGGCCTGCCGCGCGGCAGCTCTGCGCGCGGCGAGGGAACGTGCCTACTCCCGCAGGGTGCGGTTCTTCCTCAACATCGAACCGGGTTGCTTCCGTGACGAGCAGGACGTCGACATGCACCTCGACGCCATCGGCGACGATCTCGACGTGGTCCTCGAGATCACCGAGCGTGATCTGGATCGGAACGTTCCGTTGCTGATGGCCCTCGTCCGCGGCGCGCGCGCACGCGGGATGGGGGTGGCCATGGACGACGTCGGAGCGACACCGGCAACCCTGGATCTACTGGCGCTGGTGGCACCGGACATCGTCAAGCTCGACGCGTCGATCGTGCGAGCTCCGCTGCGATCCCGACCGGCAATGCGACAGATTCGCGCCTACGTTCGGTCGAGCAACGCGATCGTGCTGGCGGAAGGCATCGAGACGCGTCGGCATCTGCGACGTGCGAAAGCGCTCGGTGCCAGCTTGGGGCAGGGATGGATGTTCGGGCGGCCGTTGCCGCTGCCGAATCCGACAGCAGGCCTGTGACAGAGAAGAACCCCGCACCCGAGCCGTGAAGGCTGGGTGCGGGGTTCTGCTGCATCGATGGATCATTTCGTGAACTTGTCCTTGATGTTGCCGGCTGCGTCCGAGACGTCGTCGCCGACCTGCTTGGTCTTGCCCGACGCCTGGTCCTTTGCGCCTTCGGCAGCAAGGTCGTCGTTGTCGGTCTTGTGGCCGATCTTTTCCTTGGCTTCGCCCACGAGCTCTTCTGCCTTGTGCTTTGCCTTGTCGATGAAATCAGCCATGTGAACTCCTCGAGATCGATTGTGCTGCTCGTGCATGGGAGCTATACCCGAGATCGCGGTCGGTAATCATCGGACTGCCGGCCGTGTTGCCGGCACGGGATGCGGGTACGTGCCGTTCATGACTGCACAGACGAACGACCCACATTCGCATGAGACGCCGGCACCGGAGCACCGCCGCCCCGACGGAGTGGACGACGATACCGTGGCAGCCACGGGCAAACTGTCCGAGGCACTCGAATACGTCGAGCGCGCTCGCGGCCACCTGTACTCGTTCCATCAGCTGATGGGACACGCGGATCTGCTGCTCGGGGAGGCCTCCGACGCGTTGTCGGACGCCGGGCACGACGCGTTGGCACAGCGACTCGAGACCGACATGATCGGCCGCAACATCGCTCAGGGGCGGTGGACGTTCCAGCTCGTCGAGGAGTTCGACGACGGGTATTGGACGGTACTTCGTGATCACGAGCGGGCGGTCCGGAACGAGCTGCTCGACGGACGTCGGCACGTCTTCGAGGCCGAGATGAAAGAACAGCGACGAACGCACGGTCGCAGCGGCCACGAGGCGCGTCCGACGGAGTGATCTGGTTCTGTCACAACGAAAAGCACCGGCCTCGCCGTGATCGGCGAGACCGGTGCTTCGGGTAGAAATGTTTGTCAGCCGGCTTGCTTCGCAGCGTCGACTTCGCTGGTCGCGCTTGCGGTGGAGAGCTGACCACCGGAGTTCTCCAGGTGCGCGCGGACGAACCAGTGGAACAGTTCGAGCTGGGCGCTCTGGCCGATGAGCATGTCCTCGGTGATCGGATCGATCTCGCCGACCTCTTCGATGTTCTTACGGGTGGTCTCGATGACCCCGGTGTACACCAGATCGAGAGCGCCGAGGTGCTCGATCGCCGTCGCCCGGCCGATCGAGTAATCGTCCCAGGAACGTTCCTTGACGATGGTGCCCGGCGTTCCCTTCGCAGAGGAGCCGAGGGTCGCGATGCGCTCGGCGACCTCGTCGGCGAAGCCGCGCACGGCCTCGACCTGAGGATCGAGCATTTCGTGGACAGAGATGAAGTTCGGTCCGACCACATTCCAGTGAATGTGCTTGAGCGTGAGATGGAGGTCGTTGTAGGCGTTCAGGCGATCCTGCAGGATCGCTGCGACGCGCGCGCCCACGTCCGACGAGAGTCCGGGAACGGTGTACGAGTTCTTGTCAGCCATGACGACGGTTTGCCCCATCACGGCGAAGTACAAACATGCCCCGCCGGATCGATTCCGGCGGGGCATGTGTCGTGCGGAACTACTTGTCGAGTCGAGGCGAATCGGTACCCGACGTACCCGTCGACGAGGTGCCGGCGGTGGAGGTTCCGTCCGTCGGATCGACGATCGGACTGTCGGCTGCAGCCTTGTCGACCGCGTCGGCGCTGTCTTCCTCCGGGGGATTCTTCAGGCTCAGGATGATCGAGCCTGCCAGGACCACGACGATGACCACCAGGCTGACGAAGGACGGGATCTCGGGGATCGACGTGCTGATCACCTTGTGCCCGGCCTGCAGGATCAGCTTGACGCCGATGAAGGCGAGGATGATCGCCAGTCCCTTGGACAGGTAGTGGAACTTCTCGAGCAACCCTGCGAGCAGGAAGTACAGGGCACGCAGGCCGAGGATCGCGAACGCGTTCGAGGAATACACGATGAACGGGTCGTCGGTCACTGCCAGAACGGCAGGAACACTGTCGACCGCGAAGACCAGGTCGGCGGCCTCGATCGCCACCACGACGGCGAGCAGTGGCGTGGCCACCCGCTTGCCTGCTTCCTTGACGAAGAACTTGGTACCGGAGTACTCGTCCTGAACGGGGACGATCTTCTTGAGCAAGCGCACTGCAATGGAGGTGCCGGGGTCGTACGAGTCGTCCTCGTCCTTCATCAGCTTGTACGCGCTGTAGAGCAGGATGGCGGCGAAGACGAACAGAACCGCGGCGAACTTGCTGACGATGGCCACACCGGCGGCCAGGAAGATGGCACGGAAGACCAGGGCGCCGATGACACCGAAGAACAACACGCGGTGCTGGTACTCACGGGGGACCTTGAAGTAGCCGAAGATCAGCGCGAAGACGAAGAGGTTGTCGACCGACAGACTCTTCTCCAGCAACCATGCCGTCGTGTACTCGACTCCGGCCGTTGTTCCCAGCGTGAAGAACACCACGATGCCGAAGATGATGGCGACGCCTACCCACAGTGCGCTCCACCACGCGGCCTCCTTGAAGCCGATGATGTGCGCGCCGCGGTGCGCCAGCAGGTCGATGGCCAGCAGGATCAGGACGACGGCACCGAATGCGGCCCACGCCCACCATGGGACGACGTTCATGAACGTCCACCCTTACCGGTGAACTTCGTGCCCAATTGCTTCAACTTCGCCTGATTCTCGGGCTTGGTTGCATATCGGCGCGCTCGGTCGATCATCTGTTTGCCCTGAGGGCTGCGAGCGAACGCGGTCAACTTCTGTGTCAACGACGACATCTGTCCTGCTCCTTACGTTCTCGTTCGATCGGTATGTGGGGCGGTTCGACCGCAACTACTCCAGTCTGACTGTTTGCTTTACTGCAGGCAGGGTTGTTTTGCGGACATGTTTCAGCAGACTTTCTTGCCGACTTCCGGCAATCTCGGCCTCAGGTGCGATTCAGGAGTGCAGGCCGGATCGCGGCCAGTCGAGCAACATCGCGCCGAGTACTGCCGTGTGCAGCGCAAATGCCTCGACGGGATTGCCCACATCTTGCCCGGTCAAATCTCTTATTCGCGACAATCTGTACGTGACCGCGCGCACTGACAGATGCATCCGGCGTGCGGTGGACGCCGAGTTCGCGCCGGTCTCGAAGTACACCTGCAATGTTTCCAGCAGTGGGCCTGCTCCGCCCCGAGCGCTCGTCAACGGGGTCAGCAACGTCTCGACCAGATCGGCGATCGCGGCGCGATCACTGATCAGAACGCGATAGACGAGCAGATCACGGGCGTCGACGACGGGTGTGTGGAGCCCCAGCGACGACGCGAGGTCGAGCGCGTCCAGGGCGTCTCGGTACGACGCCGCCACGCCGACTGCGCCGCTGCGTGGGCGACCGACTCCGAGCTGTATCCGTCCGTATTCGCCGCGACGGCGCAGGTCGACCGTATCGCTCGGGCCGGCTGCAGACGCACCGAGGACTCGCCCCACACGGGTGAGCACGTGGTCGACGGCCTCGCGATCGGGTGCCGGAAACACCACGATCAGCCGACCCTGCTTGGTGGCGACGAGGAGATCGGCGTCCCCTTTGCTGCCCTGCACGCTGCGTTCGACCAGCCCGATGGCCGACGTCGCGTCGGTGAACGGAGTCGTGGACGTGACCACGGCGACTGCGTGCGGACTCGACAGATCCAGCCCGAACGTCTGCGCACGTCCCAGGACACCGGCGACATCGGCCGTTCCGGAGAGCAGATCGTCCACGAACTCGCGGCGTGCCAATACCTCCACGCGAACCAGGGTCCGCCGGGCGAGCTGAAAGCCTTCGGCGAGTTCGGCCGCGGCGTCGTCGACGGCTCGAAGCATGACCTCGCCCGCGGTGACGACCCCGGCCGGGTCTGCTGCGGCGGCCTGCACGGCGGGCAACTCGCGCCACAATCGCCACGCCGCCGACAGGTAGAGGTCGAGCAACGCGCGCAGAGCCACACCCGCTCGGGCTGCTTCGTCGCCGTGTACGCGGCACTCCCGAAGTTGCTTGCGGGTGAGCGGAACACCTGCGTCCACCGCATCGGTCACGACGTCGAGAAAGTTCCCCAGGAACGCGACGTCCAGGCCGCCTGCGTCCGAGGCCGCTTGCGCGGCCACCGCGTCGAGCGGTGTCGCGTCCGGCTGTGTGGCCATGTGTTCGAGGGTCTCCCATCCGAGTCGAGGTCAATGGTAGGCGGCGCTCACACCGACACCGGCTCGACGACGAGCTCGTGGACCGCGCGGCGTGTTCGGTGTGCGACCGGGTGGCTCGGGGAGCAGAATCACCGAAATCGCCTCGCGTCGGCTGCTGTACCGCCCGCGGCACGGTTCGGTCCGCACCGTTCGTCTTCACGTTGGGAGTCTCGACCATGACATCGTCGAACGGACCCGCATCGGGTCTGCGCTCGCAGTTGTTCCGCAAGAAACCGATCGCAGAGCCGGACCAGCAGCCCGGTGGTCTGGAACGCACCATCGGGACGTTCCAACTGACGATGTTCGGAGTGGGAGCGACCATCGGCACCGGCATCTTCTTCGTGCTCTCGCTCGCCGTTCCCGAAGCCGGTCCAGCCGTGGTCCTGTCGTTCCTGGCCGCAGGAATTGCCGCCGGGCTCGCCGCTATCTGTTACGCCGAAATGGCCTCGGCGGTGCCGGTCTCGGGATCGACGTACTCATACGCATACGTGACGATGGGGGAGGTGGTCGCGATGGGTGTTGCGGCCTGCCTGCTGCTGGAGTACGGGGTGTCGAGTGCCGCGGTCGCGGTCGGCTGGAGCGGATACCTCAACGAACTTCTCGGTAACCTCTTCGGCTTCACCATCCCGCACGCGTTGTCCGCGGCACCGGGTGACGCCGATCCGGGAATCCTGAACTTGCCCGCCGTCGTGCTGATCGTTCTGTGCGCCGTGTTGCTCATTCGCGGTGCGAGCGAGTCCGCAGCGGTGAACGCAGTCATGGTCGTCATCAAGCTGGGCGTGCTCGCGCTGTTCGCCGTCGTCGGATTCACCGCCTTCGATTCCGGCAACTTCTCGGACTTCATGCCGCTCGGAGCGGCAGGTGTCACCGCGGCGGCCGGCACCATCTTCTTCTCGTTCATCGGTCTCGACGCCGTCTCGACAGCCGGGGACGAGGTGAAGAATCCACAGAAAACCATGCCGCGAGCCATCATTGCCGCACTCGTCGTGGTGATCGTCTTCTACCTCGTCGTTGCGGTCGCGGCGTTGGGCACACAGCCGTGGACAGCATTCGCCGGGCAGGAAGAAGCCGGGTTGGCCGAGATTCTCCGAAATGTGACCGGACGGGCATGGCCGGCCACGATTCTGGCGGCGGGCGCGGTGATCTCGATCTTCTCGGTGACTCTGGTGACGATGTACGGGCAGACGCGCATTCTGTTCGCCATGGGCCGAGACGGGATGCTGCCCAAGGCGTTCGCGAAGGTCAGTCCCCGGACTCACACCCCCGTCAACAACACGATCGTCGTCGCGGTGATCATCTCGATCCTCGCCGCGTTCGTTCCGCTGGACAAGTTGGCCGATCTGGTGTCGATCGGAACGCTCGTCGCGTTCATCGTCGTGGCCATCGGCGTGATCGTCCTGCGCCGGACGATGCCCGACCTCGAGCGTCCGTTCAAGGTACCGGGCTACCCGGTGACACCGATCCTGTCCATCGCCGCGTGCATCTACATCCTGTCCGGCTTGCGCTGGACCACGTGGTTCTGGTTCGGGCTCTGGCTCGCCGTGGTTCTCGCGTTCTACTTCCTGTGGGGTCGGCATCATTCGGCGCTTCGATCGGTCGGAAAGGACGCGGAATGAGCGTGCTGATCGCCTTCGCGCCCGGCAAGGGAAGTGTCGGTGCCCTCGATCTCGGTGCGCAACTGGCCCGATCCCTGACCACGAACATCGACGTGGCAACCGTGGTTCCCAAGCCGTGGTCGACGCCGTCGATGGCCCGGGTCGACGCCGAGTTCGCCGACTGGGCCGCGTCGACGGCCACCGAGTCGGAGGCGAAAGCCCGTCACTACTTGGAGGAACGCGCACCCGATGTCGCGGCGTCGTTCCACCGGATGTCGCACCGCTCGGTGTCCACTGCATTGACCGAGGCCGCGGAGACCACCGGGGCGTCGATCCTGGTTCTGGGTTCCTCGGGTGACGGTGCTCTCGGGCAAGTCGTCGTCGGTTCCACCGCGGACAAGTTGCTGCATTCCTCGCCGGTCACCGTCGCGTTGGCCCCGCGCGGCTACCGCATTCGAGATCGGGCCGTCCTGACGCGGATCACGTGTGCGTTCTCGGGCGACAGTGAGGCCACCCGCGTCGTCGGGCCCACAGCGGAGTTGGCCCGCGACACCGGTGTGCCACTTCGCTTGGCCTCGTTCGTCGTTCGCGGGGCAACGATGTATCCGCCCGAGATCGGGCTGCGAGCCGAGGACGACGTAGCGGCCGAGCTCGCCCGAGGACTGAGCGAGGCGCTGACCGCTGCGGTGGACGACGCCGTCGCGGTGGGGTTACCGGCCGACCGCGTCGACACCGAGTTGGCGACCGCGGGCAGTTGGCGAGAAGCACTCGACGAACTGCACTGGCAGGACGGTGAAGTGCTGACCATCGGATCGTCCGGGCCGTTGGGTCCGATCGCTCGGGTGTTCCTCGGTTCACGGGCAACGAAGATCATCCGCCACTCGCCCGTACCGATTCTGGTGTTGCCGCGCCGGTGAATGCCCGCTACCGGTTCAGCGCCAGCACCGACAGCAACTCGTACGCGACATGGGCCGCCGCGATGCCGGTGATCTCGGCGTGGTCGTATGCGGGTGCGACTTCCACGATGTCGGCACCGACCACGTTGAGCCCCACGAGACCGCGCAGCGTGTTGAGCAACTCGCGTGAGGTCATCCCGCCGGCCTCGGGTGTGCCGGTGCCCGGAGCATGCGCGGGATCGAGAACGTCGATGTCGACCGAGACGTAGACCGGGCCACCGTCGAGGCGACGACGCATCCGCTCGACGATGCTGGCCACGCCGTCGACCTCGTAGTCGTCGGAGCGAATCACCTGGAAGCCGAGAACCCGGTCGTCCTCGAGGTCCTGCTCACTGTAGAGAGGGCCGCGGATACCGATGTGCTGGGAGCGTTCGAGGTCGATGAGCCCTTCCTCGCTGGCTCGTCGGAACGGCGTCCCGTGTGTGTACGGCGCACCGAAATACGTATCCCAGGTATCGAGGTGGGCGTCGAAGTGCAACACCGCAATCGGCCCGTGATCACGCGCGAGCGAACGCAGGATCGGGAGCGCGATGGTGTGGTCGCCGCCGAGAGTCAGCACCGAAGAGCCGTCGGCACGCAGGTCCGTCACGGCATCGTGCACGGTCTGCAGCGCTTCGGTGATGTCGAACGGATTGACCCCGATGTCGCCGAAGTCGGCTACCTGTTGGCGTGCGAACGGCGAGACCTGCAGGGCAGGGTTGTACGGCCGCAACAGTTTCGACGCCGCACGAATGTGGCCGGGTCCGAAGCGCGCACCCGGCCGGTAGCTCACCCCCGAATCGAACGGCACGCCGAGAATCGTCACGTCTGCCCGCGACACCTCGTCGAGCCGGGGGAGTCGCGCGAATGTCGTCGGTTCGGCGTAACGGGGGACCTTGGTGGCGTCGAGCGGGCCGACCGGGGTGTGTTCCGGGTTGTTCGCATTCATCGAGATGTCCCTCCGCAGTCGAGCGCCCGGCCGTCGAAAGGTCGACCATGTCGCTCGGCAAGCGTTACTCTGATGCTCGGTCTTGTCAACACAAGTTTCCTGAAAGGCGAAAAGGGTGTCTTCAGCCGCACAGGTCGACGTCGATGCGCCACGGATCGGTGCGCGCCTGAAGGAGGCGCGCCTGAAGAAGCGGCTGACGCTCGACGCGCTCGCCTACACCTGCGGGGTCACCAAGGGGTATCTGTCCAAGCTCGAGCGCGATCAGGTGAACGCATCGGTCGCATCCCTGGTTCGAGTGTGCGCCGCGCTCGACGTACCGGTCGGCTCGCTGTTCGACGCCGCACCCGTCGGCGAAGTGGTACGCGCACAGGCGTTGCCGCGCATCATGTTCGGTGGAGAACGGATGACCGAGTATCTGCTGACGCCGGTAGGGGAGCGTCGCGTGCAGGTGTTGTTGGGCCATATCGAATACGGCGGCGGAAGTGGGTCCGAGGCGTACGCGCTGCCGCTCGACGTGAGCTTCGTGTACGTGATCGACGGCGAGCTACGGGTGATCTTCGACGCCGATCCGGGCGCGGACTTCGGCGGGGACGACATCTCTCTCGGGGCGGGGGACGCCTTCACGTTCTCGCCGCGCCGTCGGCACAGTTTCCGCAGCGACAGCAGCGGTGGGGCGCGAGTGTTGTGGGTGCTGGCACCAGCCCTGCCCGAAGAATTGCCGATCGGAAAGCCGGGGTTGCATCGGTGACGAACACCGTCTCGCTCTATCAGGGGCCGGAGGATTCCGGCGATGTCGAGTCGAACCTCGAAGCACTCGACGCCGCGGCCGCGGCAGCAGCGGCGGCCGGCGCATCGATCCTGGTCACTCCGGAGATGTCGGTCAGCGGTTACGACATCGGCGAACTCGTCGTCGATCGTGCCGAACCGTTCGACGGACCGATCTTCTGGAAGGTCGCACAGATCGCCCGTGCTCACGGCGTCGCGATCGTGTACGGATATCCCGAACGCAGCGGCGAGTCGGTGTACAACGCCGTTCAGGTCGTCGATGCGACCGGTACGTCGCTGGCGCGTTACCGCAAGACGCACCTCTTCGGTGAGCTCGATCGTGCGCACTTCACCCCAGGCCAGGAGTTGGTGGTGCAGTTCGACTTCGGAGATCTGCGCTGCGGTCTGCTCACCTGTTACGACGTCGAATTTCCGGAGACCGTCCGCGCGCACGCCGACGCGGGTACGCAATGGTTGATCGTCCCGACCGGTCTGATGTCGCCGTTCGAGATCATCGCAACCCACGTGGTTCCCACGCGGGCCTACGAGAGTCAGGTGTTCGTCACCTACGTCAACCGGTGCGGCACCGAGTCGACTCTGACCTATTGCGGCCTGACGTGCGCCGTTGCTCCCGATGGCACCGACATCGCCAGAGCCGGTGTGCACGAGCAACTGTTGACGGTGCACTTGGACCCCGCCGACCTCGACAGGTCCCGAGCGATCAACACCCACCTTTCCGACCGACGTCCGGATCTGTATCGGACGGCACCTCGTCCCGCAGGGACCGCAGGCCCGGTACGAGCCGAGCAGGAGAACGACAGATGACCACACCCGTCACCCCGGACAGCGCGATCGAGCCCGAGGACGAACAACCGCTCACCATGTTCGGGCCGGACTTTCCGTTCGCCTACGACGATTACCTCGCCCACCCGGCCGGCCTGGGAAGTGTTCCCGACGCCGCACTCGGTACCCGAGTCGCGGTGGTCGGCGGCGGACTCGCAGGAATGGTCGTGGCCCGCGAGTTGCTTCGGCTCGGCCTGGAACCGGTTGTCTACGAATCGGATCGAATCGGCGGCCGCATGCGATCGGTGCCGTTCGATGGGCATCCGGGTGTGGTCGCCGAGATGGGCGCGATGCGGTTTCCGCCGTCCTCGACCGCGTTGTTCCACTACCTCGACTCCGTCGGGCTCGAGACGACGCCGTTCCCGAACCCGTTGGCCGAGGCGACCCCCAGTACGGTGATCGATCTCAAGGGCACCAGCCACTACGCCCGCAAGCTCGAGGATCTCCCGCCGATCTTCGCCGAGGTCGCCGACGCATGGAACAGAACGCTCGAGGAGCACGCCGAACTGATTCCGTTGCAGCGCGCCATCCGCCGGCGGGACGCGGCCGAGATCAAGCGCATCTGGAACGAACTGATCGTGAAATTCGACGATCAGACCTTCTACGGATTTCTCGCTGCGTCCGAGCATTTCTCGTCGTTTCGCATGCGAGAGTTGTTCGGCCAGGTCGGTTTCGGAACAGGAGGTTGGGACACCGACTATCCCAACTCCATTCTCGAGATCCTTCGTGTCGTCATCACCGCAGCCGACGATCACCACCGCGGCATAGTCGGCGGGTCACAGCAGCTGCCGATGCGGTTGTGGACCGACACACCCGCGGACCTGGCGCACTGGCCCGCGGGTACGTCGGTGTCCTCGGTGAACGGCGGCACCACGATGCCGCGCGTCACCGAGATCAGGCGCACCGGGGGCGGCACCACGATCCACGACGACCGAGGAAACATCCGTACGTACGCGGCCGCGGTCGTGACCGCGCAGAGTTGGATGTTGCTCAGCAACATCAGGTGTGACGACGATCTGTTCCCGATCGACCACTGGACCGCCATCGAACGTACCCACTACATGGGGTCGACGAAGGTGTTCGCACTCGTCGATCGGCCGTTCTGGAAAGACAAGGACCCGGTGACCGGGCGTGACCTGGTCAGCATGACGCTGACCGACCGAATGAGTCGCGGCACATACCTTCTCGATCAAGGCGAAGGAAAGCCGGGGCTGATCTGCCTGTCCTACACCTGGTCCGACGACTCGCTCAAACTGCTGGCTCTCGATCCCACCGAACGCATGAACATCATGTTGCGATCCCTCGAGGAGATCTACCCGGGCGTCGACTTTCGCAGCCACATCATCTCGACTCCGGTGACGCTGTCCTGGGAGACCGAGCGCGACTTCATGGGTGCGTTCAAGGCCAACCTGCCGGGGCACTACCGCTATCAGGAAAGACTGTTCACCCACTTCGTGCAGGACGAACTCGAACCCCGACACCGCGGCATCTTCCTTGCCGGCGACGACATCTCGTGGACCGCCGGTTGGGCGGAGGGCGCGATTCACACAGCACTGAACGCGGTGTGGGGCGTCGTACATCATCTGGGTGGCACCTCGGCACCGGACAACCCGGGCCCGGGGGACGTCTTCGACTCCATCGCGCCGCTTCGACTGGGCGACTAACGCTTCGTTGCAGCCGATCGAGGTGGGCGCTCGTCGAACACGAACAGTGCCAGCGCAACGATCAGCATGACGGCCACCACCCAGATCGCGCGCAGAGCGAACAGCTCCACCGACACCGCGCCGAGTACAGCGCCGCCGAGAAATCCGGCGATGACCGTGCCGAACCGCCGAGCCCTGATCCCCGCCTCCCGATCGTGCTCGACCACACGATGAAACGCCGCCATGGCCATGGTGCGGAGGTTGCCGGTCGTCATCGTCGTGTTGAACGGCGAATCCACCAACACCCGAAAGGTCGTCACCTGCACGCCCGCGACATGCGCGAGGATGACCGACACCACCGCATCGGGAACCGTTGCCGGCAGAAACCCGACGATCACCAGAACCAGGATCTCGTAGCACAGCACAGCCCGCACCGGCCTGCGCACGATCCTCTCGATCGCAGGCAACGCGATGAACTCCGCCGTCATGACTCCCAGAACGAACGCCGTCAACGGCGGCAGGAACACCAGCGCCTCCACCCAACGCCCGCCCGCCACGTCCACGCCGAGCAGCACCACGTTGCCGGTCTGGGCACCGGCGAACACACCGCCGCGAGTGACGTAGGTGTACGCATCCAGAAATCCGCCCACTGCCGCCAGCAGCACTCCGAGCCGAACCGACTTCGCGGTGGCGACGGAGATCTGGGGTTCAGGACGAGGGGTGGTCATCGCGAAATCCTGACACAGAGGGGCGCTCTCATGCCGCGAGTAGGGAGAGCAACAATTCCGCACGCACCCGCGCCGACGTCAGATCCACCCCCAGCAATTCCTCGCATCGTGTGATGCGGTTGCGCAAGGTGTGACGATGCACCGACAGGTGGGCAGCTGCGGTTTCCCAGTGCCCGTTGGCCTCCAGGAACGCCCGAAGCGAACCCACCAGATCCGCGGTGTGAGTGCGGTCGTACTCGGCCAGGACGGCGATGGTGACGGCAGCCATGGCACGCAACGATTCCCGAACCGGTTCCGACGCCAGCAGCATCGACCCGGTGAAGTGGACGACCCGATCACCGGGACCGGCCGCCGCGCACGCGAGCCGCGCTTGTCTCAGCGCGGTGGGGGCCTCGGTGATGTGCATGTCGGTGCCGACCCCCGCACACACCGAACGGGGAAGAGAATTCATCAGCTGCGCAACGAAATTCGCGTCGCCGCCGGGTAGCAGCATCTCGGCGCCGTCGTCGGTGGACCTGACGAACGTCGGCCGTGCGTGGGCGCGGAACTGAGCATCGACGGCATCGGCGATGGAACCCGTCCGCCCCGTCGCGCCGCGGAGAACCACCACGGTGATGCGTGAGTCGTCGTCGGCCGCATCGGCGAGATAGCTCGGTACGTGCGTGTCACCGGGGGACAGGAGATGCCCGTCGAGGAGAAGTCCGAGCGCGCGCGAGTTGAGGGCCGTCTGCTCGGCGCGCAGCCGCGCAGGCTTTTCCAGTTCGAGGGTTATCAGCGACACCGCATGCCCGAGCAATATCTGCTCGACTCCCGTCACGGGCCCCTTTGTGCGAATCGCGAGAAAGCTCGGCGCACTGGCGGTGATCGGTACCGAGTGCAGGCTCACGGTGCGGCCGGGCTCGCTCACCGACACCGTCGCGGGTGACGACGACGGACGGATACTGGCGGCGATCTCGCGGGCCTGCGCGATCAGATCCGCCGCGTGGACCGGATGAAACGACTCGGTGCGATGTCCGATGAGCGCGACGGAGGTGGACGTGGCGACCGCCAATTCGCGCACGATCGCGTCGACGCCGCCGTGCAGTGCGGCGCGGGTGATGCGGCTCTGCACCGACGCCGCCCGCAGGACTTCCTCGTACTCCTGCTCGGCGATGCGCGTGGTGACCGCCCGAATGACCGCGGCGAAAGGAGTGTCGTAGGGAACCTCGACGACGGGTAGCCCGACCTCGTCTGCCGCGTCGAGAAGTTCTCGTGGAATCACGCTGTGCGAGAGACCGGTTCCGAATCCGAGGCAGGCAACCCCTGCCGTTCGGAGGGTGCGGACGTACTGCGCGAGTGCGGGGCCGCCGGAGTCGAAGCCGAGACCTGTCGTGAGGATCAGCTCGCCGCCGGACAACCACGGACTCGGATCTGTGAGCTCGGTCGCCTGCGCGAAGGTGATGGCGGCACCGCTGCGTTCGGGCCCGCCGCGATGACTCAGCCGGAGGTCGCGTTGTCTCAACAACCAGGAAATCTGCACACTCACCTGTCGCACTGTAATCGTGCCTGACGAAATGGCGTGTGCTTCTGCACCTGAATGTACGTATCGGCAGTCTCCGGTCGGCCCTCGCGGTCGCATACTTGCTGCACAGAGACCAACCCGAAAGGTGCGACCATGGCTTCGATCGAATACCGACTTCCGCAGGAGCGCAGGATCGTCACCGCGTTCCCCGGCCCGAAATCGTCGGCTCTGGCCGAGCGCCGCAAGGCCGTCGTCGGTGCAGGCGTCGCATCGACGCTGCCGGTGTACGTGGCCGACGCGGACGGCGGCGTCGTGGTCGACGTCGACGGCAATTCGTTGATCGACCTCGGTGCCGGTATCGCCGTGACGACCGTCGGTGCGTCGAATCCGGCTGTCGTTGCCGCCGTGCAGGATCAGGTCGCTCACTTCACGCACACCTGCTTCATGATCGCGCCCTACGAGGGATACATCGCGGTCGCCGAGAAGTTGGCCGAACTCACGCCGGGAGATCACGACAAGCGCACCGTCCTGTTCAACAGTGGTGCCGAGGCCGTCGAGAACGCAGTCAAGATCGCCCGGCACGCCACCGGCCGCTCGGCCGTGGTCGTGTTCGACCACGCGTATCACGGCCGCACGAACCTGACGATGGCTTTGACATCGAAGTCGATGCCGTACAAGAGTGGATTCGGGCCGTTCGCTCCCGAGGTCTATCGAGTTCCGATGTCGTACCCGTTCCGTGAAGGACTCGGTGCCGACGGATCGGCCGTCACCGGTGCACAGGCCACCGCCCGTGCGATCTCCATGATCGAAAAGCAGGTCGGCGCAGACAATCTCGCGGCCATCCTGATCGAGCCGATCCAGGGTGAGGGCGGCTTCGTCGTGCCGGCGGACGGCTTCCTGCCTGCGCTGACCGAGTGGGCGCGCAAGCACGATGTCGTGTTCATCGCCGACGAGGTGCAGTCCGGATTCACCCGCACCGGTGCCTGGTTCGCCAGCGAGCACGAGGGCATCGTGCCGGACCTGATCACCATGGCCAAGGGCATCGCGGGCGGTATGCCGCTCGCCGCGGTGACGGGCCGGGCAGATCTGATCGACGCCGTGCATCCCGGTGGGCTCGGCGGCACCTACGGAGGCAATCCCGTCGCATGCGCCGCTGCGCTGGCATCGATCGAACAGATGGAGACCCTCGACCTCAACGCCCGCGCTCGCGACATCGAACGCATCGTCGTCGATCGGCTCACGGCGTTGATGCCGGAGGTGGGAATCATGGGTGAGGTTCGAGGCCGTGGGGCCATGCTTGCCGTCGAGCTCGTCGTACCGGGTGGACGCGAGCCGAACCCCGAGGCCACCAAAGCCGTTGCCGCTGCGGCACTCGCGGCAGGCGTGATCGTGTTGACGTGCGGAACCTACGGCAACGTCATCCGCTTGCTTCCGCCGCTGGTGATCTCCGACGAGTTGCTCGACGACGCACTCACGGTCCTCGAGAACGCACTGCGCGACGCTTCGAAGGGACTCTGACATGGCCGTCGAGCAGCTGTTGTCCTCGCTGCCCACCGACCTGTGGCTCGGTGGAAAGCAGACCCCCGCGCAGTCGGGCGCGCGATTCGCCGTCCTGAATCCCGCCACCGGTGAGGAACTGACCACCGTCGCCGACGCAGGCGCAGCCGACGGCATCGTGGCCCTCGATCTCGCTGCCGCGGCGCAACCGGAGTGGGCGGCAACGCCTGCACGGGAGCGAGCCGAAATTCTGCGGCGCGCCTTCGTCCTGTTGCAGGAACGTGCAGCCGATTTCGCTCTGCTGATGACCCTGGAAATGGGAAAGTCGTTGGCGGAGAGTCGCGGTGAAGTCAACTACGGCGGTGAATTCCTGCGCTGGTTCAGCGAGGAAGCGGTTCGGATCGGCGGCCGGTACACCCCTGCGCCCGCCGGTAACGGCCGCATCCTTGTCACCAAGATGCCGGTCGGCCCGGTACTCGCGATCACTCCGTGGAACTTCCCGCTGGCCATGGGAACTCGCAAGATCGGTCCCGCGCTCGCAGCGGGTTGCACCGTCATCGTCAAGCCGGCCGAGGACACCCCACTGACGATGCTCCTGCTCGGCCAGGTGTTCGCCGACGCCGGATTGCCCAGCGGTGTGCTGTCGGTGCTCCCGGCCTCGGACGCTGCATCCGTCACCGGTCCGCTGATGGACGACCCCAGACTGAGGAAGGTCACCTTCACCGGATCGACCGGAGTGGGAAAGCTGCTGGTGCGCAATGCAGCCGACCGACTGCTCCGGACATCGATGGAGCTCGGTGGCAATGCGCCGTTCATCGTCTTCGAAGACGCGAACATCGATGCCGCCGTCGACGGAGCGATGCTGGCCAAGATGCGCAACGGCGGTGAGGCGTGCACTGCAGCAAACCGTCTGTACGTGGCCGAGCCCGTTCGCGAGGAATTCACCGAGAAGCTGACCGCGAGAATCGCAGCACTGACGGTCGGCCCCGGTGATCGCGACGGTACCGACATCGGACCACTCATCAACGACAAGCAGCGACGGACGGTGTCGGCACTCGTCGACGACGCCGTTGCCAAGGGTGCCCGCATCCGCACCGGCGGATCGGTGCCCGACGGTCCCGGGTTCTTCTTCACACCCACTGTGCTCGACCGCATCCCGGCCGACGCAAACCTGTTGCGCGACGAGATCTTCGGGCCGGTTGCCGCCATCGTCGGATTCGAGACCGAGGACGAGGCCGTCGCCGCGGCCAACGACACCCGATACGGATTGGTGGCCTATTTCTACACCGAGAACCTCGATCGGGCTCTGCGGGTCTCGGCTGCTCTCGACACCGGCATGGTGGGGGTCAACCGGGGTGCCATCTCCGACGCCGCGGCCCCCTTCGGCGGTGTGAAGGAGTCGGGCTTCGGACGAGAGGGCGGCTCGGAAGGGATCGAGGAATACCTCGAGACCAAGTACATTGCGCTGCAGTAGACGGGCGCTGCAGTAGATCGCAGCGGTGCGCTCCACTCCTGAGGCCGGCGCGGTACATGCGCTGCCGGGTGGAGCGCACCGGGCGTGCGGTCCCTAACCTCGGGCGGCCGCAATTCGCTTCTCGGCCAGTCGGTCCGCGGCTGCTCCGAGCAGGATCCCTTCGCTGCGTGCCATGGCGAATATGCCGGCGACGGTAGTACGGATCTGTCCGATCGTTGCCATCACCTCGGCCGAATTTCGTCGGCGCAGTTCACCTTCCACCTGAATCAAGCCGCCGGCGTTGGCCACGTAGTCCGGTACCCAGACGATGCCCCGGGCGGCCAGCAGCGATTCGACGTCGGGCGTGAGCAGTTGATTGTTCGCGGCACCGCACACGATGGACGCCGACAGCCGGTCCACCGAGGACGCGTCGAGCGTTGCTCCCATGGCGCACGGCGCGTACACATCGATGTCGGCTCCGATGATGTCGGTTCCGATCGTGACGCCGGGGAAGTCCTGGGCGATCCGTTCGAGGGCGGGTTCGTAGGAGTCGCTCACGAGCACGTCGGCACCCGCTCCGCGCAGGAGCGCCACCAGGTTGTAACCCACTTTGCCTGCGCCTTCGACACCTACTCGTCTGCCGGTCAGATCGTCGGAGCCCCAGGTCGATTCGGCTGCCGCCAGCAGGGAGAGATAGACCCCCAGGGCCGTCTGTGGACCGCTGTCGCCGGTGCCGCCCGCGGTGGTGTTCTTACCGACGACGTAGGCCGTTTCTTCGGCGACGATATCGAGGTCGTCGCTGTTGGTGCCGACGTCGCCTGCCGTGACGTACGTGCCGCCGAGCGATTCGACGAACCGGCCGTAGGCCTCGAGCAATGTCGGGGTCTTGATGACGGTCGGGTCGCCGATGATGACTGCCTTCCCGCCGCCCAGATTCACCCCTGCGACAGCCGCCTTGTAGGTCATCCCGCGGGAGAGTCTCAATACATCGGTCACGGCGTCCTGCTCGCTTGCGTAGGGGTAGAAGCGAGTTCCGCCGAGTGCCGGTCCCAGCACGGTCGAGTGAATCGCGACGATCGCGCGCAGACCGGTGTCTCGATCGTGGCAGAACACCACGCGCTCGTGCGCGGAGTCGGATGGCATGTCGGGCCGGTCGAAGACACCGGGTGCGGCCGGTGCCGAAGCCGAATTCGCGGTCTGGGCAACAGAAGAGCGATGTCGAGTGGGTGTGACGGCAGAGTGGTCGGCAACGACGGACACAGTCGGTCTCTTTCGGTCAGGGGATGGGAGCAGATGCAGCGGCTACCCGGATGTCTTGTCCGTCACAGGGTGTCGTGCACGACGCAGACCGGTCAACCGGCATCGCTCGGACCGTGCAGATTGCGTGATGCGGTCGGTATCGGCCCGACGGGGATGGTCGGGGTGCTCAGCGGCGGCCGTCGTCGGCGAGCTGTTCGAGCAACGGCTTGGTTCGGTACTGAATCAGCTCGGACATGGCAATCGACATGTTGGTCCGCTCGACGCCAGGAATGTCGAGGATCAGGCCTGCTATCCGGTACAGGTCGTCGGCGTCGACCGCCGCAATGCGGATGTGCATGTCCGCGGCGCCGGACAGGCCGAACACCTCGAGTACCTCGGGGATCGTGCGGAGGTGTTCGGTGACCGCTGCCAACGTGTGCTGATTGACCTGAGCGGTCACGAAGGCCTGCAACGGACGTCCCAGCGACTTCGGCGGAATGCGGTGATCGATGGGGGTGAGAGACCCCTTGTCGTCCCACCGCCCGAGGCGTGCCTGGACGGTGTTGCGGGACAGGCCCAACGTGGTGGCGAGTTCGACGCCGGTGGCTCGAGGCTTGGCGCAGAGGGCGAGGAGGAGTCGGGCGTCGGTCTTGTCGAGATCGGTCATTGCGCACTTCCTGTAGCTCGGTCGTTACCCGATATTGTGCACACTGCGTAATTCTGAAGTCATCACTTGTGCACGCTGGGCGTCGGTGGTCTCCTTGTGAAGGACATCACATCACGACGGAGAGTGCCACGGACATGAACACCACCTCGCTGATACAGCTGATCAAGGAATCCGGAACGGTGGTCCGCAACGAGACGTATTCACCTCTGGTCGCGGACATCGACACGGCTGCGATGAAGGAGATCTATCGCGATCTCGTGGTCGTCCGGCGCATCGACGCCGAGGCCACCGCGCTGCAGCGGCAAGGCGAGTTGGGGCTGTGGGCTCCGTTGCTCGGACAGGAAGCGGCGCAGGTCGGCTCGGCCCGCGCACTCGACTCCGAGGACTTCGTGTTCGCCAGCTACCGCGAGCACGGGGTGGCTTACTGCCGCGGAGTCGATCCCACTCGGATGCTCCGTTTCTGGCGGGGATCGACCCTGTCGGGATGGGACCCGTACGAATATCGAATGACGACGCCAGCGATCATCGTCGGTTCGCAGGGTCTGCACGCGACCGGATACGCGATCGGCATGCAGCTCGAGGGTGCCGACGGCGCGGCCATCACCTACTTCGGAGACGGAGCGACCAGCCAGGGCGATATCTCGGAGGCTCTCGGGTTCGCGGCCAGTTTCCATGCACCGGTGGTGTTCTTCTGCCAGAACAACCAGTGGGCGATCTCCGAACCGGTCACCGTGCAGACCAAGTCCACGATCGCGGCACGCGGTGAGGGATTCGGCATCCCATCGGTACGGGTCGACGGAAACGACGTCCTCGCGGTGCTGGCCGTGACCAGAGCAGCGCTCGCCCGCGCCCGTGAGGGCAGCGGCCCGACGCTCATCGAAGCCGTCACCTACCGCATGGGGCCGCACACCACGTCCGACGATCCGACGAGGTATCGATCCGGGGCCATGGACGACGAGTGGCGTGCCAAGGATCCGATCGACCGAATCGAGAAGCTGCTCAGACGAATCGGCGTGTTCGACGACGAGTTCGTGGCATCGGTCCAGCGGACGGCGGACGACGTCGCCGCCGATCTGCGACGTGGATGCCTCGAGACCGTCGAACCCGAGGCGATGACGGTGTTCGACAACGTCTACGCCGACCCGCACTCTCTGCTCGACGACGAGCGGGCCCAGTTCGCCTCCTACCAAGCTGGATTCGAAGGAGTCACGTCATGACCACCCTGGAACGGCCCACCAGCCTGCCGCTCGGCAAAGCCATCAATGCCGGCCTGCGTCGCGCGATGGAGAACGACCCCAAGGTGTTGCTGATGGGCGAGGACATCGGCAAGCTCGGTGGCGTCTTCCGCATCACCGACGGCCTGCAGAAGGACTTCGGGCCCGGACGAGTACTGGACATGCCGCTGGCCGAATCGGGCATCATCGGTACCGCTGTGGGCCTGGCGATGCGCGGATTCCGTCCCGTGTGCGAGATCCAGTTCGACGGCTTCATCTACCCGGCGTTCGATCAGATCGTGTCGCAGGTGGCCAAGCTGCACTATCGCACGAGCGGAAATGTCAAGATCCCCATGACCATCCGGGTGCCCTACGGCGGCGGAATCGGTGCAGTGGAACATCATTCGGAATCACCGGAGGGCTACTTCGCCCAGACTGCCGGACTGCGCGTGGTGACCTGCAGCAACGCCGCCGACGGCTACTCGATGATCCAGCAGGCCATTGCCAGCGACGACCCCGTGCTGTTCTTCGAACCCAAACGTCGATACTGGGAGAAGAGTCCGATCGACCTCGGTGTCGACGATCTCGACACCGCCTTCCCGCTGCATCGGGCGCGGGTGGTCACCGAGGGCACCGACATCACACTGGTGGCCTACGGGCCGTTGGTGTCCACTGCCCGTAAGGCAGCCGAAGTTGCTGCACACGAGGGTATCTCGATCGAGGTCATCGATCTGCGGTCGCTGTCGCCGATCGACTTCGAGACCGTCGAAGCGTCGGTTTGCAAGACCGGACGGCTCGTCGTCACACACGAGGCGCCGGTCTTCATGGGCCTCGGCTCGGAGATAGCCGCTCGCATCTCCGAGCGGTGCTTCTACAACCTCGAAGCGCCGGTGCTGCGGGTCGGTGGATTCGGAACGCCGTACCCGGCGTCGAAGCTCGAGAAGTTCTATCTTCCCGACGTCGACCGGATCCTCGACGCAGTGGACCGCTGCCGTTCCCACTGAGCTGCCGTTGCCCCTCGGCTGCCGTTTCGCCCCGATCACATCCTCCGCCGATACCGACCGAACAGGATTCGACGATGTCCACCATCAAGAGCTTTCCGCTGCCCGACCTGGGGGAGGGCCTCACCGAGGCCGACCTGTTGACCTGGCTCGTCGCGGTCGGTGACACCATCGAACTCAACCAGAACATCGCCGAGGTCGAGACGGCCAAGGCTGCGGTGGAATTGCCTTCTCCGTTCGCCGGTGTTGTTGCTGCCCTGCATGTTTCCGAGGGCGACACGGTAGAGGTCGGAGTGCCGATCATCGACATCAGAGTCGGCGGTGACGACGAACCGGTCGCTACCGATCCAGAGCAGTCCGCTTCCCCGATTCAGACCACGTCGTCCGGGGAGGACGAGGACGAGCGCGTCCCGGTGCTCGTGGGTTACGGCGTCGCGAAGGAAGGCTCGAGCCGACGCGGTGGCCGCGTCGACCCACCCGCGGCGTCCGCGCCGAACGAGCAGAATGGAAAGCCGCTTGCGGCCCCACCGGTACGAAAGATGGCCAAGGACAACGGCATCGAATTGAACGAGCTGCCCGCGAGTGGACGCCACGGCGACGTCACCCGTCAGGACGTGGAGTCGTACCTGCAGGGCGGGACGGCTGGGCAGACTGACACCGATGCGCAGAGTGACACTGAAGTGCAGCTCGAGACCGAGGCGCAGCAGTCGGTATCCGGGCGGACCGGTCGAGAGGAGCGAACTCCGATCAAGGGTGTACGCAAGCACACCGCCGAGGCCATGGTGCGAAGTGCATTCACTGCACCTCACGTCACCGAATTCGTGACCGTCGACGTGACCGAGACGCTCGAACTCCTCGAGTCGCTGCGGTCCTCCACACATTTCCGGGACGTGCGTCTGACCCCGTTGGCTCTGGTGTCCAAAGCCGTTCTCGTTGCCCTGAAATCGAATCCGTCGCTGAACTCGAGCTGGGACGAGGCTGCGCAGGAAATCGTGACCAAGTACTACGTCAACCTCGGCATCGCGGCGGCGACACCCCGCGGATTGATGGTGCCCAACATCAAGAACGCACACGAGCTCTCTCTGGTGGACATCGCGCGTGCCCTGGCCGACCTGACGCGCATCGCGAAGGAGGGCAAGAGCAGTCCGGCCGATCTGGCCGACGGCACCATCACCATCACCAACGTGGGGGTGTTCGGAGTCGACGCAGGCACGCCGATCCTCAACCCGGGCGAGGCGGCCATCCTGTGCTTCGGGTCCATCCGTCGCACGCCGTGGGAACACAACGGCGAGATCGCTTTACGGTCGGTGACGACACTGTCGCTCTCGTTCGATCATCGACTGGTCGACGGCCAACAGGGGTCGGAATTCCTCGCCCTCGTCGGTCGTCTGCTGACTCACCCGATCGATCTGATCGCGCTCGGCTGACCGCGGCGGCGCGGTGTGAATGCCGCCGGGGTTCAGTGCACCGGCTGCGCCGACACGGCCTCGTCTCGATCACTGCTTGCCTGTGCTCGGATGAAGAACGACGCAGCCACCGCGACCAGTGACACCGCCCCACCGCACAGGAATGCGGTGTGGATGCCTGCCTCGGAACCACCCATTTGCGTTGCCCCGTCGGAGATTCGGGCCGCTGCGGTGTTCGACATGACGGTGACGAACAACGCGGTTCCTGCGGCTCCGGCCAGCTGCTGCACGGTGTTGAAGATTGCGCTGCCGTGCGAGTACAGGCGGGTGGGGAGGGATCCGAGCGAGGAGGTCATCAGCGGAGTCATGATGAGCGCAAGCCCCGCCGAGAGCAGCATGTGGATACCGACGACCAGCGGTAGTGCCGACTGTGCGTCCAGCACCGTCATCGACCACAACGCGGCGCTCACCACCATGGCTCCGGGAATGACCAACGGGCGCGGCCCGATTCGGTCGAAGATGCGGCCGACGAAGGGTGCGAGCAGACCCATCAGCAATCCGCCGGGCAGAAGCATCAGGCCGGTTGCAAGGGTGTCGAGTCCGCGCACGTTCTGCAGATACATCGGCAGGAGGATCAGGGCACCGAACAGGGCCATCATCGAGATCGCGATCATGCCGAGTCCGATGCTGAAGGTGGGGGTGCGGAACGGACGCATGTCCAGCAGCGCGCCGCCGCGTTCCTGGCGGGCGATCTGCCGCAGCACGAAGACGACGAGTGCGATCACTCCCACCACCAACGGCAACCAGACCGGTACGACGGACTCCTCGGCAGAATGACCGAGGCTGCTCAGGCCGTAGACGATGCCGCCGAACGCCAAGGCGGACAACACGACCGACGTGGGATCGAACGAGGGCCGCCCCGTCTCGGTCACGTTCTTCACCAGTGTGGTTCCGATGCCGAACGCGACGAGCGCGATGGGAAGCACCAGCCAGAACATCCAACGCCAATTCAGCGAGTCGAGAATGACTCCGGAGATGGTGGGGCCGACAGCCGGTGCGACGGCGATGACGATGGAGATCACACCCATCATCGCGCCGCGCTTGTGGGCCGGGACGACGGTGAGCACTGTGGTCATGAGCAGCGGCAGCATGATCGCCGTCCCGCTGGCCTGCGTGATGCGGCCGAGCAGAAGCAGCTCGAAACCGGGTGCCGAGGCCGCGAGCAGGGTGCCGACGGTGAACAGGGTCATCGCTGTCACGAACACCTGACGCAGCGTGAAGCGTTGGAACAGGTAGCCGGTGACGGGAATGACCACCGCCATGGTCAGTAGGAATCCGGTGGTGAGCCACTGGGCCGTCGTTGCCGTGATCTCGAGGTCGACCATCAGCGTCGGGAGCGCCACGCTCATGATCGTCTCGTTGAGGATCATGACGAAGGCCGCGATGACCAATATGCCGATCAATAGCTTGCTGCCCGGCGCGAGTTGCTCGTCGGGGGTGCGGTCGGTCTCGGGTGAACTCATGTGTCGACAAACTTTCGCGTATGGGATCGAAGCGTGCAATCGTATGCAGATAGCTTCAATCATTATGACAGTGACTGTCAACTTGACGATTGCTGGTAAGTTGACAGCGAATGACGACCGCAGTCGACGGATGGACGAGGATGAGCGAACGAGTGCCGGACCTGCGAGAGCGACGTCGCCGAGACACTCGGCTCGAGATCACTCGCGCCGCACTCGAGCTGTTCGAGAAGCAGGGCTGCGCCGCGACCACGGTGGACGAGATCGCGCGCCGAGCGGGGGTGTCGCCCAGTACGTTCTTTCGCAGCTTCGCCTCGAAGGAGGAGTCCGTTCTCGGCATCGACCCTGATTTCGAGGTCGACTTCGACCAGTGGCTCGCCGCTACCGCGCCCGAGCACATCACGCTGCCTGGAATCGAAGCGTTGTACGAGCAGTCCGTCGAGCGACTGTCGACAGCGCCCGAGGAGGAGCGCGACCGACTCCTACGCACTCGGCGACTGATCGGTATCGACGCGCATCTGCGGGCCGCAGCCTTCGCGGCCGACGCGATGACACTGTGCCGCGTCACCGATGCGGTGACGGAGCGCCTCGGCGACCACGAATCACGTTCGTATGCACGACTGTTGGTCGAAGGTGCCGGTATGGCCCTGCGCATCGCCTTCGACGACTGGGCGGTACGGATCGACGGCGGGCAGGATGCCGACCTGCTGGACATCTATCGGACGACAGTGCGCGATCTGCGACGCGTCGTCGCCGGCTGAGGTCTCACGTCGTGAGTGGAACTTCGTAGCCCAGGTCGAGTTTCCGCGCACGTGGCGCGCAGCGCCTCTAGCCGAGACGGCGGGGCGACAGATCCGCTTCCAGAAGGCCGCGCTCGGCCACATCTGCCGGAACCGGTTCTCCGCGAACGACAGCCGCGCCCACCCGGGCCAGCGCCGCGCACGTCTGGATTCCGTAGCCGCCCTGCCCGGCGCACCAGAAGAAGCCCTCGAGCTCGGGGTCGAACCCGACCACCGGGGTGCGATCGGGAACGAAGCTGCGCAGTCCGGCCCAGGACGAACGAACGTGTCGCGCAGTCAGGGTGGTCACCTCGCCGATGTCGTCGAACGCCCGCGCAATCTCCAACTCGTCCGGACGGGCATCGCTCGGTTCGACCGCCGTCTCGTCGGCCGGCGAGCACAACAGTTGTGCACCTTCGGGTTTGATGTAGAACTTCTCGTCGATGTCGCTCAGTGTCGCCAGATTCTTTGTGTCGAGATCGTCGGGTGCGGCGACCATGAAGACCGACCTGCGCTTGGGAACCAAGCCGATGTGGCGGGCCCCCGCCATCGCACCGACGGCATCCGCCCAGGCCCCTGCCGCGTTCACGACCAGTGGAGCCCGATGAGTCGACCCGTCCGAGGTGCGTACGTGCCACAGACCGTTCAGGCGCTCGAGTTCGGTCACCGAGGCCTTGGTGTGGATCCGACCGCCCTGCTGTCGCAGACCTCCGACGAAGCCCTGATGCAGAGCATGGACGTCGACCTCCATCGAATGCGGTTCGTACAGAGCGCAATCGATCAGCTCGGGCCGTAGCGGTGGGAAGAATGTGCATGCGTCGGTGGGGGATACCAGCTGCGCATCGGGAGTGAGGCGACGGACGTCGGTGTACATCGCTTCGAGGGCATCGCCGCGTCCCGTGGCCGCGTATTGCAACAGTGGACGCGGAGTGAGCAAATCCGACCGGAAGCAGTCGGGTGGGTTCACCAGAAAGTCTCGGCTGGCGGTCGTCAAGGCGCGAATCGTGCTGTTGCCGTACGTCTCCAGAAACAGAGCCGCGGATCGACCGGTGGTGTGGAACGCCAGCGTGGACTCACGCTCGAGCAGCGTGACACGGCGGTCGCCGGCGAGTTCGTATGCGAGTGAGACACCGCCGATGCCGCCGCCGATGACAACGACGTCCGAGAGGGCGGGCTGTTCGGTGGCGCTCATGGATGTCTCCTGTTCGGCTTCGGCGTGAACCACTGCGCTCCGGGGCCGACTGCTTCGTCGAAGATCAGCCACGTCCGCGTCGAGAGTATCCCGTCCAGCCCTTGCAACTTGTCGAGTACCAGGTGTCGCAATGCCGAGTTGTCCGGAGCGCGCACGAGGACCAAGGCGTCGAAGTCGCCGCCCATCAGACTGACGTGTTCGACGAAGGGGAACGTGCTGAGGTCGTCGGCGACAGCCCGCCAGGAATCTTGCCGAATCGACAGTGCGACATACGCGGATGCGCCGAATCCGGCCTTCTCGTACGCGATGCGGGCGGTGAAACCCTCGATCACACCTTCGTCGACGAGGCGGTCGACGCGAACGTAGGCATGTGCGCGGGAAATGTGGGTGGCCTCGGCGAGGGCCCTCATGGACATGCGCCCGTCTCGGCTCAGTTCGGTGACGATCCGTCGGTCGACGTCGTCGAGTTCGTACTCGGTCTCGCTCGGTGCCATACGTCCACTCCAGACCGATCGCGATGGAAGCTCGTGGACGAATAGTCACACAGCGAGCTCCAGTATGCCATCGGTCTGCAATCCGGTTCCTGATTTGATACTCGGTCCATTTCGACACAGTCTGTGTAGAACGCACCGACGACGAACCAGCGCAGGAGGGGACCCCATGGCCATGACCGACACGCTCGAGCACGTCACGACCTCGGTCGCACGACGCGTTCGCGAGGGACACGAGGCGGACTTCGTCGAATGGACCGACCGGGGCATCGACCTGGTGCGAACCTTCCCGGGCTTTCTCGGCGGAGGCTGGCTGCGCAGCTCGGCCGAATCCAGTGACTATCACGTGGTGTATCGATTCGAGACGCACGACCATCTCGAGGCGTGGTTGCGTTCGGAGGCGAGGCGCGATTGGCTCGGCCGTGGCCGACCGATAGCGGACGACGTTGTGACACATCGGCTTTCCGGCGTGGAGGGATGGTTCGAGCCACAGTCGAACCTGACCGACGCCGTGCGCGTCGTGGGCGGTCCGCCGCCGCGGTGGAAGCAGGCCGTGTCCATCGGTGTTGCGTTCTATGCCGTCAGCCTGTTGGTGAACCTCGTGATCACTCCACATCTGACCCACCTGAACGTGGCCCTGCGGACTGCGGTCGTAGTGATGATGTGCACTCCGCTGATGGTGTACGTGGTGATGCCGTTCGTCACCGCACGACTGCGAAAGTGGCTCGTACCGCGCGGTTGACGGCCACGGCCCTGCTCGTTGCGAGCCGAGCGGTACCCTCTGCGTCATGCGAATCGGACAGACCGCCCCGGATTTCGAGCTGCCCGATCATTCCGGTGAACGTCGTGCGCTCACCGAGCTCACGGCGTCGGGGCCGGTGGTCCTGTTCTTCTATCCGGCTGCGAACAGTCCGATCTGCACGGCCGAGGCGTGCCATTTTCGGGATCTGGGAGCGGAGTTCGGCAGGTTCGGTGCGCAGCGAGTGGGGATCAGCACCGATACCCGAGACAAGAACCAACATTTCGCGCTGCAGAGGTCGTTCGACTTCCCGTTGCTCTCGGATTCCGACGGTGCGGTGGCCGAACAGTTCGGAGTGCGGCGCGGCGGGTGGTTCGCCCGTAGGCGTCGACTTCGTGATTTCGAGCGCGGCCACTCGAACGTGGCTCGTCGCAGTTATCTACGGCAGTTGTTGTCCGTGAAGCGGACGACGTTCGTGATCGATCAGCACCGTACGGTGCGGATGGTGGTGCAGAGCGAGCGCGGTCACGTACACGCGACCAAGGCGCTGGAGTACCTGCGGTATCTGTCGTGAGGGTCAGTCGTTGGCACCGCTGAAAAGGGCCGTGTAGACGGCGGGCTTCGTCGCTTCGGCCGAGGCATCGGTCGAAGCGTCGTCGGGATGGCTGAAGAGCGCCTCGTTCTTGTCTTTGTGTTCCATTCCCCGAGCATGCACCTCATCGGTCGCAATAGCCACTTGCCGCGCGGAACGACCGCGTCGGCCGGTCGCGTTCGGTGGAATACTGCCCGGGTGTCCGATGAAACGTTGTTCGAAGCTCTGCGGCGTGAGCCCGATGCCGAGGCACCCAATCTGCATGCGGTCGACGCGGCAGATCGTCTGCTGCTCGATACCGTCGACGAACTGGGGGTCGACCGCACGGCACCGATTGCTGTGATCGGTGATCGCTACGGCGCTCTGACTCTGGGTGCGGCGGCCCTGGGGTTCACCGACGTGCGAGTGCACCAGGACGCTGTTACCGGCGTACGCGCTCTGGAGCTGAACGCGGCGCGTGTGTCGATGGTCGGCACGTACACCCACCACGGGCTGGGTGCGGGACTGCTCGACGGCGTCGGCACCGTGTTGATGCAGTTGCCACGAGGTCTGGCCGAGCTCACCGAGATCGCCGAGCACATCGCGGCGCATGCGCTCCAGAACGTCGTCGTCCTGGCCGGCGGCCGGGACAAACACATGACGCCTGCGATGAACGACATCCTCGGGCGGTCGTTCGAGACCGTCACGGCGGGTCGGGGACGGCAGAAGGCGCGGGTACTGACCGCGACCGGGGCAGTGGCGTCGGAGATGACGTATCCGGTCGACAAACGAATCGACGACCTCGGCCTGACGGTCGTGGCCCACGGCGCGGTCTTCGCCGGGGCGGGCCTCGATATCGGGACGAGATTCCTACTGGGGTTCGTGCCGAAGATGGCACCTCGCGCAACCAACGCCGTCGATCTGGGGTGCGGCAGTGGAATCCTCGCGACCGAATTGGCTCGAACCCGGCCCGGTCTCGAGGTGATCGCAACGGACCGATCGGCCGCAGCCATCGCGTCGGCCGCTGCCACCGCCGAGGCGAACGGGACGACGATCTCGGTGGTGGCCGACGACGCGATGTCGACGTTCGAGTCCCGGTCGGTCGATCTGATCGTCTGCAACCCGCCGTTCCACGAGGGCGCTGCGGTACACACAGGCGGGGCAGGCAAGTTGTTCGAGGCCGCCGGACGCGTGCTGCGGCCGGGCGGACAGCTGTGGACGGTGTTCAACACGCACCTGAACTATCGTCGGGCTCTCGCCGACGCCGTCGGGCCCACCGATCCGATGGGACGCAACACCAAGTTCACCGTCACTCGCTCGGTGCGCCCGAGCGAGTAACGGTGAAGACCAGATGCGAGAGCGTCAGGTGACGGGGCCGCCGTCTTCCGGGGTGCCGTCGATCTGGCCCCTGTCGCGCCCACGATCCTCGACGAGAGTCCCTTCGACGATCTCGGCCTGACGCTGGCCTTCCGCGTAATCGATGTCGGGATCCTCGTCGGACTCCTCGATGACGTGGTCGACCAGTTCTTCGGTCAGTTCGTCGTCCGGGGTCTCGGTGATCGGGCGGTCGAGATCCTCCTCGACGGCGATGTCGGGTTCTTCTTCGCTGAGCTTGAGGTCGAGGCTCTCGCCCTCGGCTGCTTCACGGGCGGTGGTGCCGAAACTGTTGGCTTCGCTCCAGTGGTCCGGGGGATCGACCACGGTGTCGCCGTCGTCGTTGCGCACCTCGTCGGAGTCGAGGCTTTCGCTTTGGTCCAAGGTCTGGTCGGGTCCGTCTTCGATTGCCATTTCCTCATAGTGCCCGTTTCGATTCGGTGTCACACACGCGGTCGTGGCTGCCTGTCGAGGGGCGACCCGGTAGAGTCCGTTTTGTCCGACGTAGAGGTTCTCGTCACGGGAACTTTTGTCCGGATGTCGAACGTTCTACTGATGACCGACGGGGAGATCCCCGGTGGGGATCAGAACTTACGAAGGGAAGAGACACGGTGCGCACCTCCAGCAACCCGGTGTTCCGCAACCTGCCCAAGCAGCAGGGCGGCGGATACGCCACATTCGGATCTGCGACGGCTGGAGCCTCGCAGGCCGCAACGTTCGGCCAGCATCCCGGAACACAGGCCGACCCGTACACCACGCAGCCCGCTCAGCGGGCCATGACGATCGACGACGTGGTCACCAAGACCGGCATCACCCTCGGTGTGCTCAGCGTCACGGCGATCATCTCGTACTTCCTGGTCTCGGGTAATCCGGGCTTGGCCATCCCCTTCGTGATCGGCGGCGGCCTCATCGGCTTCGGCTTGGTCATGTTCGCGACGTTCGGTCGCAAGATGGACAACAAGGCAATCGTGCTTGCCTACGCCGCGGCGGAAGGTGTGTTCCTCGGCGCGCTGTCGCTGATGTTCACCGACGTCTCGTTCGGCGGAGTCGGCGGATCGGCACTGATCGGCCAGGCCATCCTCGGCACGTTCGGCGTGTTCTTCGGCATGCTGATCGTCTACAAGACCGGCGCTATTCGCGTCACGCCGCGTCTGACTCGCATGATCGTCGGTGCCCTCATCGGTGTCGTCGTGCTCATGCTCGGCAACCTCGTCGCCAGCTTCTTCATGGACGGTGGATTCGGGCTGCGTGACGGTGGACCCATTGCCATCATCTTCAGCCTCGTCTGCATCGGCATTGCGGCGTTCAGCTTCCTGCTGGACTTCGACCAGGCCGATCAGCTGATCCGCGCACAGGCTCCGGAGAAGGCAGCCTGGGGCGTCGCGCTCGGCCTGACCATCACGTTGGTCTGGCTGTACGTCGAAATCCTGCGTCTGCTGAGCTACTTCCAGAACGACTAGTACTCACGCAAAAAGCCCCGCCCTCCGATTCGGAGGGCGGGGCTTTTCCGTTGTGCGTCTGGGATCAGCTGAGGCGTTCGAGCACCATGGCCATGCCCATGCCGCCGCCGACACACATGGTCTCGACACCGAACGTCTTGTCCTGTGTCGTCAGGTTGTTCAGCAGAGTCGTGGTGATGCGGGCACCGGTCATGCCGAACGGGTGGCCGACCGCGATGGCACCGCCGGAGACGTTGAGCTTGTCCTCTTCGATGCCGAGGTCGCGTGCCGAGCCGAGGACCTGCACGGCGAAGGCCTCGTTGATCTCGAACAGGTCGATGTCGGAGATGGACATGCCCGCGATCTTCAGCGCCTTACGGGTGGCCTCGATCGGCCCCAGGCCCATGATCTCGGGAGACGTGCCGGTGACGCCGGTGGACACGATGCGAGCCAACGGGGTCAGGCCCAGCTCCTTGGCCTTGGTGTCGCTCATGATGACGAGCGCTGCTGCGCCGTCGTTGAGCGGGCACGCGTTACCGGCGGTGATGGTGCCGTTCGGACGGAAGACCGGCTTGAGCTGGCTGATCTTCTCGTACGTGGTGCCGGCGCGAGGGCCGTCGTCGGTGGTGACGACGGTGCCGTCGGGCAGGGTCACCGGGGTGATCTCCCGCTCGAAGAAGCCGGCGTTGATGGCCTCTTCGGCGCGGTTCTGGCTGCGGACGCCCCAGCGGTCCTGGTCCTCACGGCTGATGCCGGTGAGCAGGGCGACGTTCTCGGCCGTCTGGCCCATCGCGATGTACGCGTCGGGCAGCTCGCCGTTCTCGCGGGGATCGGTCCAGCTGTCCGCGCCCTCTTCCTGTGCCTTCTTGGTACGGGCCTCGGCGTCGGCGAAGATCGGGTTGTGGCTTTCCGGGAGCGAATCCGAGCTGCCGTGGATGAAGCTGGACACGCTCTCGACACCAGCGGAGATGAACACGTCACCCTCGCCTGCCTTGATCGCGTGCAGCGCCATCCGGGTGGTCTGCAGCGAGGACGAACAGTAGCGCGTGATCGTCGTTCCGGGGAGCGAGTCGTAGCCGAGCTGAACCGCGACGATGCGGGCGAGGTTGTTGCCCTGCATCCCGCCGGGCAGGCCGCAGCCCAGGAGCAGGTCGTCGATGTCCTTCGGGTCGAGCGAGGGCACCTTGGCCAGCGCAGCGGCGACCATCTGAGCGGTGAGGTCGTCGGGACGAATGTCCTTGAGCGACCCCTTCATTGCCCTGCCGATGGGTGAGCGCGCGGTGGCGACGATGACTGCCTCTGGCATGAGATCTCCTTCGATATCGATACTGCTTACCTGCTCTGTTACCGCCGAGTAGGCGATGTCTCCTGATCGAACTTACAACCCTGCCTGACGGCCATCTCCACGACGTAGGAGATCCTCCGCCGCGCTGTCGATCTCGGCGTCGAGCTCGGCAGTTCTACGCCGGAGAAAGCGGTGCACTGCGGCGGTGGCGCGGGGGATGGCTCTGCGTGATTCGGCGGCGGCGGACACCGTCGGCAGTTCGGGCAGTGGACCGCCGTGCCATACGCCGAGGGCCGAGGCGAGCACCGGCAGAATCTGTTGCGCGGCCAGCTCGTACCCCGCAGCGGACGGGTGGAAGCGGTCCGCCGAGAACATCGTGTCGGGGGCGGCCAGAAACTCGGGTGCCAGCAGATCCGCCAGGGCAACCGGATGCCCGCCGGCGCCGAGAGTCCTGGCCGTCTGGGCATGGGCCAACCGCCGACCCCAATTTCGGACGACGGTACGCAGCGGTTGCGGAATGGCCGTCACGACACCGAGATCGGGGCACGTTCCCACCGCGACGACGCAGCCCTTGGCCGTCAATCGTTCGACTGCATCGCCCAGCCTGGCCGCTGACGCCGGAATGGAGAACTTTTTCGTGACGTCGTTCGCGCCGATGAAGATCACCGCGGCGTCGGGCGGCGGGCCCGCGACGAACATGGCGTCGACCTGACCTTCGAGTCCCTTGGACGTGGCACCGGCAATTGCTTTGGTGCTCAAGCGAATTCGTTGACCGGTTTCCTCGGCCAACCCGCGGGCGAGCAGGACACCCGGGACCTCGTCGGCCACAGTGCAACCCACGCCTGCCGCGGTGGAGTCGCCGAAGATCATCAGATGAATATCTGCTGAACTTCCCATGCGCCACCGCTCAGGTGCTGCGCAGCCGGCGGTGTAGACCCCGTCGGCCTCGGGTGGCTTGGCAATGTTGCGTCCGATGACACCGCGAGCCGCGGCGGCCTGCCCCATCAGATGTCGATACGCGGCCCAGGACGCAGTCCCTGCTCCTGAGCCTGCAAGTACCGTCGCGGCGCTCGCTTTCGCGGCGGTACGCCATCCGCTCGCCGTCACAGATCGATCCCTCTCGTCGTGCCCCCTCACCATCGTATGCGGGTGTCGACAGCCGTGGCCGTGAGTCCGATACCTGCATCTGGGAAGATGGAGCAATGCGCATCGCACAGCACATCACCGAACTCATCGGCAACACCCCGTTGGTGAAGTTGTCCTCCGTCATCGGCGACGGCGCCGGCACGGTCGCAGCCAAGATCGAGTACCTCAACCCGGGTGGTTCGTCGAAGGACCGCATCGCCGTCAAGATGATCGACGCAGCCGAGGCCTCGGGCGAGTTGAAGCCCGGCGGCACCATCGTCGAGCCCACGTCCGGTAACACCGGCGTCGGCCTCGCGCTCGTCGCTCAGCAGCGTGGCTACAAGTGTGTGTTCGTGTGCCCCGACAAGGTCGGTGAGGACAAGCGCAACGTGCTGCGTGCCTACGGTGCCGAGGTCGTCGTCTGCCCCACGGCCGTCGCGCCCGAAGACCCCAACAGCTACTACAGCGTCTCCGACCGACTCGTCCGCGAGATCGAGGGAGCGTGGAAGCCGAACCAGTACGCCAACCCGGCCGGCCCGGCCAGCCACTACGAGACCACCGGGCCCGAGATCTGGGCCGACACCGACGGCAAGATCACGCACTTCGTCGCAGGCGTCGGCACCGGCGGCACCATCTCCGGCACTGGCAAGTACCTCAAGGAGGTCTCCGGCGGCAAGGTCAAAGTCATCGGCGTCGACCCCGAGGGATCGGTGTACTCCGGTGGCACGGGACGTCCGTACTTGGTCGAGGGTGTCGGTGAGGACTTCTGGCCGACCGCCTACGACCCGTCCATCCCGGACGAGATCATCGCCGTGTCCGACAACGACTCGTTCGACATGACTCGTCGCCTCGCCCGCGAGGAAGGCCTGCTGGTGGGCGGCTCGTGCGGCATGGCTGCTGTCGCGGCCATTCAGGTTGCCGAACGCGAAGGCCCCGACGCGTTGGTCGTCGTCCTGCTGCCCGACGGCGGTCGCGGCTACCTGGCGAAGATCTTCAACGACTCGTGGATGTCCTCGTACGGCTTCCTGCGTTCGCGGTTGGACGGCACCACCGAGGAGACCTCGGTCGGCGCAGTGCTGCGCGGCAAGTCCGGCGCTCTGCCCGATCTGGTGCACACCCACCCGTCCGAGACCGTGCGCGACGCCATCGAGATCCTGCGCGAGTACGGCGTCTCGCAGATGCCCGTCGTCGGAGCCGAGCCGCCCGTCATGGCAGGCGAGGTTGCCGGCAGCGTCACCGAGCGCGATCTGCTCAGCGCCGTGTTCGAGGGTCGCGCAGCGTTGGCCGACCCGGTCGCCAAGCACATGAGTGCCCCGTTCCCGCTGATCGGTGCCGGCGAAACCGTCTCCGACGCCACCAAGGCACTCGGGGAGTCCGATGCGCTGATGGTCGTCGAAGAGGGCAAGCCCGTCGGCGTCATCACTCGCCACGATCTGCTCGGGTTCCTCAGTAAGGGTGCCTAGGCATGTGAGTGGAACTTCGTAGCAGGCTACGAGGTTCCGCTCACAAGCGGCGCAGCCGCCTTATCGGAAAGCGCTGGAGCCCGTCAGCGCCTGCCCGATCACGAGTTGATGGACCTCGGATGTGCCCTCGTAGGTGAGGACGGATTCGAGGTTGTTGGCATGCCGGAGTACGGGGTATTCCAACGTGATTCCGTTGGCGGCCAGGATGGTTCGGCATTCGCGTGCGATCTTGATGGCTTCACGCACGTTGTTGAGCTTGCCGAGCGACACTCGCTCGCCCGGTAGCTCTCCCTTGTCCTTCAGCCGGCCCAGATGCAGCGCGAGCAGTTGACCCTTGCCGAGTTCGAGCGCCATGTTCGCGAGCTTGGCCTGGGTGAGCTGGTATCCGGCCAGCGGCTTGTCGAACACCGCGCGGGTCTTGGAGTACTCGATCGCCGACTCGATGCAGTCCCGAGCCGCCCCCATCGCGCCGAACACGATGCCGAAACGGGCTTCGTTGAGGCAGCTCAACGGGCCGCTCAGGCCGCGGGCCTCGGGCAGCATCGCGTCGGCCGGGAGTCGGACGTCGTCGAACACCAGCTCGCCCGTGATCGACGCGCGCAGAGACAGCTTCTTCTTCACCGTGTTCGCGGTGAATCCGGGGGTGTCCGTGGGGACGACGAAACCCCTGACCTTGTCGTCGGTTTGAGCCCACACGACGGCGACGTCGGCGACCGGACCGTTGGTGATCCACATCTTGCTGCCGTTGAGAATCCAGTCGTCACCGTCGCGCTTGGCTCGGGTGAGCATGCCGCCGGGGTTGGACCCGAAGTCGGCCTCGGTGAGACCGAAGCAGCCGATGAGCGAACCCTCGGCCATCCCCGGCAGCCACTGCTGCTTCTGTTCCTCGGACCCGTACTTCCAGATCGCGAACATCGCCAGCGAGCCCTGCACCGAGACCAATGAGCGGATGCCGGAATCGATGGCTTCGAGTTCGAGGCAGGCCAGCCCGTACGCCGTCGCCGATGTTCCGGCGCAGCCGTAGCCCTCGAGATGCATGCCGAGCAGGCCGAGCGAGCCCAGCTCCTTGGCGAGTTCACGCGCGGGAACGGTGCCCTCGTCGAACCAGTCGGCGATGTGTGGTCGGATGCGTTCGTTGCCGAACTTGCGGACGGTGTCCCGGATCTGACGTTCTTCGTCGTCGAGGAGGGAATCGATCGCGAACAGTTCGTCGACGCTCTGGGAGTTGGCCACGGTGCCTCTTTCCGCTGGGGGTTGTCTTCGCAGGTTACCCACGCCCCTGCCGGGCGACGCAGGCCGATTAGTGTGGAGGCCATGAGTGAGCAGCGCAGCAAGGCAGACAACACCTCCTGGCAGGGCTTTTCCACGAAGGCGGTCCACGCGGGTTACGAGCCCGATCCACTGACCGGCGCGGTGAACGTGCCGATCTACGCCAGCTCCACCTTCGCGCAAGACGGGGTCGGCGGAATGCGTAGCGGATTCGAGTACGCGCGCACCGGCAACCCGACGCGTCGGCCGCTCGAGGCCAACCTCGCAGCCATCGAATCCGGTACTTACGGTCGCGCTTTCTCGTCGGGCATGGCCGCTACCGACTGCATGCTGCGGTCGGCGCTGCGTCCCGGTGACCACCTCGTCATTCCCAACGACGCCTACGGCGGCACGTACCGATTGATCGACAAGGTCTTCACCCAGTGGGGCATCGAGTACTCCGTGGCCGCGGTCTCGAACGTCGACGAGGTCCGCGCCGCGATGCGTCCGAACACCAAGCTGGTGTGGGTCGAGACGCCCACCAACCCGTTGCTCAACGTCGGTGACATCGAGGCGCTCGCGGGCGTCGCGCACGAGGGCGGGGCCAAGCTGGTCGTCGACAACACGTTCGCGTCTCCCTACCTGCAGCAGCCGTTGTCCCTCGGTGCCGACGTGGTGCTGCATTCGACGACCAAGTACATCGGTGGTCACTCCGACGTCGTCGGCGGCGCTCTGGTGACCGACAGCGAAGAGCTCGATACCGCGTTCGCATTCCTGCAGAACGGTGCCGGGGGCGTTCCCGGACCGTTCGACGCATTCCTGACCTTGCGCGGCATCAAGACCCTCGCGTTGCGGATGGAACGGCACAGCGACAACGCGGAGAAGATCGTCGAATTCCTCGACGGGCATCCGGCCATCTCGCAGGTCATCTACCCCGGCCTCGAGTCGCACCCGTCTCACGCGGTGGCCGCGAAGCAGATGCGACGGTTCGGCGGCATGGTCTCCGTGCGGCTGGCCGGCGGCAAGCAGGCCGCTCTCGATTTCTGCGCGAAGACCGAGATCTTCACTCTCGCAGAGTCTTTGGGCGGCGTCGAGTCGCTCATCGAGCATCCCGGCGCGATGACGCACGCGTCGACTGCCGGTTCGCTGCTCGAGGTCCCGGACGACCTGGTGCGTCTGTCCGTCGGTATCGAGGACGGTGCCGATCTGGTGGGCGACGTCGAGCAAGCGCTGGCATGATCGTCGCACTGATCGACTCGGGGTTGGGAATGCTCCCGACGGCTGCTCGCCTGCGTGAGTCGCGTCCCGAGCTCGATCTGGTGCTGATGATGGATCCCGACAACGCTCCGTGGGGTCCGAAGCCGGATGCGTGGGTGGTCGAGCGGGTGGTCGGTACCGCTCGGCATGCCGTCGAACTCGGTGCCGAGGTCGTGGTGCTGCCGTGCAACACGGCCAGTGTGACGGCGTTGAGCCAGGTGCGGGCTGCGCTCGGTGATTCGATCCCCGTGGTGGGGACGGTCCCGGCGATCAAACCCGCAGCGGCGGTCAGTGATCGGATCGCGATCTGGGCGACGGCGGCCACGACGGCAAGTGCGTACCAGGCCCGGTTGATCGACGAATTCGCCTCTCGTCGGACGGTGACCAGCGTGGCCTGCCACGGCCTGGCCGATTCGATCGATCGCGGAGACTCGACCGGAATACGTGCGGCCATCGACGCTGCGGTGGCCGCCACTCCCGACGACGTCGAGTCCATCGTGTTGGGGTGCACCCACTACCCGTTGGTGCTGGACGAGATCGTCGCGCGTCTGCCGGACGGCGTGACGATGTTCGACAGCGCGGCGGCGGTGGCCAATCAGACGGTGCGGCGCGCGGACGAGGTCGGTTCGGCGCGGGCCGGCACCGGATCGGTCTCGGTGTGGCTGAGCGGCATCGAAGGCGTACTGCCGGAGAGTGCACATCGTTACCGCGAGGCGACGGTGCTACTCGACGGTGCGCGGGCCCGGTAGTTCCGCGCCGCCGGGGAATGCCCGGTGGGTTCGTGCGTTGTCTTTCACTGAGGTAACGGTTGTTGCAGTGGAGGGAATGAGCACATGGTCGGTGTCGACACGCGGGACGTACAGGGCAGAGCAGCGGCGCGGATTCCGCATCGGTATGCCTTCTGGGTGGTCGGCGTCGCCTTCATCGTGCTCATGGCGTCCTCGGCTGCACCGTCGCCGCTGTACCCGGTGTACCAGCAGTCGTGGGGGTTCAGCGCGATCACCCTCACGGTCGTTTTCGCCGTCTATGCGCTGGCGCTGCTGCTGACTCTGCTCACGGTGGGAAGTCTGTCGGACCACATCGGACGCAAACCGATCCTGGTCGCGTCACTGCTGCTGCTGATCGTCAGTCTGGTGTTGTTCATCGTGGCCGACAGTGTTCCGGTATTGATCGCTGCTCGCGTCGTTCAGGGGATCGCCGCAGGCGCGGCGACGGGTGCCATGAGTGCGGCCATCATCGATCTGCAGCCCACCGTGTCGACCGGCCCGCTGCTCAACAGCGTCGCCCCCTCCTTCGGTCTGGCGGCAGGCGCAATCGGGGCCGGGTTGTTGGTGCAGTTGGCGCCGGCACCCGAAATTCTCGTGTTCGCCCTGTTGATCGCCGCCGCGGCAGTACTGGCCGTGGCCCTGCTGTTCGTGCCGGAGACGTCGGCGATGCGCGGCTTCGATTCCCGACGTCACCTGGCGTCGACCCTGCTGCCGCGAGCCTCGCTGCCGAAGTCGGTGCGGGCACCGTTCGTGGTCATTGCCCCTGCCCTGTTCGCGACCTGGTCGCTCGGCGGGTTCCACCTCTCGCTGGGCCCGTCGATCATCGGCACCGTCTTCGGTATCGACAACCACATCGTGGGCGGCCTGGAGATCTTCTCGCTGTTCGCCTCGGGCTCGGTAGCAGCTGTCGTCGTGCGCAACGGGCTTCCTCGCACGGTGATGATGATCGGCGCGTCGGTGCTCGCAAGCGGCGTCGCGCTGACCTTGGTGTCGGTCGAAATCGGCTCGGTCGCGCTGTATTTCGTCGGCGCTGTCGTCGCAGGATCGGGCTGGGGAGCAACGTTTCTCGGTGCGATGCGCACGCTCGGTTCGTTGGTCCCCGCTGCGGAGCGAGGTGGCGTGTTCGCCACGACATTCGTCATCAGCTACCTCGCCTTCAGCCTGCCTGCGGTGATCGCCGGTCTCGCCGTGCATCGGCTCGGATTGAGCACCACGGTCGAGGTGTACGGGGCGTTCGTCATAGCTCTTGCACTGATCTCGGTCGTCGGGTTCTCGGTTGTGCAGCGACGAAATCGATAGCGCAGCAATCACTCCTCGATCTCCCCTCCCGAGGACGGGCACCATGTACTGCCCAATCGGATAGTCCGGCAGCGGTGTTGGAACGGTTCTGCCCTGCAGGTGTTCCGATCTCCTCTCGGTGCGGCCATGGTGGTCATCAGTGAGACGCCGATCACACACCCCAGGCGTTTCCTGACCACACTCACCGAGGAGACACCGATGGCAATCGAGCTCAATCAGATCTGGGAATTCCCCATCAAGGAGTTTCACCCGCTGCCCCGCGCCAAGCTGGGGGTCGGCGCTCACGACATGATCGGCGTCGAGGCGAAGGAACTCGGATTCAAGCGTGCCCTGCTCGTCACCACCGGACTGCGCGGATCCGGGATCATCGAGGAACTGATCGGCAAGATCGAATACCAGGGCGTCGAGGTGGTTCTCTACGACAAGGTCGAGTCGAACCCCAAGGACTACAACGTCATGGACGGTGCCGCGCTCTACCAGAAGGAGAAGTGCGACAGCGTCATCTCCGTCGGTGGCGGCTCCAGCCACGACGCGGCCAAGGGCATCCGCGTCGTCGTTGCCCACGACGGCCGCAACATCAACGAGTTCGAGGGATTCTCCAAGTCCACGAACAAGCAGAACCCACCCCATATCGCCGTATCGACCACCGCCGGAACGGGTTCCGAGACGTCCTGGGCGTACGTCATCACCGACACCTCGGACATGGAGAAGCCGCACAAGTGGCTCGCCTTCGACGAGGCGTCGACACCGACTCTGGCACTGGACGATCCGCTGCTCTACTACACCTGCCCCCAGCAATGGACCGCGTTCTGTGGCTTCGACGTTCTGGCACACGGTGCCGAGCCGTACGTGTCGCGTCTCGATTTCGCGCCGTCGCTGGGCAACGCGATCTACTCGATCGGCCTGGTGTCCAAGCACCTTCGCGAGGCCGTCTACGACCCGGGCAACCTGAAGGCTCGCGAGGGCATGATGAACGCCCAGTACATCGCCACGCAGGCGTTCAACTCCGGCGGACTCGGTGTCATCCACTCGATTTCCCACGCGATCAGTGCGTTCTACGACAGTGCTCACGGCCTCAACAACGCCATCGCTCTGCCGCGCGTGTGGGAGTACAACCTGCCTTCGCGCTACGAGCGCTATGCGGAGATCGCCGTGGCCATGGGCGTCGACACGAAGAACATGACCACCGTCCAGGCGGCCGACGCGGCAGTCGAAGCCGCCATCCGGCTCGCGAAGGACGTCGGCATTCCCGACAACTTCGGGTCGATCCGTTCCGCGACGTACGACAAGAACCGGATGAACACCGGCAAGTACGCCGGTAAGGGCGACGTGATCAAGGGTGACGAGAAGTCGGTACTCAAGATCTCCGAGCACATCCAGGAAGACTGGTGCACCCCGGGTAACCCCCGCGAGGTCACCGTCGAGTCGATGATTCCGGTCGTCTCGCACGCGATCAACGAGTCGTACTGATGCTGCGCAGTGGTGCGGTTATGTGCCCCGGGCGGCGCATAACCGCACCACTGCGGCTCCGCCGCACTACGAAGGGAAACACATGACCTCGCTGTCGACAGTGCGTAGCGACGACACCGACACCGTTCGATTCACCGACGCTGCCGATCTGCGGAGGGCGCTCGCCGAGCAGGACTACATCGCCGACGACGACCTCGCCACCGTGGTGCATCTGGCGACAGCACTCGATCGCCCGCTGCTGCTCGAAGGACCGGCGGGTGTGGGAAAGACAGAGCTCGCCAAATCGCTTGCTGCGGCGAGCGGCCGCAAGCTGGTGCGCCTGCAGTGCTACGAGGGCCTCGACGACAACCGGGCTCTGTACGAGTGGGATTACGCCAAGCAGCTTCTGCACGTGCAGATGCTGCGTGAACACATCGGTGCGCTGACGCAGCACGTCACCGACATCGACGACGCCTCGAACATGCTCGCCGCCAAAGACTTCGGCCTGTATTCCGAGCCGTTCCTGTCTGTGCGTCCGCTGCTGGAATCGATCCTGTCCGAGGAGCCGGTGGTTCTTCTCGTCGACGAGGTCGACCGCACCGAGGAATCCATGGAGGCGCTGCTGCTCGAGGTGCTCGCCGAGAAGCAGGTGACCATTCCCGAGGTGGGCACCTTCACCGCACGAAGTGATCCTTGGGTCATTCTGACCTCCAACGACACTCGCGAGCTGTCTTCCGCCCTCAAACGCCGCTGCCTGCACTTTCATCTCGACTACCCCTCTGCCGAACGGGAACGGGAGATCGTCACCGCCCGCGCTCCGGAGGTACCCGATCGGGTCGCAGCCGACATCGTGGCGCTGGCAACCGAACTGCGGGCGCTGCCGCTGCGCAAGAGCCCATCGATCTCGGAGGTCATCGACGCGGCTCGTATCGCGTCGGTCCTCGGCCACACGGAGGACACCCGCAAGTATCTGCTCGCCGCGCTGGTCAAATACTCCTCGGACATGAAGATCGCGATGGCAGGCCCGGCGACGGAGACAGCCTCTGCAGCACCATCTCTCGGAGCCGTCGTCAACACGACTGCGACGGCGTTCCGGGGTCATGGTGGACGGGACAAGGGCGGCATCGGGATTCGACGATGACTGCGGTCGAGCCGTTCGCTCCGTCGGTGGTACTCGACGTGCTGTCGGCAGTGTTCGGCCGGACGCTGCGGCGGTTCGGAGTGGCGGCGTCGCCGGCCGAGGTCATCGAAGTCCGACGCGTGCTCGGGCTCCTGGGGGCACGTGACCTGACGGTTCTGCGCGCGGCGTTACGCGCCACGTGCGCGAAGTACGATCACGAACAGCAGGGATTCGATCTCGCGTTCGACTCGCTGTTCGCAGTCGGCTCGAACACTGTTGTCCACGAACACACTTCGCCGGTAGGCGCGCAGGTGGCGGGTGGCCTCCCGACCGACCTCGACGTGGGAGCCGACCAGGAGGCGGCGAAGTACGCCGAATACAACGAGCGTGCCGTCGAGATCGGAGATCTGCTCGACGCCCCCGAGGCCGACAAGGGCTTCAATCCGCACAAGGACGACGACGACATCAGTCTGTCGTCGGAGGATCACGATCTGTCCATCGATACCGATGGCGACATGGGTCGACGGGGCGTGACCTACACCGTCGATCTGGAGCGTTCCGGTTCGACGGCGGCAGGGGAGTTGGCGTCGAGCACGAGCGGAGCGGTTGCAGGGCAACTGAACTGGGAGGATCCGGCAAGCATCCTGGCATGGTTCGACGCCTACGATCCCAGTAGCGTGTACGGCGATGGCGGAGATTCCGGGCCGCTGAGCGCGGCGATGTTGGACAGGATCACCGATGCCGTCGAAGCCTTCGTCGCAGCTCTGGGTGAGTTGACCGGGACGATGTCGTCACCGGTGCCGGTCGACGGCGCAGGGCGGGGGATCGACAGCCATGCCGAGATCGAACGCGCAAGTCACGAAGTGTTGCGGCACATGCGCGGGACTCCTCGGCCTCGGCCTCGCGAACACTCTCGGGGCCCGCTGGACATGCGTCGCACGGTTCGGTCGAGCCTGCGCACGGACGGCATTCCGTTTCGGTTGGTCACCAGGACACCGGTTCCGGACAAGGTTCGATTGTTGGTGCTGGCGGACGTCTCGTTGTCCGTTCGCCCGATCACCGCATTCACGCTCAGACTTGCCCAGGCGATGCACTCGCGTGCGCACCGCTGCACTGTGATGGGCTTCGTCGATTCTCCGGTGGACGTGACGACCACCTTGCTCGGGAGTACGGGCGACGGTGCTCTGGCTGCAGTACTCGCAGATGCGCGATTGGACCTCGAAGCGAGCAGCGATTACGGCAGAACCTTCGCGGACCTGCTGGACTCGCACGGAGACGTGTTGAACAAGCGCACTGCCGTGATCATCGTGGGGGACGGTCGGTGCAACGGACGGCCGCCCGGACTCGATGCGTTGGAGAAGATTCGGTCCAAGGTGCACCGCATCGCCTGGATCACTCCCGAAGCTCGTCGTTACTGGGCGCAGGCCGCGTGCTCGATGGAGGAGTACGAGCCATTCTGCGATCGAGTGGTGGTGGCACGAGACGGGGAACAGTTGGCGGCGCAGGCCGCCGATCTGGGGCATGCGCTGTCCTGACCCGACCCGTCACACCGCGTACCTGCCCGATCGGGTAGGTAGGAACCTGGCCCGGTGCTGGTGGGAACGGACCGTCTGCGCTCGTAAGGTTGTAACCTGAATCACAGGTCCGGGTCGTGTTCGGATCGAAGGACAGCGAGGGTGTGAACGGTGGACCAGGCAGCTACTGCGAACGTCGGCAAGGCGCTGCACGATCTCGATACTCGGCGCAGCCGAGCCGAGACGCCACGTGTCCTCAAGTTCCATGCGCCCGAGATCGTGTTCGGTCCGGATTCGCTCGGAGAGGTCGCGCATGCGACGCGTCGTCTCGGTGGGGTACGGCCGATGCTCGTCACGGACGCCGGCTTGATCGAGAGTGGCTGGGCCGGGCAGCTCGTCGACCTCCTTCTTGCGCAGGGGCTCGAGCCCCAGGTCTGGAGCGCACTGACGCCCAATCCCAAGGACGTCGAGATCGAGGCCGGCCACGGTTACTACGCGGACTTCGGCTGCGACGTGTTGGTGGCGATCGGGGGAGGGTCGGTGATGGATGCGGCGAAAGGGATTGCCGTCCTCGCCGGCAACGGCGGTCGAATCCTCGACTACGAGGGGGTGGATCGGGCCACCCGGCCGATCCCGCCTCTGGTGATGGTGCCCACGACATCCGGCACCGGAGCCGACGTCTCGCAGTTCTGCATCGTCACCGATACCGCGCGCTCGACGAAGATCACCATTCTCGGCCGAGCCCTGGTACCGGACATCACGGTGATCGATCCGATGTTGCTCACCACGATGCCCGAATGGCTCAACGCCGCAACCGGTTTGGATGCTCTGACGCACGGGATAGAGGCGTTCGTGTCGTTGGGTCACAACCAGCTCACCGACCATCATGCGCTCCGAGCCATCACCATGGTGATGTCACAGTTGGCTCGCACCATCGATGAGCCGACCGACATGGTTGCACGAGGGTCGATGGCGCAGGCGAGTCTGGAGGCCGGCCTGGCATTCACGAACGCGATACTCGGTGCGACGCACGCGATGAGCCACCAGGTGGGCGGGCTGCTCGATCTCCCGCACGGGGTGATCAACGGTGTGCTGCTGCCGCACGTCATTCGTTTCAACGCTGCCGAGGATCCATTGCCGTACGTGGCCATCGCGACGAGTCTCGGGCTACCCGAGGGCAGGGCCAGGCCGGAGGAGGCCGCCATGGCCGTGGCCGATCGAGTGGACCGCCTCGCTCGTCAGGTCGGTGTTCCCGCCGGCCTGGCCGAGATCGGCGTCAGCGAGTCCGATCTCGATGTGTTGGCCACCAACGCATTACGCGATGCGTGCATGTCCACCAACCCGCGCTCGGCCACGCACCGCGAGATGGTCGATCTGTTCAGGACCGCACTGTGACAACCGGACCCGACCTCTCGTTGCTGACGGGACTGCGTTCGGGCAAGAACACGTTCTACCCCCAGTATCGCGGCGCGGCAGAACGTTTGGAACGCGTTGTCTATGCGCTGGAACTGATCTCGCGAGCACTGGTGCGCACGGTCGACGGTCCGGAAACGCTGGTGTGCGCTGTGGCCGAGGCCGCACGAGCCCATCTGAGTGCGCGCTGGGTCGTGTTCGCTCTCGCCGACGGGGCGTTCCCCGACGCCGGTCCTCGCAGATTGGTACTCGGACCCGACGCCACACCGTTTCTGGTCGACAACGTCGAAGGGCCACCGTTGCCGGACGACGTCGTCGACTGCCTCGAGTCGATCCGACAGTCGACGTGCGGCGACGGGCTGACCCCGGTGATCTCCGCCCATCACGCCTTCGTGCCGATCGCGTACGACGGGGGTGTCGTGGGCGCTTTTGCCGCATGGACCGGCGAGCAACGTGTGCTGGACGCCACCGACGCCGCGGTGCTCAGCATCCTGGCCAGCCAAACTGCGGTCGCCCTGCAGAATTCGGCTCTGTTCCAGAGCCGAAGACAACTCCTCGAGCGCACCGAGAGTGCCTACGCCGAGGCGAATCGAACAGCGGCCGACCTCGCCGCCCGCAATGCCGAACTCCTGCTGACGCAAAGACAATTGGGTGCCGCGCATCGGCATCAGGTGCTCGACGACGAACGGCATCGCATCGCGCGCGAACTGCACGACAGCGTGACCCAGGCCGTGTTGTCGGCCGGTATGCAGATCGAGGTCTGTCGCAGCGACATCTCGGCCGACGAGCGCAGTGACAGGCTGGATCTGGCCAAGGATCTGACGCGTCGGGCAGTGGATCAGCTGCGGTCGGCGATCTACGCGCTCAATCACCCTCAGGACGCCGACCGAACGTCGCTTCCCGAAATGCTCGAACAGCTTTCGGTGGTCCACATGCCCGACGAGTTGCAGGTCTCGCTGCGGGTGGAGGGAACTCCCGTCGAGTTGAGCAGCGAATGCGAGCATGCTTTGCTCCGCATCGCCGGAGAGGCGTTGTTCAACACTGCAGTGCACGGACATGCATCCCGGGCCATTCTTCGATTGAGCTATTCACTCGATCAGGTACAGCTGTCGATTGCCGATGACGGTGACGGCGATCCGGCGCACTTGCGCATGATGCTGCACATGGCCGAGTCCACCGACGTCGACGGCCGCCACCGCGGGTTGGCGAACATGGCGGCGCGCGCCCGCGAACACGGCGGGGTCTTCGAGATCCGCCGTGCCCGCACCGGGGGCGTGCGAGTGGCAGTGCGTATACCGCTCGACCCGAATTCCACGAAGGGCACAGCATGAGCGTCACAGCGGTACGAGACGGTTCGCCTCAGGCGGCGCCGCCCAGAGTTCGGATCGTCCTGGTCGACGACCACGCGATCCTGCGCGACGGGTTGCGTTCGGTACTCGAGCGTGAAACGGATCTGACGATCGTGGGGGAGGCGTCGACCCGAGAGGAGGGGTTGGCCGTCGTCGCTCGGGTCACACCCGACATCGTGCTGATGGACCTCAAGCTCTCTGCCAGCTCCGATTACGAGGGTCTCGCCCTGTGTGCGCAGTTGTCCAAGGCGCACAACGGAATCGGTCTGCTCGTCCTGACGACGTTCCTCGACGACCGTCTGGTGGTGGAGGCCGTTCATGCCGGTGCCCGGGGATATGTGGTCAAGGACGTCGACACCACCGAGTTGGTTCGCGCGATCCGCGCGGTGTCGCGCGGTGAGAGTGCGTTCGATTCCCGGAGCGCGTCGGCCGTGGTCCGTTCTCTCAACGGCACACCGAGCAGCATCGAGCGGCTCACCGAGCGGGAGCTCGAAGTGCTCCGGCTACTGGCAACGGGTCTGTCCAACAACATGATCGGAACACGTCTGTTCATCTCGGCGACGACGGTGAAGTTTCACGTCAGCAACATCATGCGCAAACTTGCGGTGTCCCGCCGTGCCGAGGCCGTCTATGCCGCGAGTAAACAGGGATTGATCTGAGCGATGAGCCTTCGGGCGCAGAGTGCAAAGTAGACGGCGCTCGGCGTCCTGTCGGGAGCGTCCTCGCGGTGCAGGCTACGGATAACACATACCAGTGATATCCACGCCGAGGAGCACCCATGACGACTGTTCAGGAAGATTCGCGCTGGACCGCCGTCATGCTCCCCGGCGGCGCGATCCTGTGGACCTCCACCTCGAAGAAAACCCGAATCACCCTGCCCGCCAACGGAACAGCCGTACCCATCATCGGCAACGGCCTCCGGCCACACATCCCCACCCAACCCAGACGATCCGGCATCATCGCCTACCCCGACCCACCCGACAACCCGACACCCGAACCGAGCGACGAGGAAGCCGACACAGCACCACCGTTCTAGTACTCCCGCGGATCCCATGCCTGCGGTATCGAGACTGTTCAGACGAGTTGTGGTGCCGTCGTCTTGTCGATCACGAGCCAACCGCCGTGGAAGGTCGAGGTCTCGAAGGGCTTCCCCGTCGATAATCCCAGCTCGGCCAGCGCCGTCTCGTCGAACGTGCGGATGTGTCCGTGGCAGACGGTGGTCTCGGTCTCGAACGGTACCGCGATGACGACGCGGAAGCGCGCCACCCGGAGTGCCTCCGCGACGATGGCAGAGCCCGTCTCGGCATCGACGTGTTCGAGCAGGTGCAGAGCTGTCACAGTATCGACACTGTTGTCGTCGAACGGGATTCGGGCTGCATCGAACACTGCCGTGTCGAGTCTCGCGCCGAGGTGCGGAGCGACAGTCGCGAGCAAATTCATGGTTCCCGCTGACTGGTCGGTCGCGGTGACCGAACAACCCTGCATAGCCAGCCGCAATGGGAAGAAGCCGAAGCACGAACCCAGATCGAGTACCGAACCGCGGACCGACGCGGCGGCACGCTCGTGCACAGGAGCGAACTCTGCTCGACCGGAGAGGAGGTCATCCAACGAGTTTCGGTAGTACGTCGTCCATGCCTCGACCGGATCGGCGACAGTGGTGCGCACGATGCCGACCAGCACGTGCTCGAACTCGCGTTGAGACAGCCCGATATGGCGCGCCTGTTCGGTGATGAGCGGCACGAGGCCCTCACCGATCTGGCCCGCAGCGAGGCAGTGGTTGACCTGCACTGTCGATCCTGCACGGATGGCGTCGAATCGGAGCCCGGGAGTGTGCTGGACGACGACGTTCTCATGAGCCCAGACCCCGTCGGGTCCGGGTGCCAATGCATCGATCTCGGTCATGTAAGTCTTCTTCTGTCGTTTCTGCTGTGACCCTCTGTTCAGGTCAGCTTTCCACAGCGAACCGCGGCAGAACTCGGATCGACCGCTGGTCGGTCCGCTCGGACGCCGCTCACCCCGCACGCCGGACGGGCCGGTACCTACCCGACTGGACGGTTGATCGCGACGGCCGACCAGTTCCTGCGCCATGACCCGTCGGAAACCTCGATGGCCGTTAGCGTGGTGATCCTGAACACAGTCGATCGGATTGTGGCCGAACAGATTTCGTAGGAGGAATCAGATGTCGAAGAAGAGTGAGAACGCTGTGGTCGGTACGTCGGTTGTCGAGTCCGATCTGGTGGAGGAGTCGTTGGTGGAGGAAGTCTCGATCGACGGTATGTGCGGCGTGTACTGATCATGACTACTGCTGTGCAGGACGCGCTCGATCTGGACGTGCGGTGGGTGTTGCATCCGCAGGTGGCGTTGCGCCCGGAGTCGTTCGGGGCGTTGCTGTACCACTTCGGGACCCGCAAGCTGTCGTTTCTGAAGAACCGCACGATCGTGGCGATCATCGAGTCCCTTCCCGACCACCGGGATATGCGGTCGGCGATCGCGGCCGCAGGGATCAGCGATTCGGCATCGGCTCCCTACGTGAGAGCGCTCGAGACGTTGGCGGACTCGAACATGATCACTCGCCCGTAGAACCTGACCCATTCGTAGAAGAGGACGGCCCCTATGACTTCCACCCTCGAAAGACCAGCTCCGGTAGGGAGATTGGTCGATCAGTTCGAGCTCGGTCTCGATGCTCCGATTTGTTTGACGTGGGAGTTGACCTACGCCTGCAATCTGTCGTGTGTGCATTGTCTGTCGTCGTCGGGTCGTCGTGACCCGCGCGAACTGAGTACCGAGCAGTGCAAGTCGATCATCGACGAGTTGCAGAAGATGCAGGTGTTCTACGTCAACATCGGTGGCGGTGAGCCGACGGTCCGGTCGGACTTCTGGGAACTCGTCGACTATGCGACGGCGCATCAGGTGGGGGTGAAGTTCTCCACCAACGGAGTCAAGATCGACAGACAAGTCGCCGCGCGTCTCGCGGCGTCGGATTACGTCGATGTGCAGATTTCCATCGACGGGGCGACGGCGGAGGTCAACGACGCGGTGCGTGGTCCGGGGTCGTTCGACATGGCGTGCCGGGCGTTGGAGAATCTGAAGGAGGCCGGGTTCCGGGATGCGAAGATCTCCGTCGTCGTCACCCGGCACAACGTGAGCCAGCTCGACGACTTCAAGGCTCTGGCCGACAAATACGCTGCGACACTGCGTATCACGCGGTTGCGGCCGTCGGGTCGCGGTGCGGATGTCTGGGACGATCTGCATCCCACGGCGGGTCAGCAGCGCGAGCTGTACAACTGGCTCGTTGCGAACGGTGAGGGTGTGTTGACGGGGGATTCGTTCTTCCACCTCTCGGCGTTCGGTGACGCTCTGCCGGGGTTGAACCTGTGTGGTGCGGGGCGGGTGGTGTGTCTGATCGACCCGATCGGTGATGTGTATGCGTGCCCGTTCGCCATTCACGAGAACTTCCTCGCCGGCAACATCGTCCGAGACGCCAAGGACGGTATGGGCGGATTCCAAACCGTCTGGCAGACCTCGGAGTTGTTCCAGGAGTTGCGCTCACCGCAGACCTCGGGTGCGTGCACCAAGTGTGCTCATTTCGATGCGTGCCGGGGTGGGTGCATGGCTGCGAAGTTCTTCACCGGTCTGCCGATGGATGGCCCGGATCCCGAATGCGTGATCGGCAACGGTGAGATGGCGTTGGCGGCGGCGGGGGAGATCCCGAAGTCGAGTGTCGATCATTCGCGCACCGGTCAGCGTAAGACTCCCCGTAAGTCGGTGCCGTTGACCTTGATGATGTGTCCACCGACGAAGATCTGCGACGAAAATCCGCTCGCGGGAATGGAACAGGAAGCGTAGTGATGGCGAAGAGTGCGTGGTTCGAGACCGTTGCCGAGGCGCAGCGGCGGGCGAAGAAGCGTCTACCGAAGTCGGTGTATGCCGCGCTGGTGGCCGGCTCCGAACGCGGCATCACGGTCGACGACAACATGTCGGCGTTCGGCGAGTTGGGTTTCGCTCCGCATGTGGCGGGGTTGTCGGACAAGCGGGACTTGTCGACGACGGTGATGGGGCAGCCGCTGTCGTTTCCGGTGATGATTTCCCCGACGGGTGTGCAGGCCGTGCACCCCGACGGTGAGGTTGCGGTGGCGAGAGCTGCTGCGGCGCGGGGTATTCCGATCGGATTGTCCTCGTTCGCGAGCAAGTCCGTGGAGGAGGTCGCGGCGGCGAATCCGCAGACGTTCTTCCAGATGTACTGGGTCGGTTCGCGGGAGATCTTGTTGCAGCGGATGGAGCGGGCTCGTGCGGCGGGGGCGGTGGGGTTGATCATGACGTTGGATTGGTCGTTCTCCAACGGCCGCGACTGGGGTAGCCCGTCGATTCCGGAGAAGATGGACCTCAAGGCGATGGTTCAGTTCGCTCCGGAGGGTGTCATGCGTCCGAAGTGGTTGTGGGAGTTCGCGAAGACCGGCAAGATCCCGGATTTGACGACCCCGAACCTGACCCCACCGACCGGTGGTCCGGCTCCGACGTTCTTCGGGGCGTATGGGGAATGGATGGGGACCCCGTTGCCGACGTGGGAGGACGTGGCGTGGTTGCGTGAGCAGTGGGGTGGGCCGTTCATGCTCAAGGGTGTGATGCGGGTCGATGATGCGAAGCGGGCTGTCGATGCCGGTGTTACGGCGATTTCGGTGTCCAATCATGGTGGTAACAATCTCGATGGGACGCCGGCTCCGATTCGGGCGTTGCCGGCGATCGCGGAGGCGGTCGGTGATCAGGTCGAGATCACCCTCGACGGCGGCATCCGCCGGGGTAGTGATGTGGTCAAGGCGTTGGCGTTGGGTGCTCGGGCGGTGTTGATCGGTCGGGCGTACCTGTGGGGTCTGTCGGCCGGCGGTCAGGCCGGGGTGGAGAACGTGCTCGACATCCTGCGTGGGGGAGTCGATTCCGCTGTCCTCGGTCTCGGGCACACCTCGGTGCATGATCTGTCCCCGTCGGATGTGGTGATGCCCGCCGGATTCGACCGGAAGCTGGGTGTGTGAGCGAGTGGTTCGAGACTGTCGCCGAAGCGCAGCGGCGAGCGCGTAAGCGACTTCCGGCATCGGTGTATTCGGCGCTGGTGGCGGGGTCCGAACGTGGTCTGACGGCGGGCGACAACACCACTGCCTTCGCCGAGCTCGGGTTCGCCCCACACGTGGCCGACCTGTCGGATTCGCGGGAGTTATCGACGACACTGATGGGGCAACCGTTGTCGTTTCCGGTGATGATCTCTCCGACGGGTGTGCAGGCCGTGCACCCCGACGGTGAGGTGGCGGTGGCGAGGGCTGCGGCGGCGCGCGGTGTTTCGATGGGGTTGTCGTTGTTCGCGAGCAAACCGATCGAGGAGGTCGTGGCGGCGAATCCGCAGACGTTCTTTCAGGTGCATTGGGTGGGTTCGCGGGAGTTGTTGCTGCACATGCTCGATCGTGCCCGCGCTGCGGGTGCGGTCGGGCTGATCGTGACGATGGATTGGTCGTTCTCGGAGGGCCGCGATTGGGGGAGTCCGGTGATACCGGAACGCCTCGACGCGCGGGCGATGCTGCGGCTGGCACCCGAAGCGTTGGCCCGTCCACGGTGGCTCGCCCGGTGGGCGCGGACGGGGACGTTCCCGGATTTGACGGCACCGAATCTCGCCGCGCCCGGTGGGGCCGCGCCGACGTTCTTCGCCGCGTACCGGGAGTGGATGTCCACCCCGCTGCCATCGTGGGAGGACATCGCGTGGCTACGCGCGCAGTGGGACGGTCCGTTCATGCTCAAAGGTGTGTCCCGGGTCGACGATGCATTGCGGGCGGTCGATGCCGGTGTCACGGCGATCTCGGTGTCCAATCACGGGGGCAACAATCTCGACGGGGCTCCGGCGTCGATTCGGATGTTGCCGGCGATTGCCGAGGCGGTGGGAAATCAGGTGGAGGTCACCCTCGACGGCGGGATCCGGCGGGGCAGCGACGTCGCGAAAGCACTCGCCCTCGGCGCGCGGGCGGTGCTGATCGGGCGGGCGTATCTGTGGGGTCTCGCCGCGAACGGTCAGGCCGGTGCGGAGAACGTGCTCGACATCCTGCGCGGCGGCTTGGATTCGGCGGTCCTCGGTCTTGGACACTCGTCGGTGCACACCCTCGAACCGACCGACGTCGTTGCACCGCATGACTTCACCCGTGCGAATCAGCTCCCCGGTTTGGAATATCCGACGCCGATCGGAGTCCGGGATACGGAACCGAGGAGCTGATTCGATCGACAACCCAGCGCAGCTGACGCTCAGGCCCTGCTGAATCCGTCGAGCATGCCGGTGTACAGCTTGGGCGGAGGAGTCGCGAACTCTCCACGCTTACCGGTCCCGAGTCCCAGGGTGACGAGGGATTGCACGAACAACGTTCCCGCTGCGACCCCGTCGACGACGGGCACTCCGATTTCGGACGAGATGTGTCGGCAGAGATCGGCCATACCCGCGCAGCCGAGGACCACGGCATCACTACCGTCCGTCTCTACCGCGATGCGGCAGGCCTCGGTGACGATCTTGCGAGCGTCGGGGTCGGTTTCGAGATCGAGGACGGGCAGGTCGCACGCATGGATGCCGAGGCACTGCCGTCCGAAGCCGTAATGGTCGGCCAAATCCTGTGCCCGTCCGATCGTGCGCGCGAGCGTGGTGACGACGCTGAAACCGCGGCCGAGGAAACTCGCGGCATGCATGGCCGCTTCCGCGATCCCGATGACGGGCCCCGATGCGAGCTCGCGGGCCGCGTCGATGCCGGGGTCGCCGAAACAGGCGATGACGTAGCCGTCGACCCCGGCGGCCTCGCCGCGGGCGATCTCGGCGAGAATGCCTGGGACACTGAGGGCTTCGTCGACGTGGCTTTCGATCGACACCGGCCCCATGGATGGGCTGACCGCATCGACGACCGTGCCCGGGCCGACTACGGCCCGGGCACAGTCACCGATCGTTGCGGTCATCGAACTCGTGGTGTTCGGATTGATGACCTTGATGAGCACGTGCGAGATCCTATGCTTCTACTGGAGTGTCCAAGTTGGTGACGGCCAGCTTGGTCCGCGTTGCGAGGTAGAAGTACATCGCGAATCCGATGCCGCATCCGATGAACCAGCTGTACTTGGACGCCGTCGACATTCCGGCGATCTGCATGCCGTCGATGGCTCCGTTGAACAGCACGGTGAACATGGCCACCAGCGCGCCGACGATGGTGGAGTACACCGCAGCCGGGTTGTATCCCTTGGAGTACCAGTACAGACCCGTCGTCGACATCGAGAACAGCTCGTCGACGACGACCTTCTGCTTGCGGACGAGGTAGTAGTCGGCGATCAGAATGCCGAACAGTGGTCCGATGAATGCGCCCAGAGTTTCGAGGGTCAGGTGGATGACGTCGGGGTTGTTGTACAGGTTCCACGGGGTGATCAGCACCGAGCCGATGGCGGCGATCATTCCGCCTGCGCGCCAGCTGATGCGCTGCGGGCTGACGTTGGAGAAGTCGAACGCGGGGGAGATGAAGTTCGCGACGATGTTGATGCCGATGGTGGCGATCGTGAACGTCAGTGCACCGAGAACGATGGCGAACGTGCTGTCGATTCGAGCGACGGTCTCGACCGGGTCGGTGATCAGCTCACCGAACACCGGAAGCGTCAACGACGCCGTGACGACCACCAGGATGGAGAAGACCAGGAAGTTGACCGGGAGGCCGAGGAAGTTGCCCTTCTTCACCGCGGAGTAGGACTTGCCGTAGCGGGAGAAGTCGCCGAAGTTGAGCATGGGGCCGGAGAAGTACGAGACCACGAGGGCGATGGCTCCGAGCATCACCGGAATCGAACTCAGACCCGTGTGCTCGACATCTTGGAGGTTGAGATCGATTGCGCCCCAGCCTGCTTTCCAGATCAGGTAGCCACACAGTATGAACATCACGACGTAGACGGCGGGCCCGCAGAAGTCGATGAACTTGCGGATCGATTCCATGCCGCGCCAGAAGACCGCTGCCTGAACGACCCAGAGGAACAGGAAGCTGGCCCAACCGAGCAGGGACAGACCGGCGAAGCCGTAGTCGGCGGTGACGGCGTACGGGGCCAGTGACGGGAACAGCTTGATCAACACGATGTCGAGGGCTGCCGATGCCAGGAACGTCTGGATGCCGTACCAGGCCACGGCGATCAGACCGCGAATGATGGCGGGGATGTTGGCACCGAGGACGCCGAACACGCTGCGGCAGATGACCGGGTAGGGCACCCCGGAGACCTGGCTCGGCTTGGCGACGAGGTTGCAGAAGAAGTACACGATGGTGATGCCGACGAGCAGCGCGATCAGCACCTGCCAGCTCGCCAACCCGAGTGCGAAGAGGCTGCCGGCCGTGACGTAGCCACCCACCGAGTGCACGTCGGACATCCAGAAAGCGAACAGGTTGTAGGACGTCCAGGTCTGCTTCTTCAGCGGAGCGAGGTCTTCGTTGGTCAGCCGTGGGTCGTAACTGTCCTTGATCAGGCCTCCACCGACGGGGTGGCCCGCGGCTTCCACGAGATCTCCCGTTTGGGCGGGACCGTGCGCTGTATCTGTCATCGATGCTCCTGACGGCCGGGCAATGAATGGAACGAGTGAATGGGGAAAAGCTAGCGGCGAAGTATTGCGCCCTCGTGACGTGAGCGATATATCTTCAGCCCGGCGTTTCCGTGGGTGGATCGGCAAACAATCCGTGATCGTTCGACAATGTCGAAATGACCGAATTGAGACGCGTGTGATGGTGCTGGGCAGCGCGCAACAGTGCGTCGGAGTCGCGATCGAGGAAGGCGGCGATCATGTCGGCGTGGTCGTCGTGCAGTGACACCCGATCGGATCCGGCGACATGCACCATCGGTTGCACGGGTTCGGTGATGTTCCAGGCGGATTCGAGCATGTGCAGGAGTCGGTGCATCCGCGACGGCCGGGTCAGCGACAGGTGGAATTCGCGAGATAGGCGGTGGTACTCGCGTGAGTCGTCCTCGGTCAACGAGGCCTCGAGCTGCCGGTTGATCTCGATCAGGTGCACGCGATCGGCATCGGTGGCCTGTTCTACCGCGATCGGGAGTGCAGCAGTTTCGAGAACCTCACGCACGATGTACATTTCGCGCAGTTCTGCCGCTGTCAGCTGCGCCACCCGGTAGCCGAGATTGGGTCGATGGTCGACCAATCCCTCGCCGATCAGAGTCTTCAGGGATTCACGTACCGGAATGCGGCTCACGCCGAACAATTCCGCGACCTCGTCTATCGGAATGGGTGTATTCGGAGGAGCGTCACCGGCCAGGATGACGCGTCGGAGCTCGTCCAGAATTGTCGGCTGCGGGCCACCCGGTGCCGATATGGACAATTGCGAGAGCAATATCGACCGACGGCGGGGTGGCACGAATCGAAGATTATCGGCCGTGTGTTTCGTCCGCGTGACGGCTCGGTTCCGTCCGATAGCATCTGCACTCATGGCCACTGACACGCTCGGTACCCAGTACTGGCCGGACATCGTCGGACCGAAGCTTCTCGTGGTTCCGGTCGGCTCGCTCGAGCAACACGGGCCGCACCTACCTCTCGATACCGATACCCGCATCGCCGACGCCGTCGCGCGAACGGTTCCGAACGCTCTCGTGGCACCCGCGGTGGCGTACGGCTCCAGCGGCGAGCACGAGGGTTTCGGCGGCACCGTGTCCATCGGGTCCGCCGCGCTCGAGGCGCTGTTGGTGGAGTACGGGCGCTCCGCGTGCCGGTGGGCAGAGAGGATCGTCTTCGTCAACGGCCACGGCGGCAACGGTCCCACCCTGCGCTCGGCGGTGACGCTGTTGCGTTACGAGGGGCGCGACGTCGTATGGTTCCCGTGCTCGGTGCCGGGAGCGGATGCGCACGCCGGACGCACCGAAACATCGCTGCTGCTGCATCTTTCGGCCGATGTGGTCGACATGACGAAAGCGGCACCGGGAAACACCACCGAGATCGCGGCTCTACTGCCCGAGCTGCGCGCCGGTGGCCTGGCCCCTGTCACGGCCAACGGTGTGCTCGGCGACCCCCTCGGGGCCACCGCCGAGGAGGGACGGCTCATTTTCGAGCAACTGCGGGAACGCGTGCTGGGTGCGGTGCAGAGATGGAGTCCGTCCCCGTACGGCGTCATCGTGTGAGCGATCGCGGTACAGAACCGGCGGAAAGCCTGTTCGAGGCCTCGAACAGAAACGGGGAGCAGGTATGTTCCGACCGATTTACCGGGTGGCCGACACGCCGACCGTTTGTCCGCTTACGATGCCCTGATGGGTGAAGGTCGGTTGCCTGACGGCTTCGGGGTGCGAGTGGATCCACGCGTACGCACATTCTCCGAGGGACGCGTTCTGATCGGTGGTTCACCGATGCGGATGCTCACGTTGGCACCGACGGCCGCGGCAATGATCGGTGACGGTTTCATCGAGGTGACCGACTCGCAGTCCGCCCTCGTGGCGCGCAAACTGCTCGACTCGGGGGTGGGCAACCCGCGGCCCATGTCCATCCCGTCGCCCAGTGATGTCACCGTCGTGGTGCCGCTGAAGAACAACGAGGCCGGGCTCGCGCGGCTGATCACGGCGATGCACGGCATGCACGTGATCATCGTCGACGACGGATCCGACGTCCCGGTGGCGGTTCCTGCCGTGTCGTGGAGCGTGGGTAGCGTGACGGTGCTGCGGCACGAGACCTCACGCGGGCCTGCGGCCGCACGTAATACTGGACTACGTTGCGCTACAACGGATTTCGTTGCTTTTCTGGACTCGGACGTGGTGCCGCGCAAGGGCTGGCTCGAGGTGATGCTCGGGCACTTCTCGGATCCGGCGGTGGGCCTGGTGGCACCCCGAATCGTCGCGCTGGAGCCCGAAGGCAGCGCACTGGCCCGCTACGAGCACGCCCGCTCCTCGCTCGACCTCGGACGCAAGGAAGCGGCGGTGCGCGCAGGGAGCGCGGTGTCGTACGTACCCAGTGCCGCCATGTTGCTACGCCGGTCTGCTGCGGTGGAATGCCACGGGTTCGACGAGTCGATGCACGTGGCCGAGGACGTCGATCTGTGCTGGCGTCTGCAGGAGGCGGGCTGGCGACTGCGCTACGAGCCCGTCGCCCACGTGGCGCACGAGCACCGCGTCGCCTTCGTCGAATGGTTCGCCCGCAAACTGTTCTACGGCACCGGTGCCACACCGTTGTCCGCGCGTCATCCGGGCATGGTGCCGCCGATCGCGATGTCGCCGTGGACGTTGGTGACGTGTCTGCTCGCCGCCAGTCTGACGCGTATCGGATTGCTCGGCGCTCTGGCCAGTTTCGGGGTCACGGTCGTCCGGCTGCGCAAGATGTTCGTCGGTCTCGATCAGCCCACCCGCATCGCGGCCGTTCTCGCTGCCGAGGGCTTCGTGGCCGGGTTGTGGCAACTTGCCTCGGCGCTGTGTCGACATTATTGGCCGATCACGTTGCTCGCGGTGTTGTTGTCGAGCCGTATCCGGAAGATCGCGCTCGGTATGGCTGTGGCAGAAGCATGTTCGGATTGGTACAAGCATCGTGAACTGGGCGGGCTCGATCCGGTTCGATACATCTTCTTCAAACGCGCCGACGACATCGCGTACGGAACCGGGCTGTGGAGCGGCGCGCTGTCGGCTCGTTCCATCGAGGCGTTGAAGCCCCGCCTGGACGGCTGACCCGTGCGCCGGGAAGGCCGGGCCGACGACGAGGGAAGTCCACTCGACGCCGACGCCGACGTCATCGTCGTCGGAGGCGGGTCGTGCGGCTGTGTCGTCGCGGCGCGACTGAGCGAGAATCCCGACCGCTCAGTTTTGCTGCTCGAAGCCGGGCCGGCATCTGCGGGGGTCGACGACATTCCGCTCAGCCTGGGCGACTCGACGACGCTCCCCATCGGTCCGGACAGCCGCTGGGTGAGCCGCTACACCGCCGAACTCACCCGCGACGTCACGCGCACGGTGACCCGGGGCCGAGTGCTCGGCGGATCGGGCGCCGTCAACGGTGGCTACTTCGTCCGGGCGATCCCCGCCGACTTCGATGCGTGGCCACAATCGAACTGGTCGTTCGATCAGGTGCTGCCGTTTTTTCGCCGTTCCGAGAGCGATCACGACCTCGATGCCGCCGGCGGACCTAGCATCGCGCGTCGCTGGCACGGAACGGACGGGCCGATGCCGATCACCCGACCGCCCGCGCGGGCCTGGCATCGGCTGACCGCCGCGTTCGTGGACTCGGCGACGGACGCCGGGATCGACTACCGCAAGGACCTGAATGCTCCCGATGCGGGGGCGGGCGGTGTCGGTGCTGTTCCCTCGAACGTTCTGGGCGGGACACGGGTGAGCGCGGCCAGGGCATACCTCCTGCCGAATGCCGACCGGACCAACCTTCGTATCGAGGGTGATACGACAGTCGTGTCGTTGAAGTTCAACGGCAGCAAGGTGATCGGAGTGGAGACAGTCGTCGGCGGAGTGCGCAGAATCGTTCGAGCCGATACCGTGATCGTGTCGGCGGGGTCCGTGCACACGCCCGCGCTGCTGATGCGATCGGGCATCGGTGATCCCGAAAATCTTGTCCCGCTGGGTATCTCGATGGTGGTCGACAGTCCGGGCGTGGGTCGCGGATTCTCCGACCACCCCGAGGTCGCCGTTCCCCTCGCTCCGAAACATTCCCCCGAACATTCCCCGGACGATCGGTTGTCGTCTCCGCTCGAGGCGGTGCTGCACGCGGGCGACGTGGAAATCCGGCCGTACACGAGGCGGTTCGACGAATTGATACCCGGTCTGGACGTGGGGCCGCACTCGTTCGGCGTGGGTCTGATGCGGTCGACCGCGCGAGGACGCATCGCGTTGCGCACGGCGGACGCGTTCACTCCTCCCACGGTGAACTACCACTACCTCGAATCGGAACGGGACCGTCGGGCGATGCGAGACGGAGTCGAACTCACCGTCGATCTGCTCCGATCCCCGGCCATGGCGTCGGTCGTGGACGTTCCCGCCATCGCAGACCCGCTCGCGCCACTCGGTACGTCGCTGCACCTGTCCGGAAGCGCTCGAATGGGGCCAGAATCTGATCCGGGGTCGGTTCTGGACGACCATTGTCGGGTGCGTGGGATCGACGGCGTGTACGTCGTCGACACCTCGGCGTTCCCGGTAGTGCCCAGCAGAGGGCCCCACGCAACGGCCGTCATGTTCGCCGAACGGGCCGCGGCGCTGATCGATCGGCACGATCGCGGCGCATGAGGCGTAGCGTTCGTGGTCTGGGGACCGTTCAGGTTCCCCAACAGATGGGTTTCTGCCATGTCGGACAAATCGCCCCGCAACACGATGACCAAGAAATCCGGCAAATCGCTCAAGGACAAGCGCGCCGACAAGCGAGCGAAGTCGAGTGGCGACACCAGCAACGACATCATCACCTCCGCCGTCAAGAAGAAGTAGCCGGTCGTCGTCGACGGGACCGGCCCCGGTCGCACCCGTCGACAGCGGCTGTATCCTTGCCTGTGAGCTGGGTTACAACGATGTGGACAGGTCACGGAGGAAGCGTCGAATGGCAAGCCGATCGGACAGTGGCGGCAACCCCTGGGTCGCAGTGCGTCCCGGTGAGGATGTCACTGTGCTGGCGCGCCAAATGTCCAGTGCCCATCAATCTTTCGTCGACGACATTCGTACTCACGGCTCGGCGGTGCGGTCCGTCGTACTCGACTCGTGGATGCGAAGTCGAACCAAGGGCGTCGACCCGGACGGCGGTAGTCAGGCACCGGCCCTGAGCGGGCCGGACCTCGACCGCTATCGCAACGGGCATCCGATGGCACTCATCCGCCCGGTGATCCGCAAACTGCTCGTCGAGGACGCCTCCGACACCGGTCTGCTCGTCGCGATCTCCGACGCGGAGGGCCGGTTGTTGTGGGTCGAGGGCGATTCCTCGGCCAAGGACCGCGCGCTGACGATGGATTTCGCCGAGGGCGTCGATTGGAGCGAGGAGAGCAAGGGGACCAACGCTCCGGGAACGGCACTCGCCGTCGATCACAGCGTGCAGATCTTCGCGTCCGAGCACTTCTCGCGATCGGTCCACGAATGGAGTTGCTCGGCAGCACCGGTCCATCACCCCCGCAGCGGCCACATCCTGGGAGCCATCGACATCACCGGCGGGCCGCGGGTGGCCGTACCCGAGGTGCTCTCGCTGGTGCGGGCCACCGTCGCAGCCGCCGAGTCCGAGTTACGTCTGCACCTGTTGAACTCGCCGAAATCGTTGGGCGACACGGCTCCTCGTCTCGAAGTTCTCGGATCGGGCCGGCCTGGAGTGGTGCGCGGCTCGGGCCGAACACCTCTGTCGCAGCGGCACGCCGAGATCCTCCTGTTGCTCGGCGATCATCCGGAGGGGCTCAGTTCGGACCATCTCGCCGTCCTGCTCGACGAGCAGGAACTCGATTCGGTGACCATCCGCGCAGAGATGTCGCGGCTGCGTAAGTCTTTCGGCACCGCAGGCCTCGCTTCCCGGCCGTACCGATTGGTCGGCGAGTTGTCCTCCGATGTCGGCGACATCCGACGAGCACTGGACCGCGGCGACGTCGAGGCGGCTCTACGGATCTACACCGGACCGGTGTTGCCCGGCTCGTCCGCCCCCGGCATCGAGGAGATTCGCGAAGAACTGCGGTCTCGTATGCAGGCGGCGCTGTTGCGGCTGGGGGATCCGGTGTTGCTCGCCCAGTGGACCTCCTCCATCCACGGCCGATCCGACGTGATCGCGTGGGAGGCCTATCGCGCCACGCTGAGTCGCGATTCAGCGCTCTACGGCCAGGTCAGCGCACGTATCGATCTCCTCGACCGAGATCTGGGAATCTGACGCACCCGTTGCTGCGGTGCCGTCGGCACGACGGCAACGTAGTTGCAACGTTGCACCCCCTAGTGTCCTGAATCACACACCGCATCAGCAGTGCAGCACGTGTCGATCAGGAGGATTTTCAATGTCCGTCTATGCCCGTCCAGGTACCGCCGATTCCGTCATGTCGTTCCAGTCGCGCTACGACAACTGGATCGGCGGCGAATGGGTGCCACCGGTCAAGGGCCAGTACTTCGAGAACCCGACTCCGGTCACCGGTGAGAACTTCTGCGAGGTCGCCCGTTCCACGTCCGAGGACATCGAACTCGCCCTCGATGCTGCGCACGCCGCCGCTCCCGCCTGGGGCAAGACGTCTGCGGCCGAACGCGCCGTGATCCTGAACAAGATCGCCGACCGCATCGCCGAGAACCTCGAGTCGATCGCTCTGGCCGAGTCCTGGGACAACGGCAAGCCGATTCGCGAGACCCTCAACGCCGATATCCCGCTCGCCATCGATCACTTCCGATACTTCGCCGGCTGCATCCGCGCGCAGGAAGGATCGCTCTCCGAAATCGACAGCGACACCGTCGCTTACCACTTCCACGAGCCGCTGGGCGTCGTCGGGCAGATCATCCCGTGGAACTTCCCCATTCTCATGGCCGTGTGGAAGCTCGCGCCTGCGCTCGCTGCCGGCAACGCCGTCGTGCTCAAGCCCGCCGAGCAGACTCCCGCGTCGATCCTGCACCTGATCTCGATCATCGGCGATCTGCTGCCCGCAGGCGTGCTCAACATCGTCAACGGATTCGGCGTCGAGGCAGGCAAGCCGCTGGCATCGAGCCCGCGTATCTCCAAGATCGCGTTCACCGGCGAGACCACGACCGGACGCCTGATCATGCAGTACGCGTCGCAGAATTTGATCCCGGTGACACTGGAGCTCGGTGGCAAGAGCCCCAACGTCTTCTTCTCCGACGTGCTGCAGGCCAACGACGACTACCAGGACAAGGCACTCGAGGGCTTCACGATGTTCGCCCTCAATCAGGGTGAAGTGTGCACCTGCCCGTCGCGCTCGCTGATTCAGGCGGACATCTTCGACGAGTTCCTGGCCCTCGCCGCGATCCGCACCAAGGCTGTGCGACAGGGAGATCCGCTCGACACCGAGACGATGATCGGTGCGCAGGCCTCGAACGATCAGCTCCAGAAGATCCTCTCGTACATCGAGATCGGCAAGGGTGAGGGCGCACAGGTCGTCACCGGCGGCGAGCGCGCACAGCTCGGCGGCGACCTCAACGGCGGCTACTACATGCAGCCCACCATCTTCACCGGCAAGAACAACATGCGCATCTTCCAGGAAGAGATCTTCGGGCCGGTCGTCTCGGTCACGTCGTTCACCGACTACGACAACGCCATCGAGATCGCCAACGACACCTTGTACGGGCTCGGCGCAGGCGTCTGGTCGCGGGACGGCGGTATCGCCTACCGTGCCGGCCGCGATATTCAGGCCGGTCGCGTGTGGACCAACACGTACCACCAGTACCCCGCGCACGCCGCGTTCGGTGGCTACAAGCAGTCGGGTATCGGCCGCGAGAACCACAAGATGATGCTCGATCACTACCAGCAGACCAAGAACCTGCTCGTGAGCTACGCCCAGAAGGCGCAGGGCTTCTTCTGATGGAGAACGCTCGGCCGCCCGCGCGGCTGAAGACAACCGCCGAGGCGATGGATCTTCTCCGTCGCCTCGGCGGTATCCACGGCGAACTGATGATGCATCAGTCCGGCGGATGCTGTGACGGCTCGTCGCCGATGTGTTATCCCGCAGGCGAATTCATCGTCGGCGATCGCGACGTTCTGCTCGGGTACATCGACCTCAGGCTCGGAGTGGGCGAGATAGCCCAGGACCTCCCCGAGGGTGTCGACGGCGTGCCGGTGTGGATCTCGGGTTCGCAGTTCCAGGCGTGGAAACACACCCAACTCGTACTCGACGTGGTGCCGGGCCGCGGCGGCGGATTCTCGCTCGAATCGCCAGAAGGCGTTCGCTTCCTGAGCCGTGGGCGCGCCTACACCGCGGAAGAGAACGAACTTCTCGCCGCGCATCCACCCCTCGTCGGAGTCGACTGGGAAGAGGGCCGACGACCGCCGGTACCCGACGACCCACTCGTGGTCGCCGAGGCCGTCGACGCCTGTCCTGTGCCGGGAATGCTCCAGGGCTGAGTGCCTGCGGCAGTGGCGCGGCTCCGCTTCCGGGTCGCTCCGCATGCTCCGCTCCCGTGTACCCCAGGCGGCACATAACCGCACCACTGCGCGCAGCGCATACAGTGCGAACGATGAAGAGCTCATCGAAAACCGACGCGGCCGACGGCGGCGACAGCCTGCGTACCGTGATGATCGCGTTCGTTGCCAACCTCGGTGTAGCCATTGCCAAGACGTTCGCGGCAGTGTTCACCGGGTCTGCGTCGATGGTCGCCGAGGCCGCTCACTCCTGGGCCGACACCGGTAACGAGATCTTCCTGCTCGTCGCCAATCGCCGCGGGGCGCGCGGACCCGACGATCGGCGGCCGCTCGGGTACGGCCGGGAGACGTACTTCTGGTCGACGCTCGCGGCCATCGGTTTGTTCGTCGCCGGTGCGGCGGTATCGGTATGGCACGGCATCACCTCGTTGCTTGCGGGCGAGTCGAGCAGTGAGAACTACCTCGTCGCCTACGTCGTGCTCGCCATCGCCTTTCTGCTCGAGGGCGTGTCGTTCCTCCAGTCGGTACGGCAAATACGCGGCGAGGCAGCGCAATACGACAAGGACTTTCTCGATTACGCGTTGGAGACCTCGGATCCGACGCTGCGGGCAGTGTTCGCGGAGGACAGCGCGGCTCTGATCGGCATCGTGATCGCCGGTGTGGGAATCGGTTTGCACCAGCTCACCGGTTCGGCGGCGTTCGACGCCATCGGCTCGATTCTGGTGGGCGTTCTACTCGGGATCGTGGCGTTCGTGCTGATCGATCGAAACCGCCGATTCCTTACCGGGGAGCCAGGATCGAGAGCATTATGGAACGCGGTAGTGCAGCGAATCGAGCTACTCCCCGAGGTGGCGTCGGTCCGGTTCGTTCGCATCGAGTTCGTCGGTCCCAAACAGATCTACGTGGTGGCGAGTGTCGATCTCGTCGGTGACTTCGCAGAGTCACGCATCGCGCACACGCTCCGGCGGCTGGAGCGTGAGCTGGAAACCAACAGAGCTGTGGTGGACGCAGTACTGACAGTCGCAGAACCGGACGAGGGAGATATCGGTGACGTGAATGCGGTTGCACAGCAGCCGTAATTCGCCCGTCATTCACCGATGACACCCCGCTTACATCACGGACCTATCGTGAACCGGTTCGCGCGCCCCACACACCCGAATGGGCGTCCCCTCGCGAGGGACCTGGTACGAGAGGCTTGCAATGTCCGTGAAAGATCCACAGTCGCCTCACCCGAAATCCGGCTCCTACGAGGGCACACAGTCGCACGTCGAGGGCGGTGACTACCTGGCCAAGAGAACCTTGAAGAAGGGGACCGCCGGGTGGGTACTTCTCGCGGGCCTCGGTGTCAGCTACGTCATCTCCGGTGACTACTCGGGCTGGAACCTCGGTCTCGCCGAGGGCGGCTTCGGTGGTCTGCTCATCGCGGCGATCATCATCGCGGGCATGTATCTGGCCATGGTCCTCGGAATGGCCGAGATGTCCTCGGCACTGCCCGCTGCGGGCGGCGGCTACACCTTCGCCCGCCGTGCTCTCGGACCGTGGGGCGGGTTCGCCACCGGCACAGCCATTCTCATCGAGTACGCCATCGCTCCCGCCGCTATCGCCACGTTCATCGGCGCGTACGTCGAATCGCTCGGACTGTTCGGGATCACCGACGGGTGGTGGGTGTACCTGGTGGTCTATGCCGTGTTCATCGGAATCCACCTCTCCGGCGCAGGCGAAGCCCTCAAGATCATGTTCGTCATCACCGCTGTCGCCTTGGTCGGACTCATCGTGTTCGCGATCGCTGCCCTCGGACAATTCGATGCGAGCAACCTGACCGACATCGCGCCGACCGACGCAGCCGGAGCCTCGGGATTCCTGCCGTTCGGCTACCTCGGCATCTGGGCGGCTGTGCCGTTCGCCATCTGGTTCTTCCTCGCCATCGAGGGCGTGCCGCTGGCCGCCGAGGAGGCCAAGGATCCGACCAAGAACGTCCCGCGCGGCATCATCGCCGCTATGGGCGTACTGCTCGTCACCGGTGCCGTCGTGCTGTTCCTGGTGACCGGAGCGGGCGGGGCCGACGCCGTCAAGGAATCGGGAAACCCGTTGGTCGAGGCGCTCGGTGACGGAACTGCGAGCAAGATCGTCAACTACATCGGCCTGGCCGGACTGGTCGCGTCCTTCTTCTCGATCATGTACGCGTACTCGCGTCAGCTCTTCGCGCTGTCCCGTGCCGGCTATCTGCCGAAGACGCTGTCCATCACCAACTCTCGCAAAGCCCCTACGCTCGCGCTGATCGTGCCCGGCGTCATCGGATTCCTGCTCTCGCTGACCGGTCAGGGCGGAATGTTGCTGAACATGGCCGTGTTCGGTGCGGCACTGAGCTACGTTCTGATGATGGTCAGCCACATCGTGCTTCGCCGCAACGAGCCGAACATGGAACGGCCGTACCGAACCCCCGGGGGCGTTGTGACCACCGGATTCGCGTTGATCATCGCGGCACTCGCCGTCGTCGCCACCTTCGTCGTCGATTCCACTGCGGCACTGTGGTGTCTGGCAGTGTTCGTCGCGTTCATGGCCTACTTCGGCATCTACAGCAGACATCATCTGGTCGCCAACTCGCCCGACGAGGAGTTCGCCGCACTGGCCGAGGCCGAGGCCGAACTGGAATGACGATCTACACCCAGCAGGTATCCGGGACCACCTACACGTTCGACGGTCTGGTCGACCTGATGGCCAAAGCGACACCGCTGCGATCGGGTGACGAATTGGCCGGCTGCGCGGCCGAATCCGATGCCGAACGGGCTGCCGCGCAGTGGGCGTTGTCCGAGGTCTCCCTCGATGTCTTCCTGCACGATCTGCTCGTTCCGTACGAAACCGACGAGGTCACCAGGCTCATCATCGATTCGCACGACCGCATCGCGTTCGGGGCCATCTCACACCTGACCGTGGGAGGTCTTCGGGATTGGCTGCTGCAGGTGACCGCGGGGCCCGATGCGGCCGCGACACTACGATCGGTCGCGGCCGGATTGACACCCGAGATGGTCGCGGCGGTCAGCAAGATCATGCGGAACCAGGATCTGATCGCGGTGTCTCGGGCCGCGCAGGTGACGTCGGCGTTCCGGACGACGATCGGCCTACCCGGGACACTCACCACGCGTCTGCAACCCAACCACCCGACCGACGACCCGCGTGGCATCGCCGCGGCCACACTCGACGGGCTGCTCCTCGGGTCGGGTGACGCGGTCATCGGAATCAATCCCGCGACCGACTCACCTCAGGCCACCGCCGACCTGTTGCATCTGCTCGACGAGATTCGGCAGCGCTTCGAGATCCCGACACAGTCCTGTGTGCTCTCGCACGTGACGACGACGATGGAATTGATCGACAAAGGAGTTCCGGTCGATCTGGTGTTCCAGTCCATCGCGGGCACCGAGGGTGCCAATTCGAGCTTCGGAGTGAACATTCCGTTGCTGCGCGAGGCCAACGAGGCCGGCAGATCGTTGCACCGCGGAACCGTCGGGAACAACGTCATGTATCTCGAAACGGGGCAGGGTTCGGCGCTGTCGGCGGGAGCGCATATCGGCACCGGCGACCGGCCCGTCGATCAGCAGACCCTCGAAACACGCGCGTACGCGGTGGCCCGTGATCTCGAGCCGCTGCTGATCAACACCGTGGTCGGATTCATCGGGCCCGAGTACCTGTACGACGGCAAGCAGATCATCAGGGCAGGCCTCGAAGATCACTTCTGCGGCAAGCTCCTCGGACTGCCGATGGGAGTGGACGTCTGCTACACCAATCACGCCGAGGCCGATCAGGACGACATGGACACGTTGCTCACGCTGCTGGGTGCGGCCGGCGTCGCGTTCGTCATCGCAGTGCCGGGAGCCGATGACGTCATGCTCGGCTACCAGTCCCTGAGCTTCCACGATGTGCTCTATGTGCGACAGGTCCTCGGTCTGCGGCCCGCACCGGAATTCGAGTCCTGGCTCTCGCGGCTGGGGATGGCGGACGCCGACGGCCGAGTCCTCGACGTCGATGCCGCGGGATCGCCGCTGCGGGCCTTGATGAGTGCGCGATGAGCACGCCTGCGGAACGACCGGAAGCGGCAGGAGTGGAGCCTGCGGAACGACTGGATTTGGGAGTGGAGCCTGCGGAACGACCGGAAGCAGAGTTCTGGGGTGAGTTGCGGGCGAGTACCCAAGCTCGGATCGGCCTGGGGCGTATCGGCGATTCGTTGCCGACGACGCGGGTGCTCGAGTTTCGCTCGGCGCACGCCGCGGCCCGAGATGCGGTGCACATGCCACTCGAGGTCGACGAGTTCGTGCGTCGGGTTGAGCAGGTGGGGCTTGGTACACCCTCGGTGGTGACGTCGTTGGCGACGAGCCGGGCCGAGTATCTGCGTCGTCCGGACCTGGGTCGTCAGCCGAAGGATTTGTCGGCGATTGCACATTCGGAGGACGAGATAGGCATCGTGCTGAGCGACGGACTGTCTCCCCGGGCCCTGGCGGATCACGGTGTCGCCATGGTGGAAGCACTGAAAACCGAACTTGCCGAACGGTATTCGATTGCTGCACCGGTCATTGCGACCGAGGCCCGAGTGGCGCTCGGTGATCACATCGCGGCGGCGATGGGCGTGCGGACGGTACTGGTTCTCATCGGGGAGCGACCCGGCCTGTCCGTCGCGGACAGTCTCGGCATCTACTTGACGCACCTTCCCAAGCCCGGCCGTACCGACGCCGATCGCAACTGCATCTCCAACATCCACCCGCCCGAGGGGCAGGGGTACGCGCAGTCGGCCCGCATCGTGGCAGGTCTGCTGGCCGGAGCCAGGAAGCTCGGACGGTCCGGGGTCGCGCTCAAGGACACGTCGCGCGCCGAGGTGCTCGAGGCTGCGGACGTCATCACACTGGAGTAGGACCCCCATTCGGGGGTGGCCGGCCGTGACCGGCGTCACTACCGTGAGGCTCATGGACAGTTACGCCCGCGGAGATTCGGACACAGCGATACTCGACGACACGATCGGCCGAAACCTGCATCGCACCGTCGAGCGGCACGCCGAACGCGATGCCCTGGTCGATGTCGCATCGGGCAGGCGGTGGACCTACTCGGAGTTCGCGGCGGACGTCGAGTTGTTGGCGGCGGGGCTCCTCGTGGCCGGAGTACAAGTAGGCGATCGAGTAGGGATCTGGGCACCGAACTGCCCCGAATGGACGCTGGCGCAATATGCGACGGCGGAGATCGGGGCAATTCTGGTCAACATCAATCCGGCGTACCGCTCGCACGAGCTGCAGTTCGTGCTGAGACAGGCGGGTGTCTCGGTGCTGTTGTCGGCCACCGAGTTCAAAGGGTCCGACTACACGGCCATGATCGACGACGTGCGACCGGAAGTGACAACTCTGCGCGAGGTCCTCTTCATCGGAAGCATTCAGTGGGAAGCGATGACCGATCGAGGGCATCGAGCGTTGGCGAAGACTCCGCGGATGGTCGCCGACGTGTCGAGCACACTCCGCCCGGACGACGCGATCAACATCCAATACACCTCGGGTACAACGGGTTTCCCGAAGGGTGCGACGCTCAGTCATCGAAACATACTGAACAACGGCTTCTTCGTCGGCGAGCTCTGCCATTACACCGAGAACGACAGGGTCTGCATTCCGGTGCCGTTCTACCATTGCTTCGGCATGGTGATGGGCAATCTCGCGTGCACGTCGCACGGAGCAACGATGGTCATCCCCGGTCCCGCGTTCGACCCGGTGGCGACGTTGACGGCCGTGGCCGATGAGAAGTGCACCTCGCTCTACGGCGTACCGACCATGTTCATCGCCGAGTTGGCACTGGAGAACATCGGCGCATTCGATCTGAGCAGCCTGCGTACCGGAATCATGGCCGGATCACCCTGTCCCACAGAGGTGATGAAGCAGGTCATCGAACGCATGGGAATGGCAGAGGTGTCCATCTGCTACGGCATGACCGAGACGTCGCCGGTATCGCTGCAGACTCGCAGCGACGACTCGATAGAGCAGCGAGTGTCCACTGTCGGTCGTGTGGGTCCGCATCTGGAAGTGAAGATCGTCGACCCCGTTCTCGGTGAGACACTGCCGCGAGGCGAAGCGGGTGAACTGTGCACCCGTGGCTACTCGGTGATGATCGGTTACTGGGAGCAGCCCGACAAGACCGCAGAGGCGATCGACAGCGACGGGTGGATGCACACCGGCGACATCGGAGTCATGGACGGTGACGGCTACGTCGCGATCACCGGGCGCATCAAGGACATGGTGATTCGCGGCGGCGAGAACATCTATCCCCGCGAGGTCGAGGAATTTCTCTACACCCACCCCGACATCCTCGACGCTCAGGTCATCGGTGTTCCCGACGAGAAGTACGGCGAGGAATTGATGGCGTGGATACAGCTCAGAGACGGTGCCGCACCGCTGGATTCGGACGCGGTGCGGCAGTTCTGCGACGGTCGCCTCGCGCATTACAAGATTCCGCGCTACGTGCACATCGTCGACGAGTTCCCGATGACCGTCACCGGCAAGGTGCGCAAGGTCGAGATGCGTGAACGCTCGCTCGGGTTGATCTGAACCCAGCCGTTGGGCTGACATACTGACGTCCATGACCAGTGCGCTGTGGACGCCCACCGATACCGATGTCGAGCACGCTCGGGTCACCGAGTTCACCCGGTTCGTCGAGGAGCGCCACGAGGTGATGCTGCCCGACTACGCAGCGTTGTGGCGGTGGTCGATCGACGACATCGAATCGTTCTGGACAGCGGTGTGGGACTACTTCGACATTCGCTCCACCATAGAGCCGGCGTCGGTCCTCGAGGGCCACGGTATGCCGGGGGCGCAGTGGTTCCCGGGTGTCGAGCTGAATTACGTCGATCAGGTCGTCCGGCACGCTCGAGGAGATCGAGCCGCCATTGTTCATGCCTCCGAGGACGGTTCGACGCGGACCGTCACGTGGTCCGAGATGATTGCTCAGGCCGGTGCGTTGGCGGGCACCCTGTCCGACGCAGGCGTTCGACGCGGCGACCGCGTCGTCGGATACCTGCCCAACGTGCCCGAGGCGATCATCGCCTTCCTGGCGACAGCAAGTCTCGGCGCGGTATGGGCTGCGTGTGGGCAGGACTACTCGGCGGCTGCGGCGCTCGACAGACTGGGGCAGCTCGACCCCACGGCGTTGATCACCGCGTCCGGGTACGTCTACGGAGGGGCCTTCCGCGACAAAGGTGCGGACGTGAACACTCTCGCAGAGGGATTGCCGACGGTACGCACCGTGGTGACCATCGGCGACGCTGTGGGGACCGCGGGGACGGCGCTGAATTGGGCGGACGCGACCGCGACACCGCGCGAGCTCGCTCCGGTCGCAGTGCCGTTCGATCACCCGTTGTGGGTCGTGTTCTCGTCGGGGACCACGGGACGGCCCAAGGGGATCGTGCACGGCCATGGTGGCGTGCTGCTCGAGCATCTCAAATCCGTTGCACTGCACTCGGATCTAGGACCCGACGATGTGTTCTTCTGGTACACGAGCCCGAGCTGGATGATGTGGAACTTCCAGGTGGCCGGCCTGCTGGTCGGGGCCACGATCGTGTGCGCCGACGGAAATCCCGCGTTCCCGAGAACGGACGCGCTGTGGAGCATTGCGGCCGCGCAGGGCGTGACGTACCTCGGTACCAGCCCCGGGTACGTCCTCGCGTGCATCAAGGCGGACGCACACCCCGGTGCCGATCACGATCTCTCGAGCCTGCGCGCCATCGGGATCACCGGGTCTGCGATGCCCGCGACGTCGTCGATCTGGTTGTCGGAGAAGGTCGGAGCCCACGTACCGGTGTTCTCGATCTCCGGTGGTACCGATGTGGTGTCGGCGTTCGCCGGGGGAGTGCGGACCATGCCGGTCTGGCCGGGCGAGTTGTCGGTTCCGTTCCTGGGCGTTGCGCTCGATGCCTACGACGAGGCAGGCAACTCGGTGCACGGCGCAGTGGGCGAACTGGTCGTCACCGAACCGATGCCGTCCATGCCGGTGCGGTTCTGGAACGATCCCGACGGAACCCGTTATCGGGACGCGTATTTCGATACCTATCCGGGCATCTGGCGGCACGGCGACTGGATCACCGTGACCGAACGCGGCAGCGTCGTCGTGCACGGTCGTTCCGATGCGACGCTGAACCGCAACGGGATTCGAATGGGAAGCGCAGACATCTATCAGGCCGTCGAATCTCTCGACGAGGTCACCGAGGCCCTGGTGCTCGGCATGGAACAGCCCGACGGGGGATACTGGATGCCGCTGTTCGTGGTGGTCCCGGATGGGCTCACCATGGAGCTACGCGAGCGCATCGTTGCCGTCATCAGGACACAGGCATCCCCGCGGCACGTTCCCGACGACATCGTCGCAGCGCCCGCGATCCCGCACACGCGGACCGGTAAGAAGCTCGAAGTGCCGCTCAAGAAAATGTTCCAAGGTGCTGCCGAGACAACTGCTCTCGACACCAGTGCCGTCGACGATCCGGAGGCGGTGCGGTGGTTCGCAGATCGCGCGGCGGAGTATCAGCGAGTCCAGCGCGCGAGGTAGGCCTTCTCCTCGGGCGCTATCCGGCGCAGAGTCTCCGCCCCGACGTCGACCATCGCCATGCGAGTGGTCGCCACCACCGCAGGCGGCGAATCCGGGGCCGCGCCCGCTGCCCGTACCTCGTAGCCGATGGTGAAATCGACCGCACGTACCTTCTCGAACCAGAGTGTGACGTCGAGCGGACCGTCCGAGTGCCGAAGCGGCTTCTTGTACGCGATGGTGACGTTCGCGATCAACGCACTCTTGATCAGGCTTTCGTTGGCCTCGCCCTCGCTGAGCAGCCATTCGATGCGCGCCTCTTCGAGCAGAGTGACCATCCGGGCGTGATTGATGTGCGCGAATGCGTCCATGTCCGACCACCGCACCGTGACGGTCGCGTGATATCCGACGGGGTCGGTCCGATCTGTCTGCATCGCCACAGGCTCTGTCTTCATTGCTAGAGGATGGCATGCGCGCCTGCGTCGGGGGCGACGCTCTAGAGTCCCAGGAGTGATTATCGCCAATGTCGCACTGGATGATTCCGGCGTGCTCTTCGACATCGAACTCGTCGGCTCGACCATCGGGTCCATCACCCCGGCCGGAAGCGATCGCACCCGCGGCGTCGAGGTCGTCGACGGGGCGGGGGGAGTGGCCCTGCCGGGTTTCGTGGACAGTCATGTTCATCTGACGCAATGGGCAGCGGCGCGGCGGCGTATCGACGTCGGGCCGGCCTCGTCGGCGGCCGATGCCGTGGCACTGGTGTTCCCCTATGCGCGCACAGCAGGCGATTCCGTAGTGCGCGCCAACGGGTTTCGGGACGCGCAGTGGCCCGACGAACCACACAAGGACCTGCTCGAGAACGCGCTGCCCGGTGTGCGTGTGGCGTTGACGAGCATGGACCTGCACACGCTGTGGCTGAGTCCGGCGCTGCTGCGCGATCTCGGTATCGACCATCCCACCGGAGTGCTTCGTGACGTCGACGGTCTCGAGGCCGTCATGGCGCTGGAGGCCTTGGAGGACCCGGCCGAGTTGGACCGAGCGGTGCTCGACGCCACCGCGGCACTGGCGGTCCGCGGAGTGACCGGCGTCGTCGATTTCGAGTTCGCGGACAACCGGACGGTCTGGGATCGACGCCTGTCGGCCGGATCTCCCGCAGTGCGCGTCGACACCACGGTGTGGCCGCAGTGGCTCGACGAAGCGCTCGATCGTGGGGAGCGCACCGGCGACGTCTCGGCCGTCTCGGACATGATCAGGCGCGGACCGCTGAAGGTCATGCTCGACGGCTCGCTGAACACCAGAACGGCCTGCTGTCACGATCGCTACCCGGGCGTCGACGGTGACAACGCCTACGGACTGTTGCTCGAGACCCGCGACGGACTGTTCGAGCTCGTCTCTCGCGCAGCTCGCGGCGGAATCACCTCTGCTGTCCATGCGATCGGTGACCGGGCGAACGGCATTGCGCTCGATGCATTCGAGCGGGCCGGTTGCGGAGGTCGTATCGAACACGCGCAGCAGCTCGTCCCCGAAGACATCGCACGCTTCGCGGCGCTGGGCGTTGCGGCGTCGGTGCAGCCGCAGCACGCCATGGCCGACCGCGACATCGCCGAGGATCTGTGGGCAGGTCGACGCTCGGTGGCCTACGGCTACGGGTCGCTCCATCGAAGCGGTGCCACGCTGCTCTTCGGTTCCGACGCTCCGGTGAGTCCACCGGAGCCATTGGCAGGCGTTGCGGCGGCGGTATTCCGAACCGACGACGACCGGCCGCCGTGGCGTGCCGAGGAATCGGTTCCTCTCGACGCGGCACTGCAGGCGGCGAGCGGCGACCGCGCTGCGCTCCGCGTCGGGGACGTCGCGGACATCGTCGTTCTCGAGGAGCACCCGGCGCACCGCTCGGTGCACGATCTGGCGGAGACGGAGATCAGGGCAACGGTCTGTGCAGGCACGCTGACACACGCAGCTGCGGTATAGCTCCCGCTCGGCGGGACCCGTATGCCGTCGAGGTTCGGTCCGATCGCGGACATGAAAATTTACTCATGTCGCCTTCATCGTCGTCTCACGCACCGGAGGGAGTGTGGCGGTGTGAAGTTCGCACCCAAGATTGCAGTCCTGGCGGCTGTGGTGATCGTGCCGGTAGGCGTCGCGCTCGCGAGCACCGTGCTGGCCGACGCCCCGCAGCCACCGAGCTTCGAGCCGCGCGTCACCGTCGGAGTCGCGACGTCGAGCGGTGCACCTCAGACGTCGGGCGCAGCCAGATCGACGACTACTGCCCCGTCGACAACCGCAGCCCCACCGGCGACCGCCGCCCCACCCATCACCGCAGGCGCTCCTACCGACACGGGGCCGTCGGTCGGGAATGCTCCAGCCGTTCCGCCATCAGCACCGCAATCCATCGTCGTGCCGGCCCCGCCGCCCGTGGTGGTTCTGCCGGACGGGGATGATGACGACGACGTCGGCAACCAGGACGATGTGGGTGGCGACGACGATGCGGAAGATGACGACGGGTGAACTCGACCGAAAAGATGATCGACGGCAGCAACGCCCGCACCGAGGTGCTCGCGCCGACGGGACTCGAGCGCGAGCCTGCGATTCGTCGCCCCCGGGTGGGAAGCCGAGTTCCGGCACGGGTGCGCATCCTCGGCTGGCTGTTGTTCGTGATGGCGTTGGCCATGCTGGCCGTCGGCGTTGCAGTGCGAACGATCCTCCTCGCGGACGTCGAGCGAGACACCGCAGTGGCGCTCGAGCAGGAGATCAGCGAGTTCAGCGAGTTCGCGGCGACCGGCCGTGACCCGGACGACGGTCTGCCGTTCGGCAATGTGGCAGATCTGCTCCAGTTGCACCTGCAGCGTCAATACCCGGACGACGACGAAATCTTGTTCGGATACACCGATCGACTCCTGCGTCAGGAGCGCGGCGGTCCGGGGGATCTGGTCGCCGACGCCGCTGTCGTATCGGCCATCGTGGACTCACCCGACAGCGTGGGATCGACACCGACCTCGGAGGGAGAAGTCATCTGGGCGAAACAGGTGGCCGAACCTTCCGGCGGGGGCCAGGCCGGGACGTTCGCTATCGGAATCCTGGTCGACCGTGAGCGCGCAGACGTGTCCAACACCATTCGTGTAGTTGTCGGGGTATCGCTCATGGCACTTCTGTTCACCGGCGGTATCGCTTGGGTGGTGGCCGGGCAGATTCTTGCGCCCGTACGTCTCGTTCGCCGGACCGCGGCCCAGATCACCACCGACGATCTGTCCAGGCGGATCGAGGTGGAGGGCCGCGACGACGTCGCCGAGCTCGCGGACACGTTCAACGACATGCTCGACCGGCTGGAGTCCGCGTTCGCCGCGCAGCGACAATTCGTGGACGACGCGAGCCATGAGCTACGTACGCCGATCACGATTGTCAGTGGGCATCTGGAACTGATGGGTGAGGACCCACACGAGCGTGAAGAGACGGTTCGGCTCGTCACCGACGAGTTGGACCGGATGAACCGGATCGTGGAGGACCTGTTGATCCTTGCCAAAGCCGAGCGGCCGGATTTCGTCCGCAAGCAACCGGTCGATCTCGAGATCCTCACGCGCGACATCGACGCCAAGGTGCGAGCGCTCGCCGACCGCGATTGGATTCTGGGGCACGTCGGTACGGGCTCGGTGCGGGTCGATCCGCAGCGAGTCACGCAGGCAGTGCTTCAGCTGGCGCAGAATGCGGTGTCGCACACCCGGACCGGTGACCGGATCGTCGTGGGCTCGGAGCTCGCCCTGGACCGAGTTCGGTTGTGGGTGAGCGACACCGGGCCCGGTGTGTCCAGCGTGGATGCGTCGACCATCTTCGAACGGTTCGCCCGCGGAAGCAGTGGCTCGCTTCGCTCGGACAGTGGCGGCGCAGGGCTGGGGCTGAGCATCGTGCGAGCAATTGCCGACGGGCACCACGGTGCCGCGACGCTCGACAGTCGACCCGGTGCGGGTGCGACCTTCGGATTGGACCTGCCGGCACGATGAGAGACCGACGATGAGCCGAATATTGATCGCCGAGGACAACGTCCGCATCTCGTCCTTCATCGAAAAGGGTTTACGGGCCAACGGTTTCACCACGACCACCGTGGCCGACGGCATCTCCGCGATCGATTATGCGACGACCGGAGACTTCGATCTCGTCGTTCTGGATCTGGGCCTGCCGGGCAAGGACGGGTTCGAGGTGATCGAATCGCTACGAGGCGCCGGTGTCGGTATTCCTGTGATCATCCTGACGGCCCGGGACTCGGTGCGCGACACCGTGACCGGCCTCGAAGGGGGAGCGGACGACTACATGACCAAGCCGTTCCGGTTCGAGGAGTTGCTTGCACGTGTTCGACTGCGGCTGCGTGGCGGTGACCGAGAGCCCTCGGTCTCCGTTCTGGAATCAGGCTCTCTGGCTGTGGATCTGCACACCAGACGTGCCGTGGTGAACGGTGTGGTGGTGTCGCTGACATCGCGCGAGTTCGTTCTGCTCGAGATGTTTCTGCGTCACCCACGGCAGGTCCTCTCTCGTGAGCAGATCCTCAGTCACGTATGGGGATACGATTTCGACCCCGGCTCCAACGTCGTCGACGTCTACGTTCGTATGCTGCGCAAGAAGATCGGCTCCGATCGAATCGAGACGGTGCGCGGGATGGGGTACCGCCTGGCCTGAGCAGAACCGCTCATGAAAGAACGCTCATGGACTGTTCATCGGCGTTTCATCGGTCGGCTCCAGACTGGTAATCATGAACACGGTCAGCTTCAGGACGCAGCCACCTCCCCTTCCGCAACCGATGCGGGCGTGGCGCTTTCGCGATCTGTGGACCCGCCGGGTGGTTCAGCTCGTCGTCAGTTCGGTTGCACTGCTGGTGCTGTTGGCCGTGCTCGCCGGCGCGGCGCAAGGGTTGCCGAGCGCGGGACGGACGACGCTCGTCGTCTTCTCGGCAGCTGTCGCCCTCTGGGTGTTCACCAAGATCGACGACACCTACGTCGCACTCGGTGCCGCACTGGCTCTGGTATTGACAGGTGTGGTCAGCACCGACGCCTTGTTCGACACTCTGGGCGAAGAGACCATCTGGCTTCTCATCGCGGCGTTCATCATCGCCGCTGGAGTTCGCGAGTCCGGTTTGGCAACGCGCGCAGCGGTGTTCATCGTCAGCGGTGCGGGCAGCGTACGCCAGCTCGCCCATTTGGTGACGTCTGCACTGATCGTGACCGCATTCGCAATTCCTGCCACCTCGGGTCGTGCGGCACTTGCGCTGCCGGTGTTCGTGGCGTTGGCGCAGGCGCTCGCCGAGCGCAAGCGGGTGGTGCGGGCGTTGGCAATCCTGTTTCCCACCGTCATCCTGCTGTCCGCTGTGGCGACCCTCATCGGCGCGGGGGCACATCTGATCACCAGCCAGGTGCTCGAAAGTGCGACGGGCACCGGCATCAGCTTCACCGCGTGGTTGTTGCTCGGTGTGCCGCTGGCCGTGGTCAGTAGCCACTGTGCGGCCGAGCTCGTACTGCTGCTGTTCACCGATCGTGAGGATCGCCGAATCCCACTGGCGGTGAACGTATCCGACATGGCGTCGCGGCTTCCCACCCCGGTGACGGGACCGCTGACCATCGCGGAGAACCGGGCCGCGACGTTGCTGGCCGTCGTCATCGTGCTGTGGTGCTCGGAACCGCTGCACGGCGTGCACCCCGCCATCATCGCCCTGCTCGGTGCACTGATCTCCACCTCTCCGCGTTTCGGTACCACCGATTTCGGCAAGGCGCTGTCGACGGTGCCGTGGTCGCTGCTGCTGTTCATGGCGGCGACGCTGGCCCTAGGGACCGCGCTGACGACGTCCGGTGCGGCAGGGTGGCTCTCGGACGGGCTGTTCACGGTGGTCCCGATCGGATCGGCACCGCCCTGGGTGTTCATTGCAGTGGTGATCGTTCTGTCCGTGGCGTCACATCTTCTCATCCAATCTCGCTCGGCCCGTTCGTCCGTGCTGGTTCCACTCGTCGTCACCACGGCTGTGGCGCTCGGCATCGATCCAGTGGCCGCGGCCTTCGCCTCGACGGCTGCGGCAGGCTTCTGCCACACCATGCCGTCCTCGGCGAAGCCAGTGGCGATCTTCGCCAAAGCCGAAGGTGTGGATACATATTCACCGAAGGACCTGCTGCGGCTGTCCGCGTTCCTCGCGCCGCTGACCGCAATGACCGTGCTGTTCTTCGCCGTGGCCGTGTGGCCTCTGCTCGGCACCCCCATCTCCTGATCTCCGACTTCCGACAAGGACACGATCACCATGCCCTCTTCAACTCCTCTCCGCTTCGTCGTCGCCCCGTCCGGGTTCAAGGAATCCCTCGGTGCCGACGAGGTCGCAGTGGCTATCGGTGCAGGTATCCGCCGGGTGGTGCCCGGTGCCATCGTCAGCTCGGTTCCCCTGGTCGACGGGGGTGAAGGGTCTGCCCGCGCACTTGCCGGTGCCACCCTGGGAAAGGTGATCGACGCCGTCGTGACCGGGCCGGTCGGCACGCCGGTGGCGTCCCATTTCGCTCTCCTGGGAACCGACGGGCCGATCACAGCGGTCGTGGAGATGGCAGCGGCGGCCGGCCTGTCGCTGGTTCCGCGAGATATGCGTGACCCGACGATCACCACGAGCCGCGGAGTCGGTGAGCTCATCCGCGCCGCCCTCGATTACGGTGCCGAACGAATTCTTCTGGGCTGCGGTGATTCCGGTACTTCGGACGGCGGCGCAGGTTTGCTCCAAGCGCTCGGAGTGCGACTCCTCGATGCCGAAGGCCTCGAATTGGGTGACGGCGGAGGCGAGTTGGTCCGTCTCGATCACATCGATGTGTCCGGTCTCGATCCACGTCTGACTCCGGGAAGCGGCGTGGAGATCAGGGTCGCATGCAATCCGCACAACATTCTGTGTGGACCGGGGGGAGTCGCCCGGGTCTTCGCACCGCAGAAGGGTGCCACTCCGGGGCAAGTGGAGGTTCTGTCGGCTGCGATGGACCGCTGGGCCGAGGTGCTCGAGCGTGACGTGTCGACACGGCCCTCGGGCCTGAACCTGCGCACCGGGCCGGGCACGGGGGCGTCCGGCGGGATGGGTGCCGGCGTGGCTGCGGTCCTGCGAGCAGAGCTCCTACCGCGCTTCGAGGTGATGCTCGATCATGTCGATCTCGACAGCCTCATCGCGACGGCCGATCTGGTGTTGACCGCCGAGGGTTCCATCGACAAGCAGACGCCGAAGGGCAAGATCCCTACGGAGGTCGCGCGCCGAGCGAAGCTCCACGGCAAACCAGTGGTGGCGCTCGCGGGCACCATCGGTCTCGATGCCCGGGCCAATTACGACTCGGGTATCGACGCCTTCGCAGGCATTCTGCCCTCGCCGGTCGAACTGGTCGAAGCGCTCGAACGAGGTGCCGAGTTTCTGACCGATGCCACGGAGCGAGCGATGAGATTGATTCTGATCGGAGCGACGTTGGGTCGCTGAGAGGGCCATATCGGTGAAGCCCCTCCGCGATCTCGTGCAGGAGATCGTCGACTCGAAGCGCGAGATATGCCGACGGTGCCCGGCACAGCATCGTCGATCGGGCGGCACGTCCTGGCCGAGTTCGTCGGTGACGTGAACCTGTCGGTCCGGCCGAGTAGCGTGACGTCGATGACGTCTTTCACCGATCCACGCGTGCGAGAGTTTCTGTCGGCAGGTACCCGCACCGGAAAGGTCGGCTACCTCGCTTCGGACGGACGGCCCCTGGTCGCCCCGATCTGGTTCGTCGTCGAGGACGATTCCATCGTGTTCAACACCGGAGCCGATACCGCCAAGGGGCGAGCGATCCGCAGGGACCCTCGGATCGTGTTGACCGTCGATCTCGAAGAGCCGCCGTACGGGTTCGTGCAGGTGCAGGGCGTTGCCTCGATCGACGAGGATCCCCGAGAACTGGTGCGCACGGCCACCGAGATCGGAGCGCGGTACATGGGCCGCGACAGAGGGGAGGAGTTCGGCAGACGCAACGGAGTTCCGGGCGAATTGATCGTTCGTTTGGTACCTACCAAGGTGATTGCCGCTTTCGACATGACGGCGTGACAACCGACGAACTCCGCGCGTGCGGGCCTGTAGATTGGCCGGGTGCCGAATCCAGCCACCGGTTCTGCACGTACGGGGGCGGGTGCTCTCGACGCGTGCTGGGCATGTAACGGTCCGGCCCATCTCGACGGATAAGTACTGAAAGGTAACTTCCGAGTTGTTCATGGTGAGAAAATAGAGATCGACGTAGTCAGCTTGCTCGATGTGTTCGGTGCCCATCGTTGTCCGCCGCTTCGGCGGCCGGTGGGGGCGCGTGTGATTGTGGGAAAGAGAGGAATCGATTGGACCCGCTAGGTGTGGAAGGTGCTGGAGACGACGACACGGGAGTCGACAGTCGGCAGCATCCCTCGTTCCCACTGTCACCGGCCCAATTGGGGATGTGGTTCGCGCAGCACGTGGACCCCTCGGTACCCGCCAACATCGCGCAGTACGTCGAACTGCGCGGTGATCTCGACGTCGAACTGTTGCGGCGCGCATCGTCACGCGCAGCCCTCGAACTGCAGTCCGGTTTCGTCCGTATCACCGAGATCGACGCGGAGCCACGACAGATCGTCGACCCCACCCTGGACGACTCGCTCGGACTGGTGGATCTGCGCGGCGAGAACGACCCCCGCGCGGCCGCCCTCGAGTGGATGCACGCCGATTACAGCGCTCCGATCGACATTCTTCGCGATCGACTGATCGCCGCCACCGTCCTGCGTATCGAGGACGATGTCTGGTTCTGGTACGAGCGCGTGCACCACGTCGTTCTCGACGGCTTCGGTGCCGTGACCTTCATGAACCGCGCTGCGGAGTTGTACACGTCCGAGGTCGAGGGCACCGAACCGACGAAGAACCTGGCCTCGGATCTGACCAAGGTCTATGACATCGAGATGTCCTACCGCGATTCGAGCCGCTTCCAGGCCGATCGCGAATACTGGGCGTCGCGGATCGACGGAATCGACGGAGTCACCACCCTCGCCGGACACACCGCTCCGCCGGCCCCGAAGAGTCAGATCGACAGCACCGCTCTGTCTGCCGACACGATGAGCAGTCTCGATGCCCTGCGCGCCGAAACCGACACGACGATGGCGACCATCGTCATCGCCGCGTTCGCGGCGTATCTGGCCCAGATGACCGGCCGCGAGGACGTCGTGCTGTCACTGCCGGTGACCGCGCGAACCACCGCGGTACTGCGCCGCTCCGGCGGCATGGTGTCCAACGTGGTGCCGCTGCGGTTCGACGTCTCGGGCGACACCACCGTCGAAACGATGCTGGCGCGCGTCAACGCCGAGGTCTCCGGTGCACTGCGCCACCAGCGGTACCGGCACGAGGACATTCGCCGCGACGCCGGCGGCGCAAGCGGTCAAGCTGCGTTCTTCGGTCCCTGGGTCAACATCATGCTGTTCTTCGGCGAGGTGCGCCTGGGATCGATGGTCGGCGGGATCAACATCCTCTCCACCGGCCTCATCGAGGATTTCGGCCTGAACCTCTACACGAGCGTCGCCGGGGCCACGACCCACATCGACTTCGAGTCCAACCCCAACCTCTACGGCCCCGATCAGTCCGGCCGCAATCACGAGCGGTTCGTCGACTTCCTCGGCCGTTTCGTGGCAGCAGCCCCGACGGACCTCGTCTGGGACCTGGCTCTGACCGACGGATCCGAGCGCGCACTGGTCGTCTCCGAGTGGAACCACACCGAACACGAGACGACGCCCAGCACTCTGCTCACCGCCTTCGAGGCTGTTGCGGCAGCTCGTCCCGACGCCACGGCTCTGGTGTACGAGGGCGACGTCCTGACTTACGGAGAACTGTCGGCGCGGGTGAACGGCCTCGCTCGCCATCTGATCGACATGGGCGTCGGCCCGGAGACCCTCGTCGGCTTGTCCATTCGACGCTCGTTCGATCTCGTGGTCGGCATGTACGCCATCGTGGCGGCAGGCGGAGCGTGGGTACCGATCGACCCGGATCATCCCGCCGAACGCACGGCCTACATCCTCGATTCCGCGCAGCCTCGGTGCGTACTGATCTCGTCGCGTGACGACGTGTCGCTGCCCGAGGGCACCGACACGGTCGCCGTCGATCTGGTCGAACTGTCCGCCCGGTCGTCCGCTCCGCTCGGCGACGCGGAACGGACTGCGCCGCTTCGTGTTTCGAACACCGCGTACGTCATCTACACCTCCGGCTCCACCGGCCGCCCGAAGGGCGTCGCCGTGGACCACGCCGCCATCCACAATCAGATGGAGTGGATGCTGGCGGAGTATCCGATGGATACCACCGATGTCTATCTGCAGAAGACGGCGACGACGTTCGACGTCTCGCTGTGGGGTTTCTTCCTGCCGCTGCGAGTGGGCGCGACGATGGTGCTCGCCACCCCCGACGGGCATCGCGACTCGGTCTACGTGGCGAACAGGATCGCCGAACATCGCGTCACGGTCACCGACTTCGTGCCCTCGATGCTGACCGTGTTCGTCGCCAACGCGCCGGCCAACACCTGTGCTTCGCTGCGTCACGTCTTCGTGATCGGCGAGGCGCTTCCGGTCGAGACGGCAGCAGCATTCCGATCCGTCTGCGCCGCGGGACTGCACAACCTCTACGGTCCCACCGAGGCGGCGGTCTCGGTGACGTACCACGAGAGCAGCCCACAGGACACGCGAACCGTCCCGATCGGTGTGCCCGAGTGGAACACCCGCGCCTTCGTACTGGACAGCCGGCTGCGACCCACTCCGGTGGGAGAAGCGGGCGAGCTCTACCTCGCGGGCGTCCAGCTGGCGCGGGGCTACGTGGGTCGCCCCGACCTGAGCTCGGATCGGTTCGTGGCCAACCCCTTCGGCGACGCCGGAGAGCGGATGTATCGCACCGGCGACCTCGTTCGGTGGCGCAGCGACGGAGTGCTGGACTACATCGGACGCACCGACTTCCAGGTGAAGTTCCGTGGCCAGCGCATCGAGCTGGGCGAGATCGAAACCGTGCTGCTCGCACACGAATCCATCTCGCAGGCAGTGACATTGGTCGTGCAGACGGTCACCGGCGACCAACTCGTCGCCTACGTCGTCGCCGGGCCGGGGAAGTCCATCGACTCCGCCGAGGCCATCGAATTCGCCGGGCATGCGCTGCCGTCCTACATGGTTCCCGCAGCAGTGGTCGTGCTCGATGCGCTGCCGCTCAACACCAGCGGGAAGCTCGATCGAAAAGCGTTGCCGGAGCCGGTGTTCACCAGCGCCAAGAAGTACCGAGCACCGCAGAGTCGCGCGGAATACGTCGTCGCCGGAATCTACGAAGATCTGCTCGGCGCGTCCAAGGTCGGTCTGGACGAGGACTTCTTCGAGCTCGGCGGCAACTCGCTGATCGCCACACAGTTGGTGACACGAGTCGGCGGCGCACTCGGAGTACGCCTGGGAGTGCGCGAGCTGTTCGAGGCTCCCACCGTCGGCGCACTGGCTGCCCGGGCCGAGTCTGCCGCCGGCCGCGGATCCGACACCCCGATCCTCGAATCCCGGGAACGCCCCGAGCGCATCCCACTCTCGCCTGCACAGCAACGCATGTGGTTCCTCAACCGGTTCGATCCGGCCACTGCGGTGTACAACCTGCCGTTCTCGGTCCATCTGAGCGGCCCACTCGACGTGAGTGCCCTGTCGGCTGCATTCGCAGACGTCGTGGAACGACACGAGACGCTGCGCACGGTGTACCCGGAAGTGGACGGATCGCCCGAGCAGGTCGTGCTCAACGCGGCCAGGACACCGGCCACGATCACCCCGATCCGCATCGAACGGCACGAGCTCGGTGGCCGACTGCACGGTTTGGTGGCCAAGGGCTTCGACGTCACGATCGACACGCCGTTCCGAATCGCGCTGTTCGAGATGTCGCCCACCGAGTACGAACTGGCGATGGTCCTGCACCACATCGCTGCCGACGGAGCCTCCTTCGGACCGTTGGCGCGCGACGTCCTGCTGGCCTACTCGAGCCGGATACAGGGCCGCGCTCCCGAGTGGACGCCGCTCGAGGTCCAGTACGCCGACTACGCGCTCTGGCAGCGTGCGGTACTCGGTCCCGAAACCGATCCGCATTCGCTCGCTGCACGCGAAATCGCCTATTGGAGTGCCACACTCGAGGATCTACCCGATCAGCTGGCGCTGCCGTCGAGTAGGCCCCGCCCCGCCGTGTCGTCCAACGCAGGCAGCAAGCTGCGCATCGAGATTCCGGCCCGGTTGCACAGTGCTCTGGCCGATCTCGCCCGCGCGAACAACTCGTCGCTGTTCATGGTGATGCAGTCGGCATACGCGCTGTTGCTGGCTCGACTGAGCGGCACCACCGACATCGCCATCGGCGCGCCGGTGGCCGGTCGCGGTGAGCCTGCACTCGACGACCTCGTCGGAATGTTCGTCAACACGTTGGTACTTCGAACCGATGTCGATCCGGCACTGTCGTTCGAGCAGCTGCTCGCTCGCGTCCGCGACACGGACCTGTCGGCGTTCGCGCATGCCGACGTTCCGTTCGAGCGCCTGGTCGAGGTTCTCAATCCGGTCCGCTCGACATCACGGCACCCGTTGTTCCAGGTGGCGCTCTCCCTGGAATCGGCCATGTCTCGTGAACTCACCGTCGGCGGGCTCCGCGCCGTGGCCGCCGAATTCGACGTCCCGATAGCGAAATTCGACCTCCAGCTCTGGCTCACCGAGCACCAGGTCGACGGAACTGCCGCGGGTATCGATGCGGTGTTCGAGTACGCGACCGATCTGTTCGACGCAGATCTGGTCGACAGCTTCGCGCAACGCTTCCTCGGAATTCTGGACGCAGTCACCACCGACGCGTCGGTTCCGGTCGGCGACGTCGACATCGTGGACGCCGCTGAATACGAGTCCGTCGTGTCCACCTGGAACGTGTCCGGGCCGGACGTCTCTCGCGACGTGACGTTGATCGACCTGCTCGACGCTGCGGCCTCGGCACAGCCGGACGGAGTGGCCGTGCGCTTCGGCGACACGTCGCTGACGTACGCCGAGTTCGATGCTCGGACCAATCGCCTTGCCCGCGTACTGATCTCGCACGGCGTCGGCCCCGAGAGCCTCGTCGCGGTCGCCCTACCGAGGTCGGCGGAACTCGTCGTCGCGCTGGTCGCGGTCGTGAAAGCCGGTGGCGGTTACCTCCCTGTCGATCCGAGCTACCCGCTGGACCGCGTCGAGTACATGCTCGACGATGCGCGTCCGACATCGATTCTCTTCTCGGGAACGGACCCGATCGAGCTGCCCGCGGACGTCGAATCTCGCATCGGCGCAACGTTCGTCGACATCGACACGGTCGATCTGTCGTCGATCTCGGGCGCACCGGTGACCGACATCGATCGCATTCGCCCGCTTCGCCCCACCAACGTCGCCTACGTCATCTACACCTCGGGGTCGACCGGTCGCCCCAAGGGTGTTCTGGTGCCGCACCGCAACGTGGTTCGGCTTCTCGCGAACACCGATGCGGTCTACTGCTTCGGAGCCGACGACGTGTGGACGATGTTCCATTCCTACGCGTTCGACTTCTCGGTGTGGGAACTGTGGGGTCCGTTGCTGTACGGCGGCACTCTGGTGGTCGTCGACTACTTCACCTCGCGCTCACCCGAGGCGTTCCATCAGCTGCTCGTGGACGAACGGGTGACGGTGCTCAACCAGACTCCGTCGGCGTTCTACCAACTGTCCGAGGCCGATCGCACGGCGGCCTCGACCGGCGGCGAGCTGTCTCTGCGCTACGTGATCTTCGGCGGCGAGGCCCTCGAACAGCGTCGATTGAGCGGCTGGTTCGAGCGGCACGGCGATCGTGCACCGCAGCTGATCAACATGTACGGCATCACCGAGACCACGGTGCACGTGTCGTATCAGGCGTTGGGCTCCGCGTCCGTCGCAACGACCGCATCGGTGGTCGGCAAGCCGATCGCTGGGCTGCGCGTCTACGTTCTCGATACCCGGCTCCATCCGGTCCCGGTCGGGGTGCCCGGCGAGATGTACGTTGCCGGTGGACAATTGGCGCGCGGATACCTGGGACGCGCACCGCTCACCGCGGTGCGGTTCGTGGCCGATCCGTTCGCCTCCGGCTCCGATGCCGGGTCGTTGCTCTACCGCACCGGCGATCTGGCGCAGTGGAACGCGTCGGGCGAGCTCGAATATCTGGGCCGCTCCGACGATCAGGTCAAGGTGCGCGGCTTCCGAATCGAGTTGGGCGAGGTCGAGGCCGCGGTCACCGCGCACCCCGCCGTCACCCAGGCTGCCGTCGTCGTCCGTGAGGATTCACCCGGGGCGGCCCGGTTGGTCGCCTACGTGGTCTCGGCGGTGGCGAACGGTCGGCCTACCCTCGACCTCGAGGATCTGCGAACCGGTATCGCCGAACTGTTGCCGGAGTACATGGTTCCGTCGGCGTTCGTTGCGCTGGAGACGATTCCGTTGACGGTCAACGGAAAGCTGGACCGGCGCGCACTGCCTGCGCCGGTGTTCGAGGTGCGAGATTTCCGCGCACCGACGACACCGATCGAAGAGATCGTCGCCGACGTCTTCGCCGAGGTCCTCGGCGTCGAGCGGGTAGGACTGGACGACGACTTCTTCGAGCTCGGCGGTAACTCGCTGATCGCCACCCAGGTGGTCTCGCGGCTCGGAGTGGCACTCGACGCCACCGTGCCGGTGCGCATGCTGTTCGAGGCGTCGACGGTCGCGCTGCTCGCGGTGCGCGTCGAACAGGCGGCGGGGGAGGGCGGCCGGACTGCACTGGTCGCGACCGTCCGTCCGGAGCGCATCCCGTTGTCGCTTGCGCAGCAACGCATGTGGTTCCTCAACAGGTTCGACGTCGACTCCGCCGCATACAACATTCCGTTCGCGCTGAAGCTGACCGGCGACCTGGATGTCGCGGCACTGCAGGTCGCCATCATGGATGTGATCGACCGGCACGAGTCGCTGCGCACCGTCTATCCCGACACCGCGCACGGACCGCAGCAGACCATTCTCGACGCCGCTCAGACGGTGCCGAACCTGATGCCGATTCCGACCTCGGCAGCCGACATTCAGCGACAGGTCTTCGCGCTCGCGTCGACGACGTTCGACGTGACCGTCAACGTTCCGATCCAGGCGCGACTGTTCGAGATCGGCCCACGCGAACACGTGATCGCCATGGTGGTGCACCACATCTCGGCCGACGGCTGGTCGATGGGACCGCTGGCCCGAGACATCATGATCGCCTACGCCTCGCGCACCGCGTGGGAGAACCCGGCCTGGATGCCGTTGGAAGTGCAGTACGCCGACTACAGCCTCTGGCAGCGTTCGGTTCTGGGCTCCGAAGACGATCCGCAGTCCCTGATCTCCGGTCAGGTGAACTATTGGGCCGACATCCTCGCCGGCCTACCCGACCAGCTCGATCTGCCGACCGACCGGCCGCGCCCCAGCCGCCAGTCCTACCAAGGCGCCTCCATCGGATTCGACGTGCCCGCTGATGTGCACCAGGGACTGTCCGCCCTGGCACACACCCACAACGCATCGCTGTTCATGGTCGTCCACGCCGCACTGGCCGTGCTTCTGGCCCGTCTGTCCGGGACCGAGGACATCGCCATCGGTACCCCGGTCGCCGGCCGCGGTGACGCAGCGCTCGACGACGTGGTCGGCATGTTCGTCAACACGCTCGTCCTTCGCACCGACATCGACTCCGGGCGCACGTTCTCCGAGCAGATCGGCCGCGCGCGCGAGGTAGCGCTCGGAGCCTTCGGGCACGCCGATCTACCGTTCGAGCGTCTGGTCGAGGTCCTCAACCCGTCTCGGTCGCAGGCTCGACACCCGCTGTTCCAGGTGATGCTCTCGTTCGAGAACCTCACCCGTACACACGTAGATCTGCCGGGGCTGTCGGTGGACAGCGTCGCCCTCGACGCCGAGGTCGCCAAGTTCGACCTGCAGCTCACCGTGACCGAGTCCATCGGACTGGACGGCCGCGGACAGGGCATGGCCGCCGAACTGACCTACGCGACAGACCTTTTCGATGCCGAGACCGTACGCGGTTTCGCCGACCGATTCGTGCGGATGCTCACGGCCGTGGTGTCCGATTCGTCGGTGGCCGTCGGCGACATCGATCTGCTCGACGACGGCGAGCACGATCGCGTGGTGGCCGAATGGAACGACACCGAACACGAGGTCCCCGCCGACATCACTCTGGTGGACCTGTTCGACCGACAGGTCGCCCTGACCCCGGACGCAACTGCGCTGGTCTTCGAAGATGAGCGGCTGACGTACGCCGAGTTCGATGCACGGGTCAACCGTCTTGCGCGCCATCTGGTCTCGCTGGGCGTCGGGCCCGACACGTTGGTCGGCCTCGCGATCGCCCGCAGCCTCGACCTGTTCGTCGGCATGTACGCGATCGTCAAGGCCGGGGCCGGATACGTGCCGATCGACCCGACCCAACCGGCGGATCGCAACGATTACATCGTGGCCACCGCGGCACCGATCCGGGTGTTGTCCACCGTGCGCGATCACGTCGAATTCCCCGACGTCGACACGATCGACATCGACACGCTCGATACTTCCAGCCTGTCGTCGGAACCGTTGCGCGACAACGACCGACGCGCCCCACTGCGTTCACGGAACCTCGCCTACGTCATCTTCACGTCGGGTTCGACGGGCCGTCCCAAGGGCGTCGGGGTGTCGCACGACGCGATCGTCAACCGACTGCTGTGGATGCAGGGCGAATACGCCCTGACTCCGCGCGACGTGGTGCTGCAGAAGACGCCGTCCACGTTCGACGTGTCGGTATGGGAGTTCTTCTGGGCGCTCCAGGTGGGTGCCTCGGTGGTGATCGCCGTTCCGGACGGTCACCGAGATCCCATTTACTTGCTCGATGTCATTGCACGCGAACGTGTTTCGGTAGTGCACTTCGTGCCGTCGATGATGTCGGTGTTCGTACCCGAAGTCGAGCGGCGTCGCAGCGCGGGAGCCTCGCTCCGGCTGATGTTCGCCTCCGGTGAGGCGCTACCGCCCACCACCGCTCGCGCACTGCGGCGTGCCGTCGCCTCGGTGGAACTGCACAACTTGTACGGACCGACCGAGGCGGCCGTGGACGTGACGTACCACGCGGTCACGGATTCGGACTCCGACGTCATGCCGATCGGTGCTCCGGTGTGGAACACCGCTGTCTACGTGCTGGATTCGCGACTGCATCCCACCCCGGTCGGTGTTGCAGGTGAGCTCTATCTCGCCGGCACCCAGCTCGCGCGCGGCTATGTGGGACGCCCCGACCTGACCGCGGACAGGTTCGTCGCTCACCCGTTCGCCGATGGCGGCGCGCGGCTGTACCGCACCGGCGACGTCGTGCGCTGGAATCGCGACGGCGAGCTCGAATACGTCGGACGTTCCGACTTCCAGGTCAAGTTGCGCGGCCTGCGCATCGAACTGGGTGAGATCGAAACGGCGCTGCTCGCGCAGCGGTCGGTCTCTCAAGCCGTAGTCGTGGTCCGCCGCGACCAACTCGTCGGATACGTGGTTCCTTCGGGAGTGTCGGTCGACACCGGAGCCGTTCTGTCGGCGCTACGCGGCCGTCTGGCGGAGTACATGGTGCCGTCGACGCTGATCGTGCTGCCCGAGTTCCCGCTCGGTGCCAGCGGAAAGCTCGACCGAAAGGCGTTGCCCGACCCCGCATTCGAGGTCACCGAGTACCGCGAACCGACCAACGACATCGAACGCACCGTCGCCGAGGTGTACGCCCAGGTGCTGGGCGTCGAGCGCGTGGGTCTCGACGACGACTTCTTCGAGCTGGGCGGAAACTCGCTCATCGCAACGCAACTCGTGTCCCGACTCGGCGTCGCGCTGGACACCCGGATCGCCGTTCGCGAACTGTTCGACGCGTCCTCGGTGGCCGACCTCGCAGCCAGACTGGGCACCCTGGTCGCCACCGGCAGCAGGCCGCCGCTGGTACCGCAGCAGCGTCCGCAGCACATTCCGCTGTCGTTGGCGCAACAGCGGATGTGGTTCCTCAACAAGTTCGACGTCGAATCGGCGGCCAACAACATCCCGATCGCCGTCCGGTTGTCCGGTCTGCTCGACCGCCGGGCCATGCAGATCGCGGTCGCGGACGTCGTCGCCAGGCACGAGTCTCTGCGGACGGTGTTCCCGGAGACCGACGGCACGGCTCATCAGGTGATCGTCGACGCGCAGACGGCCACACCGGAATTGACGCCGATCGAAATTTCCGCGCATCAGGTGGCCGATGCCATGCGCGAGCTGGCGACAACAGGATTCGACCTGTCGAAGGACCTCCCGTTCCGTACTCGGTTGTTCGAGGTGAGCCCCACCGAGCACCTGCTGGTGTTCGTGGTGCACCACATCGCCGCCGATGGTTTCTCGCTCGGCCCGCTCACTCGCGATGTCATGAATGCCTATGCGGCGCGGTCGATGAACCAGGAGCCGTACTGGACTCCGCTTCCGGTCGACTACGCCGACTACAGCCTGTGGCAGCGCGAGGTGCTGGGCTCCGAGGACGACCCCACGTCCGTGGTCTCGCAGCAGATCGACTACTGGACAACGACGTTGGCCGGTCTGCCCGATCAGCTCGATGTGCCCTCCGACCGTCCCCGGCCGGCAGTGGCGTCGAACAGCGGTGCGCTGGTGCGTTTCTCGATCGACGGAGAACTACATCGCGCTCTGATCGAGGCGTCCCGACGTGAGAACGCGTCGCTGTTCATGCTGGTGCACACCAGCCTCGCGGTACTGCTCTCGCGGCTGTCCGGCGAGACCGACATCGCGATCGGCACACCGGTCGCGGGCCGCGGTGAGGCGGCGCTCGACGACCTGATCGGCATGTTCGTCAACACCCTCGTGCTCCGAACGGAGATCGACACCGCGCGCAGGTTCGACCAGGTACTCGCCGATGCTCGCGAGACCGACCTGTCGGCGCTGGCACACGTGGACGTTCCGTTCGAGCGTCTGGTGGAGATCCTCAACCCGGTACGTTCCACGGCACGTCATCCCCTCGTGCAGGTGGTGCTCGCGTTCCAGAACCTGGGGCAGAAGGATCTCGAACTACCGGGACTGTCGGTCTCGGGCGTCGACTTCGAGACCCTGGTTGCACTGTTCGACCTGCAGTTCACGTTCGTCGAATCGTTCGGACCCAGTGGCGCGGCGCAGGGTATGACGTTCGATGTCACCTACGCCACCGACCTGTTCGACGAATCCTCTGTGGTCACCCTGGGTGAGCGTCTGATCAAGGTCCTCGAATCCGTCGCCGACAACCTCTCGACCGTCGTGGGTGACATCGAACTGCTCGACGACGTCGAGTACAAGCGCGTGCTCGACGACTGGAACGACACCGACCACGACGTCGACCGGTCGCAGACGCTGGCCTCCCTCGGGCGGTCGGTCGAATCCGACGGAACCGCACTGGTATTCGGTGACGAGTCGGTGTCCTACGGTGAGTTCGACGCACGGGTGGCTCGTCTTGCGCGGTACCTCGTCGATCGTGGTGTCGGGCCCGAGACCACCGTGGCGATCGCTGCCCGTCGTTCGGTGGAGCTGCTCGTCGGAATTCACGCGATCGTCGCGGCGGGCGGTGCCTACGTACCGATCGACCCGGATCAGCCTGCCGAGCGAATCGCGCACATTCTGCGCACCGCGGCACCGGTGTGCGTACTGAGTACGTCACGAGACTCGGTGGATGCCGACGGGCTCGACGTGATCGACATCGACGTTCTCGACCTGTCCGGCGTCTCCGATGCACCGATCACCGACGCGGACCGAATCGGTGCACTGGCCCCGACGAACACCGCATACGTCATCTTCACGTCCGGGTCGACCGGGCAGCCGAAAGGCGTGGCCGTCACACACGAGGCAATCGTCAACCGTCTGCTGTGGATGCAGTCGGAATACGAGCTCGCCGCCGACGATGTCGTGTTGCAGAAGACCCCCGTCACGTTCGACGTGTCGGTGTGGGAACTGTTCTGGCCGTTGCAGATCGGGGCGACGCTGGTCATCGCGAAGCCGGACGGGCACCGAGACCCGCAGTACCTGCTCGAGACCATCGAGGCGCAGTCGGTCACGACGGCACACTTCGTGCCGTCGTTGCTCGAGGTCTTCGTCTCCGTCGTCGCAGCCGAGTCGTCGTCCGCAGCCGCGTCGCTGCGGACTGTCTTCGCCTCCGGTGAGGCGCTGCCCGCCGAGGTCGGCGAACGCGTCCGACGCGTCCTGCCGGGCGTGGCGCTGCACAACCTCTACGGACCCACCGAAGCGGCTGTCGACGTCACCTATCACGAGGTGTCCGAAGCGGACGTCGACCTGGTTCCGATCGGTGTTCCGGTGTGGAACACCAGAACGTACGTCCTCGACTCCCGGCTGTCCCCGGTTGCTCCCGGGGTCGCAGGTGAACTCTATCTCGCCGGAGTCCAACTGGCCCGCGGCTACCTCGGTCGAGTGGATCTGACGGCAGATCGATTCCTGCCGGATCCGTTCGGCGAACCGGGTTCTCGTATGTACCGCACCGGCGATCTGGTGCGCTGGCGGGAGTCCTCGTCTCACAACGGGCGTCTGGAGTACTTGGGCCGCACCGACTTCCAGGTCAAGTTGCGTGGTTTGCGCATCGAACTCGGGGAGATCGAGACCGTGCTGCGCCGGCACCCGTCGGTGGAGTCGGCCGTGGTGCTGGTTCGGCAGACGGCCGTCGCCGGAGATCAACTGGTCGCCTATGTGGTCCCGGCCTCCGGTGCGACCGTCGACGTGGCCGACCTGACGGCGTTCGCCGCCCGCTCGCTCGCCGGGTACATGGTTCCGGCTGCGACCGTCGTGCTCGACGCACTTCCGCTGACCGCCAACGGCAAGCTCGACCGGCGCGCGCTCCCGGCACCGGATATCGAGCAGCGTGCCTTCCGCGCTCCGACGACCACGTCGGAAATCGTGGTGTCGCAGGTGTTCCGCGACGTGCTCGGCGTCGATGTCGTCGGAGCCGACGACGAGTTCTTCGCTCTCGGCGGTAACTCGCTCGTGGCGACCAGGGTGGCGTCGCGCATCGGTGCCGCGACGGACACCACGGTCAGTGTTCGGACCATCTTCGAGGCGTCGACGGTGGCGGCTCTCGCGGCGAAGCTGGACGAACTCTCGGGATCGGGACGAAAGATTCCTCTCGTGCGCACCGAGTTGCCGGACTTCGTTCCGCTGTCGCTCGCCCAGCGCCGGATGTGGTTCCTCAACCGTTTCGACGTCGATTCGGCAACGGAGAATCTGCCCGTCGCCATCGAACTGATCGGTGACCTCGACGTCGTCGCGCTGCGCTCTGCCGTGGCCGACGTGATCGAACGGCACGAATCGCTGCGCACCGTCTATCCCGAGGTGGACGGGGTGGCGTCTCAGGTGATCGTCCCCGCAGCGCAGGTGGCTCCGGAGCTGGCACCGACGAAGGTCACCGCCGCCGACGTCACCGCCGCCCTCGCCGAGTTCTTCGTGCAGGGCTTCGACGTCACGGCCGCACCCCCACTGCGCGCCATCCTGCTCGAGCTCGACTCGAACCGGCATGTGCTGGCGTTGGCCACACATCACATTGCCGCAGACGGTTTCTCGATCGGACCGATGACTCGCGACCTCATGGTTGCGTACGCGGCCCGGAGTGCAGGCAGCGAACCGGGTTGGGCGCCGCTCGCGGTTCGCTACGCCGACTACACCCTGTGGCAGCAGACCGTGCTCGGTTCCGAGAGCGATCCCGATTCACCGGTGTCCGGCCAGATTCGACACTGGACGCGAACGCTGTCGGGACTGCCGGACGAGAGCACGTTCCCCGGCGACCGAGTGCGTCCCGATCGGTCGTCCTACCGCGGCGGCAACATTCGGCTGACGCTCGATGCGCAGACGCATGCGCGCCTCGGCGCGGTAGCCCGCGCCAATCAGAGCTCACTGTTCATGGTGTTGCACTCTGCTCTCGCGGTGTTGCTCTCCCGGTTGTCGGGCGAAACCGACATCGCCATCGGTACTCCGGTCGCCGGTCGCGGTGAGGCGGCACTCGACGACGTCATCGGTATGTTCGTCAACACCCTCGTGCTGCGCACCGAGATCGATCCCGGCGCTGCCTTCACCGAACTGCTCGCCCGTACGCGCAACACCGATCTGTCGGCGTTCGCGCACGCGGAGGTGCCGTTCGAGCGACTCGTCGAGGTACTCGACCCACCGAGGTCGGCCGCGCGGCATCCGCTGATCCAGGTGATGCTCACCGTGCAGAACATGGAGCAGACCGAACTCGAGCTCCCGGGCCTGACCGTGCGCGGAGTCGATCTCGACGTCGAGACGGCGAAGTTCGACATCCAGTTCACGTTCACCGAGAACCAGGCGGACGGAACCTCGGCCATCGACGTGACGTTCGCCCGTGATCTCTACGACGAGGACACAGCGCGCGCCTTCGGTGAGCGCCTGATCCGCGTGCTGGAGTCGGTCGGTACCGATGCCGAGCAGCCCGTCGGGGACATCCCGGTGATGGATACGGCCGAGCGCGATCACGTTCTCGCCCTTGCCCAGGACGCACCGGCGGTCGCGGATTCTGCCGACTCCATCGTCTCCCTGTTCGCGGCCAGGGTCGCGGAGAACCCGGACGCTGCCGCCGTCGTCTTCGACGGTCGGTCGCGCACGTACGGAGACATCGACACCGAGTCCACGGCACTGGCGAGAGTTCTTGTCGCACAGGGTGTCGGCCGCGAATCCGCGGTCGCGGTCGTACTGCCTCGCACGGCCGATCTCGTGGTGGCGCTGCTCGCGGTGCTCAAGGCCGGAGGTGCATACGTACCGATCGATCCGTCGTACCCGGCCGATCGCATCGAGTTCGTGCTCGCCGACTCGCGTCCCGCCGCGGTACTGACCTGGACCGGTGTCGAGGTCGCGCTACCGCCGGAACTGCCCAGGGTCGACATGGACACCCCAGCGGACGAGTCCCGGTTCGCGACGGACGTTCTGCCGACGGTGACGGCCGCAGAAGCTGCGTACGTCATCTACACCTCGGGTTCGACCGGCACCCCCAAGGGCGTCGTCGTCCCGCACCGCAACGTCGTCCGCCTGCTGGCGAACACCCAGCGGCACTTCGATTTCGGTCCCGCCGACGTCTGGACTCTGTTCCACTCGTACGCGTTCGACTTCTCCGTGTGGGAACTGTGGGGCCCGCTCACCACGGGTGGCACCGTCGTCGTGGTCGACTACTTCACGTCGAGGTCGCCGGAAGCGCTGCGCGAGTTGTTGATTCGCGAACGCGTGACCGTGCTCAACCAGACCCCGTCTGCGTTCTACCAGTTCGACCAGGCCGACCGCACGGCATCGGGTGCTGCCGAGTACGCACTGCGCTACGTCGTCTTCGGCGGAGAAGCGTTGGAGCTGCGTCGATTGAGCGGTTGGTTCGATCGGCACGGCGATCGTTCCCCACAGTTGATCAACATGTACGGCATCACCGAAACCACCGTCCACGTCTCGCATCGGGCGCTCGATGCGCAGGCGGCCGCTGAGGCATCGGGGTCACTGGTGGGTCGGGCGATCTCCGGGTTGTCGGTCTACGTGTTGGACGCGCGACTCGGCCTCGTGCCGGCGGGTGTCCCGGGAGAGATGTACGTCTCGGGCGGTCAGGTGGCGCGGGGATACCTGGGTCGGCCGGACCTGACGGCGACACGATTCGTGGCAGATCCCTTCGCAGGCGACGGATCCGTGCTCTATCGCACCGGTGACGTCGCCCGGTGGTCGCCCACCGGTGAGCTCGAATTCGTCGGTCGCGCAGACGATCAGGTCAAGATCCGCGGCTTCCGCATCGAACTGGGCGAAGTCGAATCGTCGGTTCTGTCGGCTCCGGCCGTCGGACAGGCCGCGGTGATCGTGCGCGAGGACGCTCCCGGTGCCGCGCGCCTGGTCGCTTACCTGGTGCCCGCAACCGGTTCCACGATCGACGTCGACGCCGTCCGTGCGTCGGTGGCCGAGCAGCTCCCCGAGTACATGGTCCCGTCGGCGTTCGTGGTGCTCGACGCAATCCCGTTGACCACCAACGGAAAGCTGGACCGGCGAGCCTTGCCCGAACCGGCCGCACGGACTCGCGAGTTCCGGCAACCGACGACTCCGATCGAGTCGATGGTCGCCGAGGTGTTCGCCGACGTCCTCGGTCTCGACCGGGTCGGTCTCGACGACGACTTCTTCGAACTCGGCGGCAACTCGCTGGTGGCCACCCAGGTCGTGTCCCGGCTCGGTGCCTCCGCCGACACGACGGTCCCGGTCCGGGCACTGTTCGAGGCCCCGACGGTCGCGGCACTCGCGGCGAGGGTCGAGCAGGGCTCGGGCGCGCGGCCGGCGCTGGTGCCGGGACCTCGCCCCGATCGAGTTCCACTCTCGCTCGCGCAGCAGCGGATGTGGTTCCTCAACCGGTTCGACTCGGACTCGACGGCGTACAACATCCCGTTCGCTCTGCGGCTGAGCGGTGATCTGAACGTCGGCGCGTTGCAGAGCGCGGTCTCGGACGTCATCGAGCGGCACGAGACACTGCGATCGGTGTACCCGGATTCGCCCGAGGGACCGCATCAGGTGGTCGTGCCGATGTCCCAGGTGCCGACGACTCTCGACGTCATCGACACCGACGCGGAATCGGTGACCGCTCGGGTGCTGGAGCTGCTGGCGTCGACGTTCGACGTGACCGCAGAGGTTCCGTTGAAGACCTCGCTGTTCCGAGTCTCCGACACCGAGTTCGTGCTGGCGATGGTGGTCCATCACATCAGCGCCGACGGTCTGTCGATGATGCCGTTGTCGACCGACGTCATGACGGCCTATGCCGCCCGTACCCGGAAGTCCGATCCCGCATGGGCACCGCTGCCGGTGCAGTACGCCGACTACGCGCTCTGGCAACGCGACGTTCTCGGCTCCGAGGACGACGCCGAATCGATTGCAGCGCAACAGATTCGATACTGGTCTGCCGCGCTGTCGGAGTTGCCCGAGCAGATCGAGCTACCTCTCGATCGCCCGCGTCCGGCGAGCCAGACGTTCCGCGGCAATCGCATCGATTTCCGAATCGACGTCGACGCGCACGCGCGTCTCGCGGAACTGGCCCGCGCGCACAACGCGACCGTCTTCATGGCCGTGCATGCGGCCTTCGCAGTGCTGCTCTCGCGGATCTCGGGGTCCTCGGACATCGTCGTGGGTACACCCATCGCAGGTCGCGGCGAGGCCGAGATCGAGAATCTCGTCGGCATGTTCGTCAACACCCTGGTGTTGCGACTCGATGTTCCGGGCGAGGCGACCTTCGGTGATCTCCTCGACGCCGCACGTGAAACCGATCTGCAGGCGTTCGCCAACTCGGACATCCCGTTCGAGCGGCTCGTCGACGTGGTCAACCCCACGCGCTCGACGGCTCGGCACCCGCTGTTCCAGGTCGGCTTCTCGTTCCAGAACTTCGCTCGCCGCGAGTTCGAGCTCGACGGGTTGGAAATCTCGGCGCTCGACACCGAGACCGGCAACTCACAGTTCGATCTGCATCTGATCGTGTCCGATGCCCAGCAGGGCGACGGCGCGGCAGATGGCTTCGATGCCCTGCTGACCTACGCGACGGATCTGTTCGACGAGAGCACGGCCCGTTCACTCGTGGCCCGCTTCGAGGCCGTGCTGGCCGCCGTCGTGGCGTCGCCGTCGACACCCGTCGGCGATCTCGACGTGCTGCTGGACGGCGAGCGATCTGCGATCGTCGAGGACTGGAACGACACGGTTCACGATTTCGGTACCGTGGAACACACGACCCTGCCCGATCTGTTCGGTGCAGCCGCCGAACGCGACCGCGCTGCAGTCGCACTCGTCCACGACGACGGCGTGGTGACGTACGGAGAGTTCGCCGAGCGGGTCTCGCAGCTCGCGCGTCACCTGATCGGCATGGGTGTCGGGCCGGAAGTGCCTGTCGGCCTTGCCATTCGGCGCTCGGTCGATCTTCTCGTCGGCATGTACGCCATCTCGACGGCAGGCGGGGCGTACGTTCCGATCGATCCCGACCAGCCGGCCGAGCGCAACGCGTTGGTCCTCGAGACAGCCGCTCCCGCGTGCATTCTGATCTCCGGCGATGTGGGTGCCGAGATCACCGATGCTGCCCCGATCGTGGATCTGGCCCGGTTCGACGTCGATGCCTACTCGGGTGCTCCGGTTGACGCGTCCGAACGCACCGGGGTGCTCACTGCAGCCAACACCGCGTACGTCATCTTCACGTCCGGATCGACCGGTCGTCCGAAGGGCGTTGCGGTCTCGCACGGTGCCGTCGTCAACCAGCTGAACTGGCTGCGTGCGGAGTACGCACTCGACGAGACCGACGCAGCGCTGCTCAAGACCGCAGCGACGTTCGACCTGTCGGTGTGGGAGTTCTGGTCGCAGCTGACCTCCGGCGGACGGCTCGTCGTGGCCGACGCCGACGGTCATCGTGACCCCGACTACCTGCTGGAGCTGGTTCGCACGCAGTCGGTGACGACACTGCACCTGGTGCCGTCGATGCTGTCGATGCTCGGCACCGTCGCCGCGGGCGAGGTATCGCCGAGCCTGCGGCGGGTGCTGGCGATCGGTGAGGCACTGCCCGCTGCCGTTGCACAGGAGTTCCGCAAGCGGAACGGATCGACCGACCTGCACAACCTGTACGGGCCGACCGAGGCAGCGGTGTCGGTGACCGCGCACGCGGTGACGGACGCCGATACGACCGCGGTGCCGATCGGTGTTCCCGAGGCGAACACGACGGTGTTCGTGTTGGACTCGCGGTTGCATCCGGTGCCTGCGGGTGTCAGCGGCGAGCTCTACCTGGCCGGCGCGCAGCTGGCGCGCGGCTACTTCGGGCGCGCGGACCTGACGTCGGAGCGATTCGTCGCCAATCCGTTCGATGCGAACGGTTCTCGGATGTACCGCACCGGCGACCTGGTGCGCTGGCGGGTGCCCGTCGTCGACGGAACGCCGGCCCCGGCGCACCTCGAGTACATCGATCGGGCCGACTTCCAGGTGAAGATTCGCGGATTCCGCATCGAGCTCGGTGAGATCGAAGCGGCCCTGCGGTCGCAGCCGGCAGTGGCAGATTCGGCCGTCGTGGTGCACAGCGGCGAGTCCATGGGTGACCAGTTGGTGGCCTACGTGGTCGGCCGAGCCGGGGAGGTCGTCGATGTCGCGCACGTCGAATCCGAACTCTCGCATCTCGTTCCGTCGTACATGGTGCCTGCGGCATTCGTGGTGCTCGAAGCGCTACCGCTCAATGCCAACGGAAAGCTGGACCGAAAGGCGCTGCCCGCGCCGCACTTCGAGGCCACCGAGTTCCGCGCACCGGTCACCCCGATCGAGGAGATCGTCGCGACGACCGTTGCCGAACTGCTCGGGCTGGACCGCGCGGGGCTGGACGACGACTTCTTCGCCCTCGGCGGAAACTCGTTGATCGCAACCCAACTGGTCTCGCGCCTCGGCCAGGCTCTCGACGCGCAGATTCCCGTGCGATCTGTGTTCGCGGCGTCCACGGTGGCGGGCCTCGCTGCACACATCGCGCCGCTCGTCGGCGGCGGTGCCCGTCGGGAACTGACGGTGCGCGAGCGTCCCGATCGACTACCCCTGTCGATCGCCCAGGAACGGATGTGGACGATCAACCGCATCGACCCGGGCTCGTCCGCGTACAACATCCCCGTCGCGGTGCGGTTGACCGGTGCCCTCGACATCGCCTCGCTCCGCGGCGCGTTCGACGATGTGCTCGGTCGCCACGAGATTCTGCGGACGGCCTACCCCGATTCGGTCGACGGCCCGGTGCAGCAGATCGGTGGCGTCGCCGACGTCGGGGTGGAGCTCGAACCCGAACAGGTGGCACCGGACGCCGTGGTGTCCCGCCTGACGGACGTCCTCGGTGCGGGATTCGACGTGACGAAGACCGTCCCGGTCCGGGCTGCGCTGCTGCAGGTCGGCGACGACGAACACGTCCTCGCCGTGGTGGCTCACCACATCGCCGCCGACGGGTTCTCGATGGGGCCGTTGATCCGCGATGTCATGGTCGCCTACACCGCTCGGGTGGCGGGGGAGATGCCGTCGTGGGCACCGCTGCCGGTGCAGTACGCCGATTTCGCGCTGTGGCAGCGTGACGTACTCGGCCGCGAGGACGACCCGGACAGTCCGCTGGCGAAGCAGCTGGCCTACTGGACCGCCGAGCTGGCGGGAGCGCCGGAACAACTGGCACTGCCGCTCGATCGCCCACGGCCACCTCGACCGACCATGGAAGGCGCGTCGTACGGCTTCACGTTCGGTTCCGACGTGGCGTCGGCCATAGAGAAGATCGCCCGCGAGCATGCGGCGACGACGTTCATGGTGGTGCACAGCGCGTTCGCGGTTCTGCTGGGCCGGTTGAGCAACTCGTCGGACATCAGCATCGGCACCCCGACCGCAGGACGCGGCGAGGAGCAACTGGACGACCTGGTGGGCATGTTCGTCAACACGTTGGTGCTGCGCACGCAGATCGATCCGAACGGCACGTTCCTGGACCTGGTACGTCAGGCGAAGGACAAGGACCTCGCGGCGTTCGGCCACGCGGACGTTCCGTTCGAGCGGCTGGTCGATGCGCTCGGCCGCGCTCGGTCGAGCGCCTACACACCGCTGTTCCAGGCGATGTTGACGTTCCAGAACCATGCGACGGGCACGTTCGAGTTGCCGGGCCTGCAGGTGCAGGCGCTGCCGGCAGGCGACGATCAGGCGAAGTTCGACCTTCAGCTGACCGCTGTCGAGAACTTCGACGAGACCGGAGCGCTGCAGGACATCGAGGCGACGTTCACCTACGCGACGTCGATCTTCGACGAATCGACGATAGCGACGTTCGCCGAGCGGCTGTCGAAGATTCTGCGGACGGTCGTCTCCGATCCCGAGGTGGTGCTGCGATCCATCGACATCCTCACGGACGAGGAGAAGGCCGAGTTCGCGCCGCGCGCCAAGCCGAAGACGGTCGACGACCTACCGCAGTTGATTGCCGACGCAGCGGCGACCGCGCCCGATGCGGTGGCGCTCGAGCACGAATCGACGAGTGTCGATTTTGCGGCCCTGAACGCCAAATTGACGCAGATGTCGGCGACGATGGGTGCGGCGATGAAGCCTCAGGCTCTGGTGACGGTCACGCTGTCCGCACTGATTCCGGGCATCTTGCCCGCCCTCGGTGCAGAGGGGTTGTCGACCGCTCTGGCATCGTTGATCCAACGGGCGGAGTCGGTGATCGCGTCGTCGTGACGAAAGCCGAGCTCGCCGGTTGTGCACGTGGATCGATCAGGAGGAAAAGTTAGATGGCGGTTGGACGTCGACGCGAGGCAGCATTGACGGTCGAGGACCTTCCGCGCTTGGTTCGGAGCGTCGCTGCGGTCGAACCGGACCGCGTGGCGCTCGCGCACCTCGGCACGGAGTTGACCTACGCCCGGTTGGACGAGGAGATCACCACCCTCGACACGGCCATGGGTGGGGTTCTCGGCCCGGACGCGCTGGTCCCGGTCGTGCTGTCCAACACCGTTCCCGGCCTCATCGAGGCCACCGACGGTGGTCTCGACGCCGTGGTCTCGTCGGTGGTCTCCGATGCCGCGACGGTTCTCGGTGACGACGACTCGGCGTCGAGCCCGGCCGAACCCGAGGCAACCACCCTCTACACCCTGTTCGCCGATCAGGCCGAGCGGACACCGGACGCGCCCGCGCTCGTGTTCGGCGGCGAGAGTCGGTCCTATTCCGAGTTCGCAGAGTCGGTCGAACGCCTCGCCCGGGTTCTGATCGAGCGGGGAGTCGGCCCGGATTCGACGGTGGGGCTGTCGATCCGCCGCTCGTTCGATCTGCTGGTGGGTATGTACGCCATCTCGGCAGCCGGTGGTGCCTACGTTCCGTTGGACCCCGAGCACCCGATGGATCGACTCGCCTACGTCCTCGATACCGCGCGACCGGTTCTGGTGCTCACGACATCGGAGGACCTGCCGCAGTTGCCGGACGGCACGCAGACTCTGCTCGTCGATGCCGTCGACGTCTCCGGCGTGACTGCAGGGCGCATCACCGATGCGGACCGGCTCGGCACCCTCGGCGAAGACGACCTCGCGTACGTCATCTTCACGTCCGGTTCGACCGGGCGGCCGAAGGGCGTGGCGGTGGGCCACCGCGCGATCGTCGCCAATATTTCCTGGCGGCAGCGGGAATACACGATGACCCCGGCCGACGTCGTCTTGCAGAAGACGCCGTTCACGTTCGACGTGTCGGTCTGGGAGTTCTTCTGGCCGTTGCAGATCGGCGCGACACTGGTGATCGCCGAGCCCGACGGGCACCGCGACCCCGCCTATCTCGCCCGCGTCATCGCTGAACACGGCGTGACGGTGACCCACTTCGTACCGTCGATGCTGTCGGTCTACGTTGCCGAACCCACCGCAGCACAGGCCGATTCGCTTCGCATGGTGTTCGCCTCCGGTGAGGCGCTGCCGGCGCGAACCGTCAACGCGTTCCACGCGATCTCCGGTGCCGAGTTGCACAACCTGTACGGTCCCACCGAAGCAGCCGTCGACGTCACGTACTACCGAACCCAGCAGGTTGAGGACGGCTCGGTACCGATCGGCGCTGCCGTCGACGACACCGACCTCTACGTGCTCGACGAGGGTCTGCGGCGCTCACCCCGGGGAGTCGAGGGAGAGCTCTATCTCGCGGGCGTGCAGCTCGCTCGCGGATACCTCGGACGCACGGACCTGACGTCCGATCGATTCGTCGCCGACCCGTTCGGTGAGCCGGGGGACCGGATGTACCGCACCGGCGACCTGGTGCGCCGACGCGCCGACGGCCAGATCGAGTACATCGGCCGCACCGACTTCCAGGTCAAACTGCGTGGCCTCCGTATCGAACTCGGCGAGATCGAGCAGGCGCTGCTCGCCGAGCCGCAGGTGACCCAGGCTGCAGTACTCGTTCACGCCGACCACTCGCAGGCGCAGTTGGGCGAGCAGCTCGTCGGCTATGTCGTGAGCACCGAGCCCGATATCGATCACGACGGCCTGGCCGATGCGGTGCGCCGGCGCATGCCCGAGTACATGGTGCCGTCGGTGTTCGTCGTGCTGGACGAATTCCCGCTGAACGCCAGCGGCAAGCTGGACCGAAAGGCCCTGCCTGCACCCGATTTCGCCTCGCTCGTACGCGAGTATCGCGCCCCGGGCACCGACACCGAAACTGCTCTGGCGGCAATTTTCGAGACCGTTCTCGGTATCGACCGTATCGGCGTGGACGACGACTTCTTCGTTCTCGGCGGAAACTCGCTCAACGCCACCCGCGTGATCGCGCGAGTCAACGCGGAACTGGGCACAGCAGTGGATGTGCGGTCGTTCTTCGACGCACCGACCGTCGCCGAACTCGCCGCGGCCGTCGATGCCGCAGGCTCGACGCACGCGCGACCTCCGTTGGTGGCGCAGCAGCGGCCCGAACGTGTGCCGCTGTCGCTGGCCCAGCAACGGATGTGGTTCCTCAACCGATTCGAGCCGGACTCGGCTGTCAACAACATCCCGGTCGCCATCGCGTTGAGCGGCGAACTCGATTTCACCGCCCTGCAGGCGGCCTTGATCGACGTGTTGGACCGGCACGAGTCGCTGCGGACGGTCTACCCCGATCACGACGGCATCGGCTTCCAACAAGTACTCGAATCCGGTGCGGTGGCAGTGGAATTGGAGCGCGCGACGGCAACCGATGCCGACGTTCCCGCCGTGCTGCTCGAGTTCGCGCTCAGGCCCTTCGATCTGGCGGTACAACTGCCCTTCCGGGCGGTGCTTCTCGAGACGGCCGAGACCGAGCACGTGCTCGCGTTCGTGGTGCACCACATCGCGGCCGACGGATTCTCGATGGGCCCGCTGACCCGAGACGTGGTGGCCGCATACGTGGCGCGCACCAACGGGCAGCAACCACAGTGGACTCCGCTGGAGGTGCAGTACGCCGACTTCACGCTGTGGCAGAGGGCCGTCCTCGGCAGCGAGGACGATCCGGAATCTCTGATCTCGGCGCAGGAGAACTACTGGCGGCACCGACTCGGCGGCGCACCCGACCAGTTGGAGCTACCCACCGACCGTCCCCGCCCGGCGGTCGCCACGACCAACGGCGGCACGCACACGTTCGAGATCGACGCCGAACTGGTCCGCGCGCTGGAGAAGCTCGGAAGAGACCACAACGCAACGACATTCATGGTCGTGCACGCCGCGCTGGCCGTGTTGTTGGCCAAGCTCGCGGCCGCCGACGACATCAGTATCGGTACGCCGGTCGCCGGCCGTGGAGACGCGGCCCTCGACGACGTCGTCGGCATGTTCGTCAACACACTGGTGCTGCGCACCGAAGTCGATCCACGGACGTCGTTCGACGATCTGGTGCGCGAGATCCGGGAGGTGGACCTCGCTGCGTTCTCGCACGCCGACGTGCCCTTCGAGCGTCTGGTGGATGTATTGGCCCCGGCTCGCTCGCAGGCACGCCACCCGCTGTTCCAGGTGATGTTGACGTTCCAGAACCTGGATCGAACCGCGGTCGAGCTCCCCGGCCTGACCATCGCAGCGGTCGACTACGAGGCAGACCTGGCCAAGTTCGATCTGCAGGTGACGCTGTGGGATTCGGCACCGGCCGGCGCCGAGCCCGCGGGCCTGACCGTCGCCCTGACCTATGCCGCGGACCTGTTCGACAAATCGACGATGGCTCGATTCGGAGAGCGGTTCGTTCGGGTTCTTCGTGCGATCACCGCAGCGCCCGCTGCAGCCGTCGGAGAGATCGACCTGCTCGACTCGGTCGAGCGGGAGTCGGTGCTGACGTTCGGTTCGGGGCCTGCGCACGAGATCACCAGCGGAACAACGTTGGTGGGGCAGTTCGATGGTCGCGTCGAGCAGACCCCCGACGCGCAGGCCCTGGTGTTCGAGGACGTTCGACTGACGTACGCCGAGCTCGATGCGCGCGCGAACCGCCTGGCGCGGTACCTGTTGTCGGTGGGTGTCGGGACCGATTCGACGGTCGGCCTCGCAGTCGGCCGCAGTATCGAGTTGTTCGTCGGTATGTACGCGATCGTCAAGGCCGGTGCTGCGTACGTACCCATCGATCCGGCTCAGCCGTCGGAGCGCAACGAGTACATCGTGAGCACGGCCTCGCCGGTACGGGTGCTCTCGAGCACCCGAGATCACGTCGAGTTCCCCGGCGTGGAGACGGTCGACATCGACACCGTGGACGTGTCGGAATTCTCGTCGGCGCCGGTGACCGACGCGCAGCGGACGGCACCGCTGCGGGCAGAGAACCTCGCATACGTCATCTTCACCTCGGGGTCGACGGGTCGGCCGAAGGGCGTCGGCGTATCGCACGCGGCGATCGTCAACCGGTTGTCGTGGATGCAGCACGAGTACCCCCTCGGTCCGCAGGACGTGGTGTTGCAGAAGACACCGGCTACGTTCGACGTGTCGGTGTGGGAGTTCTTCTGGGCCTTCCAGGTCGGCGCATCGGTGGTCGTCGCGGTTCCCGAGGGTCATCGGGATCCGTCGTACCTGCTCGATGTCATTGCACGCGAACATGTCTCGGTAGTGCACTTCGTGCCGTCGATGATGTCGGTGTTCACGCCGGAGGCGCTGCGTAGGCCCGACGCGGGAGCGTCGCTGCGTACGGTGTTCGCCTCGGGGGAGGCGCTTGCGCCTGCTACTGCACATTCGCTGCGCCGCGCGCTCCCACAGGTGTCGGTGCACAACCTGTACGGCCCGACCGAAGCTGCTGTCGACGTGACCTATCACGCGGTCTCCGACGCGGACACAGTCGTGGTGCCGATCGGTTCATCGGTGTGGAACACCGATGTGCGCGTTCTGGATTCGTCGTTGCGGCCGGTTCCGGTCGGGGTGTCGGGAGAGCTCTATCTCTCGGGTGTCCAGCTCGCCAGGGGATACGTGAGCCGACCCGATCTGACCGCGGATCGCTTCGTTGCCGATCCGTTCGCGGTCGACGGTGCGCGGATGTACCGAACCGGCGACGTGGTGCGGTGGCTGCCCGCCGGTGAGTTGGAGTACGTGGGGCGGTCCGACTTCCAGGTGAAGTTGCGTGGTCTCCGTATCGAACTCGGCGAAATCGAATCGGCTCTGTTGGATCTTCCCGAGATCGCTCAGGCCGTGGTGCTCGTGCGACGGGAACAACTGGTTGCCTACGTGGTCCCCACCGAAGACCCGGTCGACGTGGACCGGGTACGCACCGCGCTACGTGGACGTCTGGCCGAGTACATGGTGCCGACCATCGTCGTGGAATTGGCCGAATTCCCGCTCGGCGGAAGTGGCAAGCTCGATCGAAAAGCGCTGCCCGATCCCGAATTCGAGGCAACGCCCTACCGAGCACCGTCCGATCCGGTCGAAGAGATCGTCGCGAACGTGTTCGGCGCGGTCCTCGGACTCGACCGAGTCGGTGTGGACGACGACTTCTTCGCGCTCGGCGGCAATTCGCTCGTCGCCACTCAGGTCGCCGCACGACTCGGTGCCGAGCTGGGCACGACGGTGCCCGTCCGAACGATGTTCGAGGCAGGCACGGTGGCAGCCTTGGCTGCTGCGTTGGAAAGCCACGTCGGCCACGGAGTCTCCGCGCCTCTGGTGCCGCAGGAACGCCCCGAACGAATTCCGCTCTCTCTCGCCCAGCAGCGGATGTGGTTCCTCAACCGATTCGAGCCCGAATCGGCGGTCAACAACATCCCCGTGGCGATCCGGCTCACCGGAGCACTCGACACTGCGGCCCTGAACGCAGCGGTCGTCGACGTTCTCGACCGGCACGAGGCACTCCGCACCGTCTACCCGAGTGTGGACGGATCGGGGCATCAGGTGATCCTGCCTGCCCAATCGGTGGCACCGGACTTGACGCCCACCACACCGTCCGCCGACGGCGCGGTGGCCGACCTGATCGCTTTCGCCTCCGAAGGATTCGACGTCACCCAGTCGATTCCCCTGCGCGCGAAACTGTTCCAGGTCACCGACGACGAGTACGTGCTGGTCGTGGTGGTTCATCACATCAGCGCAGACGGGTGGTCCATGGGACCGCTGACCCGCGACGTGATGACGGCTTACCTCGCTCGTGTGGCCGGCGACGCTCCGCAGTGGACGCCGCTGGCGGTTCAGTACGCCGACTTCGCGCTGTGGCAGCGCGCCGTGCTCGGCGACGACGCGGATCCGAGCAGCCTGATGGCAGCACAGGCGGACTACTGGCGTTCGGCCCTGGCGGACCTGCCCAGTGAGCTGACCCTGCCGTACGACCGGCCGCGTCCCGCGGTGCAGTCGTACTCGGGCGGGCGGTTCCAGTTCGACATCGATGCGGATCTGCGTGCCTCGCTCGACGATCTGGCCCGGTCGACCGGAACCACCCTGTTCATGGTGCTCCACGGTGCACTCGCGTTGTTCCTGGCTCGCATGTCCACCTCGGACGACGTTGCGGTGGGTACCGCCGTCGCAGGGCGCGGCGAGGCCGTCCTGGACGACGTGATCGGCATGTTCGTCAACACCCTGGTGCTCCGCACCTCGGTCGATCGAAGCAAGGGATTCACCGACCTCCTCGGCCACGTCCGGGACGTCGACCTCGATGCGTTCGCACACGCGGACATCCCCTTCGAGCGGCTCGTCGATCTGCTCGAACCCGAGCGCACGACGGCCAGGCACCCGCTGTTCCAGGTGGCGATCGCGTTCGAGAACCTGCCGCCGAGCGAATTCCACCTTCCCGATCTGACGGTCTCGGCGGTCGACGTCGAGGTCGACACCGCCAAGTTCGACCTGTCGCTGACGCTGCACGAGAAGGCCGACGGCACCGGTCTGTCCGCCGGTTTCCTCTACGCGCGAGACCTGTTCGACGAGAACACGATCGAGGTGTTCTCGCGACGTTTCCGCTGGCTGCTCGAAGCGATCGTGGCGACACCGAACACCCCGGTGGGCGATCTGTCCATCCTCTACGACGACGAATACGACCGGCTCACCCACGTCCACGGTGACGACGTGTTGGCCGGCGGCACTCTGGCCGAGATCTTCGCTGCCGGAGCCGCACTCGACCCGTCGGCGACCGCGATTCGCTACGAGGGCCGCTCGATCTCGTACGCCGAACTCGATGCGACGTCCTCGCAGCTCGCCCGGGTGCTCATCGAGCGCGGGGCCGGCCCCGAATCCGTTGTGGCTCTGGGATTCCAGCGCTCCTACTTCATGGTGCTCGCGGTCTGGGCAGTGGCGAAATCGGGGGCCGCGCACCTCCCCGTCGACCCGACGTATCCGCAGGATCGCGTCGCCCACATGGTCTCGGACTCCGAGGCCCTACTGGGCCTGACCACCCGGGCACACTCGGATCGGCTCGCCGGTGGACAGCAGGACCTGACCTGGCTGAGCGTCGACGACGACGAGTTCGTGGCCGAGGTCCGCACCCGCTCTGCCGAGCCGGTCACCGACGCCGACCGCCTGCGACCCGTCACGTTCCAGAACCCCGCCTACGTCATCTACACCTCGGGCTCGACGGGCAAGCCGAAGGGCGTCGTCGTCACGCACGCCGGACTCGGCGGCGTCCTCGACGCAGCAACCGATCTCTACCACCTGAAACCGGCCTCGAGGTTCCTCCACGTCTGCTCGCCCAATTTCGATCCGTCGGTTCTGGAGTGGATGGCGGCGTTCTCCGTCGGCGCGACGTTGGTAGTCGTACCGGCATCGATTCTCGGCGGCACCGAACTGGCCGAATTGTTGAAGGCGGAGAGGGTCACTCACACCATCATCACGCCCGCGGTGCTCGGCACGATGGATCCCCACGGGATCGATTCGCTCGAGGTGCTCTCGGTGGGCGGCGACGTGACCACTCCCGAACTGCTCGCCCGGTGGGCGGGGGACCGGAAGTACTTCAACGGGTACGGACCGACCGAGACCACGATCATCTCCAGCTTCGCCGAGTTGACGCCCGGCGAGCCGATCACCATCGGTCGACCGATTCACGGCATGTCCGTGCTCATCCTCGATTCCAGGCTCGAACCGGTTCCGACCGGTGTCGCGGGTGACCTGTATCTGTCGGGCGGTGCGCTCGCTCGCGGCTATCTCGGTAGGCCGAGTCTGTCCTCCGAGCGCTTCGTGGCCAATCCGTACGGCATCGACGGCGCACGGATGTACCGCACCGGCGACGTCGTGCGATGGACGGACGACCTGCAGCTGCAGTTCGTCGGCCGCACCGACTTCCAGGTCAAGGTGCGCGGGTTCCGTATCGAGCTCGGCGAGATCGACTCCGCGCTCACCGCTGTTCCCGAGGTCGACTTCGCCGTCACACTCGGACACGAACTGCCCTCGGGTGTCACCACCCTCGTGTCCTACGTGCTGCCGACGCGTGGTTCGGTCGTCGACGTCGACGAGCTGACCGCCTTCGTCGGAAAATCATTGCCCGCCTACATGATCCCGTCGTCGATCATCGTTCTCGACACCGTTCCACTGACCCCGGTGGGCAAGTTGGATCGCGCCGCGCTTCCCGCACCCGTGTTCGAGGCCCGGGAATTCCGCGCACCCACCACCGCGGTCGAAGAGATCGTCGCCGGAGTGTTCGCCGACGTCCTGCACCTCGAGCGAGTGGGACTGGACGACGACTTCTTCGCCCTGGGCGGTAACTCGTTGATCGCCACCCAGGTGGTCTCGCGGCTCGGCGCGGCCCTGGACACGGTGGTCCCGGTGCGGGCGCTGTTCGAGAGCTCGACCGTGGCCGCACTGGTGGCGCACGTGGAGAGCGCTGTCGGTTCGGGGGGACGAGCTGCACTCGTGGCGGGTCCACGTCCCGAGCACCCGCCGCTCTCGCCTGCGCAGCAGCGGTACTGGTTCCTCAACCAGTTCGACACGACGTCGTCGGTGGACAACATTCCGTTCGCCGTGCGGTTGTCGGGTGAGCTCGACGTCGCTGCGCTGCAGTCGGCGGTGCGCGATGTCGTCGAGCGCCACGAGTCTCTTCGTACCCGGTACCCGGACTCGGCACAGGGCCCGTTCCAGCAGGTGTTGTCGGCGTCCGAGGTACCGATGGACCTCGCCGTCCGAGACGTGGCCGGTGCGAACGTCGTCACCGCCGTGACCGAATTCTTCACGCGTGGCTTCGACGTCACCGTCGAGGTACCGGTCGACGCGCGCGTGTTCCGCGTCGACGAGAACGAGCACGTCCTGGCCTTCGTCGTCCACCACGTGTCGGCCGACGGCGCGTCGATGGGCCCGCTGGCCGTCGACGTCATGACTGCATACACCGCGAGATCTGCAGGGACGGCTCCGGACTGGGAGCCACTCGAGGTGCAGTACGTCGACTTCGCGCTGTGGCAGCGAACCGTACTCGGCACCGAATCGGATCCCGATTCGGTTGCAGCGCAGCAGGTGTCGTTCTGGAAGGATACGCTCGCCGAGCTGCCGGATCAGCTGGTGCTGCCCACCGATCGCCCGCGCCCGCCGGCGCAGAGTTTTCGTGGCGATGCCGTGCGGTTCACCGTCGACGCCGGCACGCACGCTGCTCTCGCCGAACTCGGACGTACCGAGCAGGCAACGTTGTTCATGGTGGTGCACTCGGCATTCGCCGTGTTGCTCGCACGCCTGTCCGGTTCCGAGGACATCGCGGTCGGAACGCCCATCGCCGGCCGCGGTGAGCGGGCTCTGGACTCGATGATCGGTATGTTCGTCAATACCCTGGTCTTCCGGTCGTCGGTCGAATCGTCGATGACCTTCCGCCAGTTGCTCGCTCAGGCCCGAGAGCGGGACCTGGCCGCGTTCGCGCACTCCGACGTTCCGTTCGAGCGTCTTGTGGAGGTGCTGAACCCGGTGCGGTCGACGGCTCGCAACCCGTTGTTCCAGGTAGGCCTGTCCTTCCAGAACCTTGCCGAGTCGACGTTCGAGCTGCCGGGTCTGACGGTGAGTGCCGTCGAGGCGGATGCGGTGACCGCGAAAACCGATCTGCAACTGTCGATCTCGGATCGCTACGCCCCGGACGGCTCGCCCGCGGAACTGTCGGCCGAATTCAGTTATGCCACCGATCTTTTCGATCGCGCGACGGTCGAAGGTTTTGCCGACCGGTTCGTTCGCCTCCTCGCTGCCGTGGCCGCGGACCCGTCGGCCGTCGTCGGCGATCTCGAGCTGCTCTCGCCCGAGGAACGCACCCGGATCGTCCGCACGTGGAACGACACCGATCACGATGTCGATGCGTCGCAGACGCTGGTATCGCTGTTCGATCGACAGGTGCAGGCGCAGCCCGACGCGGTCGCGGTGGTCCATGCCGGGCAGTCACTGTCGTACGGCGAGTTCGATCGTCGAATCAACCGGTTGGCCCGCGTCCTCATCGGTGCCGGTGTCGGCCCGCAGGTGACGGTTGCTCTGGCGATCAGGCGCTCGCTGGATCTGCTCGTCGCGATGTATGCCGTCGCCAAGGCGGGCGGGGCGTACGTACCCATCGATCCGGATCAGCCGGCGGACCGCAATGCCTACATCCTGGAGGTAGCTGCTCCCGCTCTGGTCCTGAGTACTGCGCGGGACGGTGTCGATGTCGACTCGGTTCCGGTGCTGTTGGTCGACACCGATCCGCGAGTGCTCGACGCAGAGGTCTCGGACGCGCCCGTCACCGACAGTGAGCGCACCTCGCCGCTGCGGCCTGCGAACACCGCGTACGTCATCTTCACGTCCGGATCCACCGGCCGCCCCAAGGGTGTCGCGGTGAGTCATGCCGCCATCGTCAATCAGCTGCTGTGGCAGAGCGCCCATTACGGACTGGGCAGCACCGACCGAGTACTGCTCAAGACCGCGGCCACCTTCGACCTGTCCGTGTGGGAGTTCTGGGTCGCCACCGTCTCCGGTGGTGCGATCGTCGTGGCCGACGCCGAGGGCCACCGCGATCCCGCCTACCTCGTCGATCTGATGAACCGGGAATCGGTGACGACACTGCACACCGTGCCGTCCGTGCTCGACGCGCTGGTCACGGCGTCGGCGGGCACCCTGCCCGAACCCCTGACGCGGATCCTGGCGATCGGCGAAGCACTGCCGGTCGCCACGGCCGAGCGCGCGCTGCGCAGTTCGGCTGCGCGACTGGACAACTTGTACGGACCGACCGAGGCCGCGGTTTCGGTGACTTCGCATCGGGTGACGACCGTCGACGGCACCACGGTTCCGATCGGTGGCCCGGAGTGGAACACCCGTGTCTACGTGCTGGATTCGCGTCTGGCTCCCGTTCCGGTCGGCGTCGCAGGTGAGCTCTACCTCGCGGGTGCGCAGCTGGCCGACGGGTACTTCGCGCGGCCGGATCTGAGCGCCGAGCGATTCGTCGCGGACCCGTTCACCCCCGGCGGCCGCCTGTACCGCACCGGTGACCTCGTATCCTGGCGCGCCGACGGCGAATTGGAGTACGTCGGGCGCACCGACTTCCAGGTGAAGATTCGCGGTTTCCGTATCGAGCTCGGCGACATCGATGCCGCTCTCGGATCGCTCGACGAGATTCGCGACGTCGCCGTGATCGCTCTCGCGGACACGGGATCAGGCGCGCGGCTCGTGGCCTACCTCGTGCCCGCCGATGGGGTGACGCTGGATCAGGACGGCATCCGTCGTGCACTCGCCGAACGTCTGCCGTCGTACATGATCCCGGCGGCCTTCGTCGTGCTCGAGGCTCTTCCTCGAGGCGTCAACGGAAAGCTGGATCGACAGGCGCTCCCCGAACCGCAGTTCGAGACAGCCGAATTCCGCGCGCCGACCAATCCGGTGGAAGAGGCCGTCGCGGCAGTCTTCGCCGAGGTGCTCGCTGTCGAGCGCGTGGGTCTGGACGACGACTTCTTCGCGCTCGGCGGTAACTCGCTCATCGCCACCCAGGTGGTCTCCCGGCTGGGGGCGGCGCTCGATACTCAGGTGCCGGTCCGCTCGATCTTCGAGTCTCCGACGGTGCAGTCGCTCGCACGTGCGATCGAGTCCGAGGTGGGTACCGGTGCGCGCCGGGCACTGACGGCTCGAACACGACCGGACTCGGTGCCGCTGTCGATGGCCCAGCAGCGCATGTGGTTCCTGAGCCAATTCGATCCGACCTCCGCCGTGAACAACATCCCGGTCGCAATTCGGTTGTCCGGCAGCATCGATGTCGATGCACTCACCAACGCCGTGCACGACGTGCTGGCGAGGCACGAAATTCTGCGCACCGTGTACCCGGAGGTCGACGGACGAGGCCATCAGGTGGTACTCGGTACCGCGGAGGCCGGCGTGACGGTTGTCGTCGACGACGTCGACGAGAGTTCGATCGAGCAGGCCCTGCGCGACTTCGTGTCCGCGGGATTCGACGTGACCCGAGCTGTTCCGGTCCGAATCCGGATCCTGCGGGTCAGCGAGACCGAGCACGTACTGGCCTTCGTCGCCCACCACATCGCCGCGGACGGGTTCTCGATGGGACCCCTGACGCGCGACGTCATGGTGGCCTACACCGCCCGTGCCGCGGGGGAGAACCCGCAGTGGGCACCACTCCCGGTGCAGTACGCGGACTACGCGTTGTGGCAACGCGAGGTACTCGGTTCCGAGGACGACCCCGATTCGCCGTTGGCGAAGCAGCTCGCCTACTGGACGACGGCTCTGGCCGGTGCCCCGGCACAGCTCGATCTCGCGACCGACCGGCCGCGTCCGGCGGTGGCGTCGTATCGCGGTGCGGCATACAACTTCTCGATCGACGAGGCTCTGCAGTCGAACATCGCTCGCGCGGCCCGCGCCGACAACGCCACGAACTTCATGGTGGTCCACACCGCGCTGGCGGTGCTCCTCGGCGCGATGGCGGGTACCGACGACGTGACGATCGGGACCCCGGTCGCCGGCCGCGGTGACGCCGATCTGGACGAGCTCGTCGGCATGTTCGTCAACACGCTCGCCCTGCGTACCGCGGTGCACCCCGCGGCAACGTTGCGCGAGCAACTCGCCGCAGTTCGCGAGGTCGACCTGGGAGCCTTCGGGCACGCCGACGTGCCGTTCGAGCGGCTCGTCGACGAGCTGGCCCCGGACCGCTCACAGGCTCGCCACCCGATCTTCCAGGTCATGCTGACGTTCCAGAACCTGAACCGCCAGACGTTGGCCCTGCCGGGGTTGAGTGTCGAGGGCATCGATCTGGGTAGCGCGTTCGCGAAATTCGACCTGCAGGTGACGCTCTGGGAGAACACGGACGACCGCGGTGCTCCCGCCGGAATCGACGTGCAGTTCGACTACGCCACAGATCTATTCGAAGAATCCAGCATGGCCTCCCTCGGGCGACGGCTCGTCCGGGTACTGCACGCGCTGACCGACACACCGGACGGGGTCGTCGGCGACATCGACATCCTCGAGGATGGCGAACGTACCCGCGTCCTCGAGGATTGGAACGCCACCGCGCACGAGGTGGATCCCGGCGCAACTCTGGTGTCGCTGTTCGAGACCCGAGTTGTCGAGTCCCCGGACAACACCGCCACGAGCTTCCTCGACGATCGGGTGACGTACCGCGAATTCTCCGAACGGGTCAACGCGCTCGCGCGTCTGCTCATCGCCGAGGGAGTCGGCCCGGAAACCGTGGTGGCGACGGCCATGCGCCGCTCCATCGACATGCTGACGGGTATCTACGCAGTGCTCGCCGCCGGTGGTGCCTACGTTCCGGTCGACCCGGATCTACCGGCCGAACGAATCGGCTACATCCTGGACACGGCGGCACCGGTGGTGCTGCTCACGACCGAGCGCGACGGTACAGATCTCGTGACCGACGCCGCCAGAATCCTGGTCGACACCGTCGACACGACAGGTCTGTCCACGGCACCGGTGACCGATGCCGAGCGAACCGCACCGCTGCGACCGGCGGACACCGCGTACGTCATCTTCACCTCCGGCTCCACCGGTCGCCCCAAAGGCGTTGCGGTCAGCCACGAGGCCATCGTCAACCGTCTGCTGTGGATGCAGGCCGAATACCGTCTGACCGAGCAGGACAAGGTGTTGCAGAAGACGCCGGTCACGTTCGACGTGTCGGTGTGGGAGCTGTTCTGGCCGTTGCAGATCGGTGCCGAACTCGTCATCGCGGTGCCCGACGGCCATCGAGATCCGGCATATCTGGTGAGCACCGTTGCCGAACGCGGCGTCACGGTCGCGCACTTCGTGCCGTCGTTGCTGGCCGTGTTCGCCGCCGCGGACGGCGTGTCGAACTGCACCGGCCTGCGTGCGGTGTTCGCCTCCGGTGAGGCATTGCCTGCATCGGTTGCCTCGGCCCTGCGCACTGCACTGCCCGCCACCGAGCTGCACAACCTCTACGGCCCGACCGAGGCCGCTGTCGACGTCACGTATCACCATGTTCTGCCGTCGGACACCGTGTCGGTTCCCATCGGCGCACCGGTGTGGAACACGAGGGTGACCGTGCTCGATGCGCGACTGCACCCCGTGCCCGTCGGGGTGCCCGGGGAGCTGTATCTCGCCGGGCGTCAACTGGCCCGCGGATACCTCGGCCGCCCGGACCTGACTGCCGACCGATTCGTCGCCGATCCGCACAGCGCAGCCGGCTCGCGGATGTATCGCACCGGAGACCTGGTGCGCTGGAGGCGCGACGGTGAACTCGAGTACCTCGGCCGCACCGACTTCCAGGTCAAACTCCGAGGCCTGCGGATCGAGCTCGGCGAAATCGAAGCCGCGTTGACTGCAGATCCGTCGGTCGACCAAGCCGTCGTTCTCGTGCGCCGGACGCCGTCGGCAGGTGAACTACTGGTCGGCTACGTCGTTCCTGTCGCCGGGGAGACGATCGACACCACAGCGGTCACCGCCTCGGTTGCGACCCTGGTTCCGGAATACATGGTTCCGGCCGGGCTCATCGTGCTCGATGCCCTGCCACTCGGGCCGAACGGCAAGCTGGACCGCAGAGCACTACCCGAACCGGAATTCGGCAGCGATGCCGAATTCCGCACCGCGACAACCGACACCGAACGCATCATTGCCGAGGTCTTCGCAGACGTCCTCGGCCTCGACGCCGTCGGGGTCGACGATTCGTTCTTCGCGCTCGGCGGCGACAGCATCGTCTCGATTCAGCTCGTCTCTCGCGCCAAGGCCAGGGGAATTCAGTTCGGGCCGCGAGATGTGTTCGAGCGCAAGACCGTTGCCGGTCTCGCCGAGGTCGCCGTGATCGTCGGTGAGGGCAGCGACGCGGTCGTGCTCGAGGAACTCGACGGCGGCGGTGTCGGTTGGATGCCGCTGCCCCCGTTCGGTGTAGCGATGATCGAGCGCGGCGGCGGGTGGTCACGCTTCCATCAGGCCGTCACACTGGAGCTGCCGATCGGTATCGACCGCGCGGGGATTCTCGCCACGGTGACTGCAGTGGTCGACCGACACGACGTGCTGCGGTCCACCCTGGTGCACGACGACCGCGGCTGGGGCCTCGAGGTTGCGGGCACCGGAGCCGTCGATGTGGATACACTGCTCACCCGGGCCGATACCGATTCGGCTGCAACAGTATTCGACGATGCGGTGGGAACGCTCGACCCCACGGCCGGTCGCATGCTCGCCCTCGTCTGGGTCGACCGAGGACCCGAGGTGCCGGGCACGCTGACCGTGGCGGCGCACCACCTCGTGATCGACGGAGTGTCGTGGCGAATCCTGGTCCCCGACTTCGTCGCCGCCTGGGCTCAGGTGTCCGGGGGAGTGACCCCGAGCCTCCCCGAGGTCGGGACCTCGATGCGGCGTTGGACCCATGCACTGGTCGACGCGGCAGCGAGCGAGGCGCGGCTGGCCGAATTGCCGCTGTGGCGTTCGATCGCCGACACCGAGGACCCCGTGCTGGGCAACCGCCCCTTCGATCCCGCGGTCGATGTCGTGGCGACGCTCGAACGGGTGAACATCGAACTGACACCCGACGTCACGCGCACCTTGCTGACCACCGTTCCGGAGATCTTCCGCGGCGGAGTGGGCGACGGGTTGCTGGCCGGGCTCGCCTTGGCCGTCACGAGACTGCGGTCCGAGCGCGGCATCACTGCACCGGCAACACTCGTGCAGCTCGAAGGCCACGGCCGCGAGGAAGCGGTGGTTCCCGGAGCTGATCTGGGACGTACCGTCGGCTGGCTGACCAGCCTGTTCCCCGTTCGCCTCGACCTGACCGGAATCGACGTCGATGCTGCGTTCGCGGGAGGGTCGCAGCTCGGAGATGCAGTCAAGGCAGTCAAGGAGCAGATGCTGGCGCTGCCCGATCGAGGCATGGGCTGGGGACTGCTCCGCTACCTGAACTCGGAGACCGCTGCGGAACTGGCCGAACTCGGCACCGGACAGATCAGCTTCAACTACCTGGGCCGGGTCGACGCCGGCGAGGTCCCGGACGAGATGAAGTCGCTCGGCTGGTTGCCCGCCGCCGACGGTGAGCTCTCCGCGCCCGGTGACGCCGACATGGCCGCGAACAAGACCGTCGACATCAACGCCATCGTGCTCGATACCGACGAGGGCGGGGTCCTGAGCGCCAGCTTCGCGTTCCCGACCGGAGCCGTGTCCGCGGACACGGTCGAGCGTCTCGCCGGGCTGTGGTCCGAGGCGTTGTCGGCGCTGGCCACGTACGCCGAGGTACCCGGCTCGGGTGGCCTGACCCCGTCGGACGTGCCTCTGGTGGCGCTGTCGCAGGCCGACATCGCGTCGTTCGAGGCGCGTTACCCACAGCTGACCGACATCTGGTCGCTGTCACCGTTGCAGCAAGGACTGCTGTTCCATGCGTTGTTCGCCGATGCGTCGATCGACGTCTACACCATGCAGGTCGTACTCGACCTGGCCGGCGAGGTGGACGCCGAACGGTTGCATCACGCTGCCCAGACGCTGTTGGATCGGTACGACAATCTGCGTACCTCGTTCACCGCGACCGCAGACGGCGAGACGGTGCAGATCGTCCATCAGGACGTCGTGTTGCCCTGGACCACGATGGACCTGTCGCACCTCGACGAGCCGGAACGTGGCGCAGCAGTCGCCGATGCCCTGGCGGCCGAGCAACGACGACATTTCGACGTCTCCACTGCACCGCTGCTGCGTTTCGTCCTCGTGCGAATCACCCCGACCACCTACAAGCTCGCGATGACCAACCATCACGTGCTCCTCGACGGGTGGTCTCTGCCGCTGGTGATGAAGGAACTGTTGTACTTGTACGCCGCTCGGGGTTCCACCTCGTCGATGCCGAGGGTTCGCTCGTATCGCTCCTACCTGGCCTGGCTGAACCGACAGGACCCGGCCGTGTCTCTCGGTGCGTGGACCACCGCGCTGGCCGGAGTCGAGGAGCCGACGTTCGTCGCACCGCCGAGTGTCGGACGAGAGATCTCCGCACGCTCGGCAGAGACGGAGCGATTCGTCGATCCCGAGACCACCGCGTCGCTCGTTACGCTCGGTGGCAGGCTCGGCGTCACCGTCAACACGCTGGTGCAAGCGGCCTACGGCCTGCTGATCGCACACATCACCGGCCGCACCGATGTCGTGTTCGGTGCCACGGTCTCCGGCCGTCCCGCTGCTCTTCCAGGCGTCGAGTCGATGATCGGCCTGTTCATCAACACCATCCCGGTGCGCGTTCGATTCGATCCGGCCGACACTGTCGAGAACTACCTGGTCCGGATTCAGGGAGAACAAGCAGACCTGCTCGACCACCATCACATGGGACTCGTCGACATCCAACGGGCGATCGGAATGGGGAATCTGTTCGACACCCTCACCATCTTCGAGTCCTACCCGGTGGACGAAGCCGAGCTGACGCAGCAGGCGGCAGCGATCGACGGAATGACCGTCGAGTCGGTGAGCTCGAACGACAACACTCACTACCCACTGACGTTGTTGGTCGTGGCCGAGGATCGAATCTCGTTCACGCTCAAGTACATCAGCGATCTGTTCGACGCTGCGTACGTGGAATCGATCCTGTCCCGTCTCGTCGGTGTTCTCGAAACCTTCGTCTCCGACACCACGACGGCGGTCGGCGATATCGATCTGCTCGGCTCGGAAGAACGAACCCGTGTGATCGACACCTGGAACGACACCGCACACGAGGTCGACGCCGGCATCATGCTGACCGCGCCGTTCCGGGCTCGGGTTGCGGCGAACCCGGACGCCACGGCCGTGCTGTACGAGGGCACCGCAGTGACCTACGCCGAGTTCTCGGAGCGGGTCAACCGTCTTGCCCGACACCTGATTTCGCTCGGCGTCGGCCCGCAGTCGCTCGTCGCTCTCGGCATGAGGCGAGGCATCGACCTGATGGTCGGCATGTACGCCGTCCTCGAAGCCGGCGGCGCATACGTACCCATCGATCCGGACCACCCGGCCGAGCGCATCGAGTACATCCTCGACACCGCGGTGCCGGTCGCCGTTCTCTCGACCAGCCACGATCGGACGGGACTGCCGGAACGGTTCCCGATTCTCGAACTGGACACCCTCGATCTAGCGTCCTACCCGGCAGACGCCGTGGCCGACGCCGACCGACTGGCACCGGTACGTCCGGAGAACACCGCCTACGTCATCTTCACGTCCGGGTCGACCGGGCGACCCAAGGGCGTCGCGGTGCCGCACCGCGCGATCGTCAACGAGATGGCGTGGATGATCGACCAGTATTCGCTCGACGAGAACGACGTCTACCTGCAGAAGACGGCGACGACGTTCGACGTGTCACTGTGGGGCTTCTTCCTCCCACTCCAGGTCGGTGCGAGCGTCGTTCTCGCGACCCCCGACGGCCACCGCGACCCGGCGTACGTCGCGGAGCGCATCGCCCGGCACGGCGTCACCGTCACGGACTTCGTGCCGTCGATGCTCACGGTGTTCGCCGCGTACGCCACCGGGGAGCAGTGCCGGTCCTTGCGACACGTCTACGTGGTGGGTGAGGCACTGCCCCCGGAGACGGTGACGGACTTTCGCGCGATCACCTCTGCCAGGATCCACAACCTGTACGGCCCCACCGAAGCCGCAGTGAGTGTGACGTACTGGGAGACGTCTGCCGACGAGGGCGCGACCGTCCCGATCGGGGCGCCGGAATGGAACACCCAGGCCTACGTTCTCGACGGCAGGCTGCATCCGGTTGCCGCAGGGACCGCGGGTGAGCTGTATCTCGCGGGGACGCAGCTCGCCGACGGATACCTCGGGCGCGTCGACCTGACGATGGACCGCTTCGTCGCGAACCCGTTCTCGGCTGCCGGCGAGCGCATGTATCGCACCGGAGACCTCGTCCGATGGCGATCGGGGCCGGGCGCTGCAGGCGTCCTGGAGTACATCGGGCGCACCGATTTCCAGGTCAAGTTCCGTGGCCAGCGGATCGAGCTCGGTGAGATCGAGACCGCACTGTTGGCCCATCCCGACGTCAACCAGGCCACGGCCGTGGTGGCGACCACCGGTGCCGGCGACCAGCTCGTCGGATACGTGGTGCCTGCGCCGGGTAGAACGCTGGACCCGGCCGAGGTTCGCACCTTCGTCGGCGGCGCGCTGCCGAAGTACATGGTGCCGGCGACGGTGATGGTGCTCGCGGAATTCCCGCTGAACACCAGCGGCAAGCTGGATCGAAAAGCACTGCCGGAGCCGGTGTTCGAGGTTCGCGAGTTCCGAGCTCCCGCAACGCCGGTCGAGGAGATCGTGGCGGAGATCTACGCGGAGCTGCTCGGCGTGCAGCGGGTCGGATCGGACGACGACTTCTTCGATCTCGGTGGTAACTCGCTGATCGCCACGCGAGTGGCGGCACGGGTGTCGGCTGCGCTCGGGAAGAAGGTCGGTGTCCGAGACCTGTTCGAGGCCTCGACGGTCTCGGCACTCGCAGCGCGCGCCGAATCACGCATCGACGACGCGAACGATATTCCGCTGCGTCGCCGACCGGCCGGACAGACCGTTCCGTTGTCGCTCGCGCAACAGCGCATGTGGGTACTGAACCGACTCGACCCCGAGTCCGGGGCCTACAACATGCCGCTCGCGCTCCGTCTGCGAGGCGAGCTGGATGTCGCGGCACTGCAGGCAGCCGTGTCCAGCACCGTGGAACGCCACGAGGCATTGCGCACGCGCTACCCGGAAGATGCGAACGGTTCGCCGTACCAGGAGTTCGTCGACGCCGGATCGGTCGTACCCGATCTGACTCCGATCGACGCGACCGACGACTCCGACACCGCCGAACGGATTCGCGCACTCGTCTACGAGGGCTTCGACGTCACCGTCGCACCCCCGGTCCGGGGAGCACTGTTCCGCTTCGGCCCGGACGAGTACATCTTCGTCATCGTGATGCACCACATCAGCGGAGACGGCGCATCGATGGCACCACTGGCCCGTGACGTCATGACTGCGTACCTCGCTGCCGCGTCGGGAACCGACTACACGCCCGAACCGCTGACGGTGCAGTACGCGGACTTTGCGGTATGGCAGCGGCAGGTGCTGGGCTCGGACAGCGACCCCACGTCGATTCTGTCGCAGCAGTTGGCCTTCTGGGCGGACGAGCTCAGCGGGATCACCCCGGTCGTGTCGTTGCCGTGGGATCGGCCGCGAGCGGCTACCGCCAACCTGCGCGGAGCCAGTGTGAGTGTCGAGCTGGACGAGTCGGTTCACACCGGGCTCGCCGCGATCGCGCGCGAGAACAACGCGACTCTGTTCATGGTGTTGCACGCGGTCCTCGGGGTGCTGTTGTCGCGGATGAGCGGCTCCCGCAGCTTTGCCGTCGGCACGCCCATCGCCGGGCGCGGGCACGAGGCGCTCGACGGACTGGTGGGCATGTTCGTCAACACGTTGGCGCTGCGCACGGACGTGGACCCGGATGCGACGTTCGCAGAGCTGCTGACCGCTCTACGCGAGACCGACCTGCGGGCCTTCGCGAATTCGGACGTCCCGTTCGAGCGGGTCGTCGACACGATCGCACCGGACCGGAACGCCGGGTACACCCCGCTGTTCCAGACGGTTCTGTCGGTGGAGCCCCACGGCGAGGCGCGCTTCGAGCTGCCGAACCTGGTGGTCGAACCCGTCAGTGGCTTCGAACCGACGGCGAAATTCGACCTGCAGGTGACGGTGGAAACCCAGAACGCCGACGGCAACAGCGGTACCGGAACCCTGAACGTCGAATGGGTGTACGCCGCCGACCTGTTCGACGAGTCCACTGTGGCCTCACTTGCGGAACGATTCGCGCGCATCGCCGGTGCGGTGGCGGCGACACCTACGGTCGTCGTCGGGGACATCGAAGTGCTCGACGCCGCCGAGCGGACGGCACTGACCGAGACCCCGCAGACCGCGGACGCCATCGCGGCACCGGCACGGTCGGACCTGACATTGCCTCAGGTACTCACCTCGACGGTGGACGCAGATCCCGACGCGCCCGCGTTGTCGTCGGACGGAGTCGAGACCACCTACCGTCAGCTCGACGAGCAGTCCTCGAGGATGGCTCGGGTACTGATCGAGCGCGGCGTCCGAACCGGAGTCGTCGTCGGAGTCACCGTCACCGACGCTGTTGCGGCAGTCGTGACGCAGTGGGCGGTGGCCAAGGCAGGCGGAGCCGTCGCTCCGATCGCCCCGTCGAACTCCTCCGACGTCATCGACCGGGCAGGCGCATCCGTCCTTGTCCTCGACGGTGACGACGTGCCGAGCTGGGCCGCGTCCGTCACGACCATCCACCTCGGGCATCCGGACGTCGTCGACGCCATTGCCGCGAGTTCCGGCCGGCCGGTGACGTATTCGGACAGAACGGACGTGCTGGGACCCGACAGTCCAGCGCTGGTCGTGGGCGACGACAGCACCGTGATCGATCACGGAACACTCGCGGCACTGGCGGCGAGCGCAGTGACGGACTGGTCGGTGGCCTACGATTCACGGCTTGCCGTTCCCACCCGGTTCGACACCGGTGCAGCAGTTCTGGCCGGTATGGTCGCCGTGACGGCAGGTGCAGCCCTGGTGACCGATCGGGCGGAGTCCGCCGAGGACGCCGCCGACATCGTGTCCGCAGAATGGGTCACCCATGCGTTCCTCTCCGCAGCAGATGCCGCCGCGGTCGATCGCCTGCAACCCGAGGACATCGAAGACCTCGTTGCGATCGTGTCGGTCGACGGCGACGGTATCGAGATGAGCGGTGTCGACATTCCGGTGCATCGTCTGCCCGGATCGATGGGAACCGCCGACCGATAGGGTGAAGCGAACTGCAACGCTCGCCGCGTCGTGGACGATGAACGGTCGGATCGGCCTACACGTCGTCCACGACCACGCGCGGGGCAACACTGGTGAGGAGTCATAGTTCAGATGAGTTCGGATGGATCGACCGGCACACCGTCCGAGTCGGGCGGCCGAGTGGGTGGGCGGTCGAGCCGCCCCAGGCCTACCCGTGTACGACCCACCCGACAGCGTCCGGCTCGCACGGTTGCGCTGCCGACTCTGCTGGCCGCGGCGGTGGAAAAGAACCCGGATGGTACCGCGGTGGAATTCGGCACCCGGTCGGTCACCTATCGGGAAATCGACTCCCGGTCGTCCAGGCTCGCGCGGCTGCTCATCGAACGCGGGGTCGGCCCCGAGGATTTCGTGGCTCTGGCACTGACCCGTTCGATCGAATCGGTCACGGCCGTGTGGGCCGTGGCGAAAACCGGTGCTGCGTTCGTGCCCATCGACCCGAATTACCCGGCTGCCCGCATCACGCACATGGTGAACGACTCCGGCGTTCGCATGGGTCTCACTGCAACACAATTCGAGGAATCGATGCCGACGTCGGTGTCGTGGATCAGCCTCGACTCGTCCGACACCGAAGACGCGCTCGAGGGGTTGTCCAACGAACCCGTCGTGGCAGACGACCGACGGTCACCGATTCGCCCGTCCACACTCGCGTACGTCATCTATACCTCCGGCTCGACCGGTCTGCCGAAAGGCGTGGCCGTCTCCCACTCCGGACTGGCTCCGCTCAGCTCCACTCAGGTCGAGACTTTCGGGCTGGACTCCGATTCGCGCACACTGCATTTCGCATCACCCAGCTTCGACGCGTCGGTGCTGGAGCTACTGATGGCCGTGGGCGCAGGCTCGACGATGGTCATCGTCCCGCCCGGCGTCTACGGTGGTTCCGATCTGGGCGACATGCTCCGTAGCCACCGCGTCAGCCATGCGTTCATCACCCCGGCAGCGCTGGCGTCACTCGATCCGGCAGAGGTTCCCGACATGCGAGTGCTCGCGATCGGCGGCGAAGCCTTCACCTCGGAGCTGATGTCGAAGTGGGCACCGGGCAGACGTTTTCACAATGTCTACGGCCCCACCGAAGCATCGATGGTGTGCAACATCTCGCCGCCGCTGAACGCCGGCGAAGCCGTGCTGCTCGGGCCGTCCACGAAGGACATGGGCTACCACGTTCTCGACGACCGGTTGCGGCAGGTACCCGCCGGGGTGCCGGGGGAGCTGTATCTGACCGGTGCCGGCCTCGCGCGGGGATATCATCGACGATTCTCGCTGACCGCGGCGCGATTCGTTGCCAATCCTTATGCAGCCGAGGGTAACTCGGATCAGACTCGACTGTACCGCACCGGCGACCTGGTGCGCTGGCGGGAAGTGGCGTCCGGACGCACTCTCGAATACTTGGGCCGCAACGACTTTCAGGTCCAGATCCGAGGCTTCAGGATCGAACTCGGAGAAATCGATGCCGTTCTCACGGCGCAGGACGGAGTCGATTTCGCAGTGACCCTCGGCCACCGCAGCCCCACCGGCGCAACCGTTCTCGCAGCCTACGTACTGCCGTCGGCAGGGGTGGACGTCGACCTGGACCGTGTGCTCGACGAGGCCGGCCGCAGTCTGCCTGCACACATGGTGCCCTCGGTGATCACGCGGATCGATTCGATCCCGCTGACTCCCACCGGCAAGCTGGACCGAGACGCACTGCCGGAACCGGTGTTCGAGGCCGCGGAGTTCCGGGCCCCCTCGACCCCCACCGAACACGTCGTGGCCGATATCTTCGTCGAGCTGCTCGGGACCGAACGGGTCGGCCTGGACGACGACTTCTTCGCGCTCGGCGGCAACTCCCTGATCGCCACACAGCTCGCCGCTCGATTGGGTTCGGCTCTGGGCGTCCATGTTCCGGCGCGCTCGGTGTTCGAGTCCTCCACCGTGGAGGCCCTGGCGCAGGCCGCCGATTCGGCCGATGGTCCGGTTCGCGCCGCGCTCGACACGTCGAGGCAGCGGCCCGAGCGTATTCCGCTGTCGTCCGCACAGCAGCGAATGTGGTTCCTCAACCGCCTCGACACCGATTCCGCTCTGAACAACGTGCCGGTCGCTCTGCTGCTGCGTGGAGAACTGGATGTCGACGCGCTGCAGGCCGCCGTAGGAGACGTCGTCGGGCGACACGAAACGTTGCGCACCGTGTACCCGGAGATCGACGGTGTCGGCTACCAACACGTGCAGGACGAGGCCGAGGCGCACGTCGGGATGGACGTGGTCCGCATCGCTCGCGACGACGCGCTTGCTGCGGTCACACAGTTCTTCACCCGGGGATTCGACGTCACCGTCGAGATCCCGTTTCGTGTCCGGCTGTTCCACATCACGGACCCCGCCGGTGCAGCACCGGAGTATGTGCTGGCCTTCGTTGCCCACCACATCTCGGCGGACGGGCTCTCGATGGCTCCGCTGTCCCGAGACGTCATGACGGCGTACCTCGCGCGGCGCGGCGGATCGGCACCGCAGTGGCCACCGGTGCCGGTCCAGTACGTCGATTACACACTCTGGCAACTCGACATGCTCGGCTCCGAATCGGATCCGAAGTCGTTGGCCCGCAAGCAGATCGACTATTGGCTCCGCACGCTCGACGGCCTCCCCGAGCAGTTGGATCTACCCTCCGACCGGCCGCGCCCGCGGGTCGCATCGGGACAGGGGGCGGTGACGGCGTTCGAGATCGACGCTGACCTGCACGCCCGCGTGCTCGAGTGTGCACGCGAGCACGACGCCACCGCGTTCATGGTGGTGCACGCAGCGCTGGCGGTGCTGCTGGCCACGTTGTCCGGGACGGCTGACATCGCCGTTGGAGCACCCGTGGGTGGGCGCGGCGACGCACGGTTGGACGACCTGGTGGGCATGTTCGTAAACACGGTGGTCCTGCGAACACAGATTGCCCAGGATGCCCCGTTCGGCTCTGTACTCGATGCCGTACGTACCTCCGACCTGGAGGCTTTCGACAATGTGGACGTGCCCTTCGAGCGTCTTGTCGAGGTACTCGATCCGGTGCGTTCACAAGGACGGCACCCGCTGGTCCAGGTGGCGTTGTTCTTCCAGAACTTCTCCCAGGGGTCGTTCGAGCTCCCCGATCTCGGCGTCGAGGCATTCGGTTCAGGGGCGGCGTCGGCGAAGTTCGATCTTCAGGTGACGCTCACCGAACTCGGGGACGGCGCAGGTCTGGCCGGCGAGCTGATGTACGCGACGGATCTGTTCGACGAGTCGACGGCGGCGTCGTTCGGGCGACGGTTGGTGGCTGTACTCGAGGCGGTGACCGCTCGTCCGGATGTCGTGGTCGGTGATATCGACGTTCTCGATTCGGCCGAGCGTGAACGAATCATGGTGCGCGGCAACGGCGACGAAGTGGCCATCGAATCCGCCGAGGTGTTGTTGGACGGCTTCGATCGCGTGGTGGCCGACACGCCCGACGCGGTTGCGGTGGTGTTCGGTGAACGGTCGCTGACGTATCGGGAGTTCTCGGCTCGGGTGGACGCGACCGCGCAGCTGTTGCAGGAGCACGGTGCCGGGCCAGGGGTTCTGGTGGGGCTCGCGATGCGGCGGTCCGTCGAGTTGGTCGTCGGCATGTATGCGGTGCTGCGGTCGGGCGCGGCGTACGTTCCGGTGGACCCGGATCAGCCGACCGAACGTAACGACTACATTCTCGACACGGCCTCTCCGGCGGTCGTGTTGTCCACTGCACGAGACGAATTCGTCACTGCCACCACAGTTCCGGTGGTCGACATCACCGACCCGCCGGAGCCGTCAGAGTCGGTGGTGTTTCCGCGTGCCTCCGGGGACGACCTGGCGTACGTGTTGTTCACTTCCGGGTCGACCGGTCGTCCGAAGGGCGTGGCGATCGAACACCGGGCCATCGTCAACCAGATGGCCTGGATGGCGCAGGAATACGGACTCGATGCGTCGGATGTGTACCTGCAGAAGACGGCGACGACGTTCGATGTCTCGCTGTGGGGTTTCTTCCTGCCGCTGCGAACCGGCGGTCGGTTGATCGTTGCTGCCCCGGGCGCGCAGCGTGACGTCGAGGCGGTCGCCGCCGATATCGCGCGGCATGGAGTGACCGTGACGGACTTCGTGCCGTCGATGCTGACGGTGTTCGTCGAAGCAGTGTCGGCGCAGTCGATCGCGTCGCTGCGACATGTTTTCGTCATCGGTGAGGCGCTGCCCGCGGGTACCGTCGATGCCTGGCGGGCCGTGTCGGATGCGCGGGTGCACAACCTTTACGGGCCTACCGAGGCGGCGGTCAGCGTCACTTATCGCGATGTCTCCGAGGACGGGGCGGGGTCCGGATCGGTGTCCATCGGTGTGCCCGAGTGGAACACCTCGGTGCACGTGCTGGATTCGCGTCTGCATCCGGTACCGGCGGGCGTTCCGGGGGAGTTGTACTTGGCGGGTGTGCAGTTGGCGCGGGGTTACGTTGCGCGGCCGGACCTGTCGGCGGAGCGGTTCGTGGCGAACCCGTTCGACGGCGTGGGGACGCGGATGTACCGGACCGGTGATCTGGTGCGGTGGTCGATGGATGCCGATCGGCTCGAGTACATCGGTCGCACCGATTTTCAGGTCAAGTTCCGTGGGCAGCGAATCGAGTTGGGAGAGATCGAGACTGCGCTGACGGCGCGGTCGTCGGTGAGTCAGGCTGTCGTCGTGGTGTCGCACTCGGCGGTCGGTGAGTCGTTGGTGGCGTACCTGGTTCCTACACCCGGTACCGACATCGATGTCGAGCTCGTTCGGGCGGAGGCAATTTCTGCGCTGCCGTCCTACATGGTTCCGTCGGCCTTCGTGGTGCTCGACGCTCTACCGCTCAACGCTGCGGGAAAGCTGGATCGTCGTGCGCTGCCGAGTCCGGAGTTCGAGACCCGCGAGTTCAGGGCGCCGCAGACACCGGTGGAGGAAGCTGTTGCCGGTGTGTTCGCGGACGTTCTGGGAGTCGAACGCGTGGGACTCGACGACGACTTCTTCTCGCTCGGCGGCAACTCTCTGCTGGCCGTCAAGTTGGTCTCCGCGCTGAAGGGGGCCCTCGGTGGTCGGCCTGTTCCTCTGAACTGGTTGTTCGTGGACGCGTCCGTTGCCTCCCTTGCGGCACGGATCACTGCTGCCACGGCATCGGGAGTCGACGGAGCGGAAGCAAGCGGGCTCGAGGTCCTGATACCTCTACGGGTAGGTGGTTCTTCGGCCCCGCTGTTCTGTATCCACCCCATCGTGGGCCTCTCCTGGGCCTTCGGTGCCCTGGCGTCACACATCGGCGACGACCGTCCGATCTACGGATTGCAGTCGCCCGCGCTGTCCGGTGCAGAACCTGTGCCGCAGTCGATAGAACAGTGGGCTGCGGTATTCGTGGACAAGATTCGCGCCGTGCAACCGTCGGGCCCGTATCACTTGCTGGGGTGGTCCATGGGCGGACTGATCGCGCATGCGATGGCCGTGCAACTGCAACGTGAGGGCCACGAGGTCTCGACGTTGGCCATGATGGACTCGTTCGTTGCGGGTGGGTCGGACCACCTCGTCGACAGGCCGGTATCGGCGGACGAGATTCTCGGCGGGCTGGGTGTCGGTGCGGACAATTACCTCGAGATCGGTGAACTCACGGTCGACTCCGTGGCCGAACTGTTGAAGTCGATGCCGGCACCTTTCGACTCGATTTCCCGCGAACGGGTCGCCGGGATACTCGACGGGATCGCACAATCGGCAGAGCTCATCGAAACCTATGTGCCACAGACCTTCACAGGACGGGCGCTGCTGTTCGCATCGGTCACCGACGATCCCACGGGCAACGTGGCGGCGGCGACATGGCGCGGTGCGCTGAGCGAGGGCATGACGGTCGTCCCGGTCCATTCGACCCACTGGCAGATGGCGTCGTCGCCGGCATCGACCGAGATCGGGCCCGTGCTGGACGCGGAATTGCACCGGTAGTCCGTTCGGCAACGACGAAGGCCTCACGACACCGTGTCGTGAGGCCTTCGTCGTTGCGTGTGGAGAATGTTCAGCAGGGTGCGGGCGTGGTGGTTGCGTAATCGGGATCGAGTGCGGTCTTCACCATGTACAGGGGAGCGGGATCGGCGACGAGACCGACGTGGGACGTCGTCGCCGTGGGGCACACGTCCTGAACCCAGACGTTGTGCACCATCGCAGGGTCGCCGGACTTGAGGAAGGTGTTCGCGGGCGGTGTCGAGACGGTGTCGTTGCGCGTGGCGATGACGGTGTACTCGACCCCTGGTTCGACGTCTCCGCCTTCGTTCAAGCTCGTCAGCGTCGTCGAACCGACGAGTTGCTGGGCACCCGCCATGTTGTATGTCAGGGGGGTGAGTGCGTCGCCGGGCAGGCCGAGAGAGGTGAGCAGTTCGGAGAGCTGCTGCAAACCACCGAAGGTCGTGCCGTGGTTGGTGGCACCCAGTGTGACCAGTGTGTGCACCTTGTTGCGGGCGGGGTCCTGCGCATCGGTGCCGCCATCGAACTTCATGTACTGCCGAGTGGCGGTGCCACCCTGCGAATGGCCGACCATGTCGACTTGCTCGGCACCGGTCGCCGCGAGTACTTCGTCGACGAAACGGCCGATCTGACGGCCCGACTCCGCGATGTCGCCGGAGCCCCAGATGGTCGTGCCCGGGTCGAGCAGCAGCGATACTCCGCCGTAGTTGGGTGCGAAGACGCAGTAACCCTCGCTCTTCAGCTGCGGTGCCAGGATCTTCCACGTGGACGCATCCATCTTGGTTCCGTGGACGAGCACGACCGGACGGGGATGGGCCGCGCTGGGAACACAGCCGAAGTCGTTGGCACCCTCGAGCGTAGGCGTGGCGGAAACCGAGGTGCCGGTGGGCGAGGGCGCAGCGACCGCTGTGCCCGTCCCGGTGAAGGACAGGGCACCGGCCACCGCGACAGCAATCGCCGTGGGCAATACTCTCGTGAAATTCTTCGGCATGGCCTCTATCTCGTCCGGGGCGTGGGAATCCGCCGCTGTCACCTGCATCTGCGTCACCGACCGTAACAGCCGGACACACAGGCGTAACAGGCGTCCAGGTCAAGGGTGCCGGTCGGGCAGGCCGGTCGGCGAGCCCGTGTGGTGGACATCACCAACCGATGGCTCCGTATCTGATTCCTGCGCGAAGCTCGCCGACCCGGATGACGAACGCACGCAGCCAATGGCCGCGTGACATCCCGGTCAGCGACGTCGGCAGCAGGGGATTGCGCAGCAGCAGCGCCATCCACCAGGACGCGACTCGGCGCACTTTCAGTGCCGGGCACCCTTGGGGCCGGTAGATTCCGCGAAGCTTGGCGAAGCCGAACCCGAGGCGGAAAGACTGGCGCAGGAGAGGGCGTAGCTCGTCACGCAGTCGATACGCCACTACTGCCTCGGTACTGAACCCCAAGGTGTAACCCGCCAGTTGCGCCCGCCAACTGAACTCGACATCCTGGCTTGCTCGGTAGCGGTTGTCCATGCCGCCGAGATCGCTGTAGACCGATGCCCAGCAGGCCATACTCGCGCCGATCGCGAACGGCAGGAAGTCGGTGCGGCCCTGGTTCTCCGGCGCTGTCGTGGGCGTCCACGACAGCGCCCGGACGCTGTTCAGCGTGTCGGTTTCGACCGCAGTACCGACAACATCGAACGACGACGCCTCCTGTACGAGCGTGGTGAGCCACGACGAGTGCACGACATCGTCCGAGTCGCAGAACGCCAACAGATCGCCGGACGCCTCTCGGGCACCGCAGTTGCGTGCGTAACCCGCTCCGGTCTCGCGGGAAGCATCGACCGACCTGAGCCGCAGCCGCTCTCGCAAAGGATGAGTGAGTACGTATTCGCCGAGGTCCCCGCCTCGCGTGTTGTCCGCAACGAGCACCTCGAACGGAAACCCGACATCCTGATCGGCCAGAGCCTGCAACTGTGCGTCCAAGTGCGGATCGAGGCCACCGACAGGAATGATCACCGATACCGACGGATGCTCAGGTCGTGCCCGGTCGACCACAACGAATCCCCCAACGTAGAAATGTCGGCCCGGGCGACGCGATCAGCCCGACGCAGATGCCTTCTTGTACCCCCGAATCGCAGGGTAGAGGAAGATCACGACCATTCCCAGAGACCACGCGAGAGTTTGGAGAATCGGAGTCATGACGGGCCCTCCGAGTGCCAGCGCGCGCATCGCGGAGACCGCAACCGACATCGGCTGCGCTGCAACCACCGGCTGCAGCCAGAGCGGATACGCGAGGACGGGGACGAACCCCGCATTGAAGAACATCAACAACGTGCAGAAGATCGACACCACTTCGACCAGTGGTGCGTCGCCGGCCACCGTGGCGAGGAACGTGACCATGACTGCGAACCCGATACCGAACACGACAGGAATCAGCAGCAACAAGATGCCGGCCTGAATTCCCTGGGTGAACCTGAACCCCAGCGCTACACCGGCACAGATGATGACCACGGTGGTCACGAGCACCCGAACTGCTTCGGCGATCATCCTGCCCAGTAGGCCGGCCGCACGGTGAGTGGGCGTTGTCCAGAACCGAGCCAACAGACCCGACTTTCGTTCGCCCTTGAGGCCGACAGCGCTGACGATGGAACCGAACATGGCTCCGACCAGAGCGATCATCGGCACCTGGCCGTAGATCGCCGGCGATCCGGTGGCCGCGGAGATCGAGTTCCCGAGCACGACACGGAACATGACCAGCATCAACGCGGGGTACAGCAACGCCTGAATCATCGTCGACGGATCGCGCATCCACCGCATCAAAAGTCGTTTGGCCTGGATCAGGCTGTGTGTCCCGAGCGCACGAATCGACCCTTCTCGCAGGGCCATGTTGGGTTCGGGAAAGGACAGGTTGGATACGCGTGCAGCGTTCACCGACGCTTCTGTCATCGTCATCTCGGACTCGTCATTCTGGTCTCGAGCTCGCCCAGATGGCGAGCGGGACGAAGAACAGGAGCAGGCCGGCCACCCAGGCGAGGGATGGCCACAACACCTGGAAGCTGACTCCGCCCTCGGCCATGTCGCGCATAGCGAACGAGAACTGCGAAATCGGTTGATTGCGAACGAACGGTCGGATGAGTTCCGGGAAGCCGCTTTCGGGAACGAATCCGCACGAGGCCATGCCGAGGATGAGCTGGGGCAGGGTCAACACCTGGCTGGTCGCTTCGGGGCTCTTCGACAGCGTTCCGATTGCGTCGGCACCGATCGACAACGTGGTGCTGATCAGCATGGCGAGCGCGCAGAACAACAGGGCCTGACCGAATCCTGCAGAGAAGCGAAAGCCGATGACGTAGCCGAAACCGAGTGCGGATACGAGCGATACCAGTGAACGGACGACACCGCTCGAGATTCGCGACACCAGCGGGACGCCGCGTACGACGGGCATCGTCTTCAACCGAGAGTTGAGTCCACTCATCGCCTCCGTCGATGCCCTCTGCGCGGCGGAGATGGCGGTGAACGCCATTGCCTGCAGCACGATGATCGGCATCAGAAACTGTGCGTAGTCGATGCCCTGCAGGCCCATCACGAACTTGAGCGGAAGGTAGAAGCCGATAGTGAAGATCAGCGGAGCGATCACCGCGATCAGCAGCTCACCCTGGGTGAGCATCGTCCACAGTGCACGCCCGGTCAGTGCCTGCCACTGCACGAAGCCGGACGGCCGCGTTCGTGACCGGCGTTTGGGCTGCTGCGTCGTCGACCCGGTGTTTGTCCGAGGAGCGGTGACCGCACGCGTATTCGAGACGCCTCGCGTCGTGGCCGTCACGGCGTGGGGCTCGCTTGCGAATGGCCGGTGAGGGTGAGGAAGACGTCGTCGAGCGAGGGGCGGCGCAACGCGATGTCGGCCAGCGCGATGCCACGGGCGTCGATACGGCGGAGGATCTCGGACAAGGTTGCGGCACCGTCGGGGGCAGGCACGGACAGGCGGTCGGATGCGGCAGTGATCTCGGCGTGCACCGCCGGAGGCACCATCTCACCCAGCGCCTCGGCCGCTGCTCGTAGCTGACCTGGATCGAGAGGCACCACTTCGCAGTAGCTACCGCCGGTCATGGCCTTGAGCTGATCGGACGTACCTTCGGCGATGACCGTGCCCTTGTCGATGACGATGATGTTGTCGCTCAGTACGTCTGCCTCTTCGAGATATTGCGTTGTCAGCAACACGGTGATGCCCTGGGCCTTCAGTGCCTCGACCAACGACCACACACCCTGTCGGCTCCGAGGGTCGAGTCCGGTGGTCGGCTCGTCCAGGAACACGACTTCGGGACGCACGACCAGGCCACATGCGATGTCGATACGACGGCGCATGCCGCCGGAGTAGCCGCGGACCGGACGCTTGCCGGTATCGGACAGGTCGAATTCGTCGAGCAGGGCCTTGGCGCGAGCCTTGGCAGCCTTCTTGTCCAGACCCATGAGGCGGCCGAACAATTCGATGTTCTCGCGCCCCGAAAGAGTGTCGTCGAGGGCGGCGTACTGACCCGTCATCATGATCGACCGCCGCACCGCGGGAGCGTCGGCAGCAACATCGTGGCCGGCGACGAAGGCTCGGCCGCTGTCGGGCGCGATCAGCGTCGACAGCACTTTCACAGTCGTGGTCTTGCCCGCACCGTTGGGGCCGAGGATGCCGAGTACGGTTCCCCGCTCGGCCGAGAAGCTGATGCCGCGCAGCGCATGCACATCGCCGAAGGACTTGTGTACGTCCTCCACGTGTACGGCTGCGTGCTGAGCTGACGACATCGGATCTCCGAGCTGTGGGGTGAATGGGGCCGGGGCAGTGCCGGGGCCCGTGGAGGGGAGGGCCACTACTTGATAGGGGAACTGCCGGGAAATGTTACCTGTGGATTGCAGTCGCAGATGTTCTGCCGTCAGCCCCAATCGATATCGATACTGTCCTCGACGTCCAGCTTTCGGCACAGAGATCGCAGTCCGCTGTAGTCCTGAACCAGCGCTCGACGGCTCCTGTCGGCCTCGACGTCGGCGATCATGGCCTCGGCTCCGCGGACACCTTCGAGTTCGAGAATGCGCGCCCACGTCGAGAAGTCGCTGCTCGAGAACGCATCCATGCCGTCGACGAGGCCGTCGAGAAACTTCTGTCGATCGTTGGATCCGAGCCTGTCGAAGACGATCGCCGCCATGTCGTCGGCAATCGATGCGTGGCAGTACTCGTCGCGATTGTGGAGCTTGACCGTCGCCCGATTGATCGGCTGAATGACGTCGTCGTCCTCGATCAGATCGAGGTAGGACGTGATGGAGATCTCTGCGACCGTCATGAAGGCGAGCGAGCTGATCGCCGCAGACCACGGGTCGTCGCTGGTCGCCTGAGCGCTCCGCTGGCGACGGACGGTGGAACTGAACGGCAGGGATCGTTCGGACAACGCCCAACCGCGACCGCGACGGGTCGCCGCGCTGGCGTTGAGGTGCATCAGCGTGTGGTACTGCTCGTCCACCATGGCCTGAGTCACCGCGACCGCAAGGGTGTCGCCCATCCCGGTCTCGAACACATCCTGGGCGAGCAGCGAAAATCCCGGGTGAACGACGTGCTGCTCGACATCCATCACGTTCTTGTTGAACGCGATCCAGCCCCAGGCCCGTAGCCGATCCTGCTGTTCCGGTTCGGCACCGAGGAACGTGTCGTGTTCTCCGAACGGGATCAAGGCGTCGGGGAAATCTCGCTTGGTCGTGTCGAACAAATCGTCCAACTGGGGTTCGGGCTTCTTGACGGTGGCACGCTGCGACCAGTTCTTCGCCAACCGCGCTACGACCGCGCTCTCGACGACATCGTGGGGGTCGTGCTCCGGCAAGGTCGGCTGTTCCAACATCGTGTGCCCCGCCTCCGCGTCCGGACCGGCGATCACGAATTGTCGCCGGAACCTCGAACGATACCGAACAACTCGGCACAGACGGATCGATAGCGATCGGCGGAGCTGCCGAGGGCGCTGCCTGCTCGGTTCATCAGTTCGGCGAACTCGGACTCCGAGCCGGATTCGACGGTCTCGCCGAGCAGTTGCGTCGCGCGGCGCAGCGCCGCCCTCGCGTCGGCGGCGTGTGGGTTACCTGCCTGAACGTCCCAGTACACCTCGGGCTCCCCACCGGTGATGCGTGCGAGGACGGCGAGCATCGTCGTGTGTGGGGGAGGAGCGACGGCGTCGATGTCGGCGAACGGCAGATCGAGCTCGGCCAGGGCGAGCCCGAACGCGAGAACACTGGCGTGGGTGAGCGCTTGGGTCGCCGCAGCGAGTCGGTCGTGACGCTCGGCGTCGAGGAGAACGGTCCGGCCACCCCAGTGCTGCAGTCTGTCGACGAACGCGTCGGCCGAGGTGCCGGGTCGGTGCACGACGACGGCAACGGGGCGTCCGTTCATGCCCAGGGACGGTGCGAACATCGGGTTGATGCCAAGCGTCGGGCCGAGGTGTCCGCCGCGGCCGGCGTACTGCGAGTAGCCGGACTTGACCGACAACGTCTCCACCAGCAGTGCGTCGGGGCGTACCGCGCTCAGATCGGCCGACAGTGCCACGGACTCGGGCACAGCGAGCACGATCGTCGACGCAGTCGACAATGCAGCTGTGACGCGGTGGTCGGGTGCGGTGATGTCGCCGACGAGCGTCGCGGTCGCGGCGTCGACCGATGTCGAAGCGGCTCGAGCGTCGACGACGGTCACCTGCACGCCGTCGCCGCGCAGGAGATCGACCAGTAGCCGGCCGACGGCACCGGAGCCCCCGACCACCACTACCGAGTTCTGCTGCTCCGACCGCGTCACCGTGTCCATCGGTCGAGTATGTCAACGAGAGGCTGCAGATACCCAGATCGTGATGTCGGCGTGCACCACCTCGACGCCCGCAGTGTCACGGATGGCAACCGGCACGACGATCTCGCATCCGTCGGTGATGGTCGCGAAATCGGGAATGGTCTCCAGTTCTGCCACCGCGCGCAGTGACGTGGTCGCCTTCGTCAGGTACTGGACGGTCATCGACTTGGGGATCCAGCGGTGCGACGTCGGAACGGTGGCCTCGGCGAGCATCCCCATCGCAACCTCGGCGAGGTTGCACGCGGCGATCGCGTGGAACGTGCCGAGGTGGTTGCGGATCCCCAGCCATTTCGGGGCCGTGACCTCGCAGCGCCCCGGTTCCAGCGCAACCACCCGCGGCAGCACGGACGCGAAGTAGGGCACCCGAAGACACATGCCGACGGAGAACACGGTGGATCCGATAGTGTTGTTCGGCAGCTTCGACCAGGCTCGATACGTGGCCCCGGTGGTGGTTGCGACTGTGTTCATGGGCTTACCTTACTGCTGAGTAAGGTCGTGCGGAGCATATGGATCGACCCCGAGTTGATCTGTCGCGCATACTGCGGCATACTGGTCGGGTTGCCTGGACACGGGACGCGCTTGCGTGCGGCCTGAACCAGGTGAGTCGATCGAGAGATCGGCTGAGCAGAACATGAGACCAGCGCTCCACGTGAGCGCGTCCGGACCACCAGCTCGATCGGTGTGGGTTTCCTCCCTCGGATGGTTGAAGCGAAAGTTTCAGCGCAGAAGAATGAGCGGAATCGCGACACGCCCGACCGCGTGGACCGGAGAACCATGACAGATGAAGAGCGGCAACGGATACAGGTCACGCCTGGTCGTCAACGTTTTTCACTGTCGTGTGTGCACGAAGGCAGTTCGAGTCGGAGGGATTCCCCCGGCTCGGGGACTGTGCAGACGAGGTGGAGCAGGCCGAACGGCCCGTTCTACGACCAAGCGGCAAGAAAAGGACACTAAGCGTGGCGGGACAAAAGATCCGCATCAGGCTCAAGGCCTACGACCATGAGGCGATCGACGCGTCAGCGCGCAAGATCGTCGAAACGGTCACCCGTACGGGTGCCCGCGTCGTCGGACCGGTGCCGTTGCCGACAGAAAAGAACGTGTACTGCGTCATCCGTTCGCCGCACAAGTACAAGGACTCGCGCGAACACTTCGAGATGCGTACTCACAAGCGGCTCATTGACATCCTCGACCCGACACCGAAGACGGTGGACGCGCTCATGCGCATCGACCTCCCGGCCAGTGTCGACGTCAACATCCAGTGAGCGCGGAGACAACGATGACTGATAACAAGAACCGGCCTGCGACAGGAATTCTGGGCACCAAGCTCGGAATGACCCAGGTCTTCGACGAGAACAACCGCGTCGTTCCGGTGACCGTGATCAAGGCAGGCCCCAACGTGGTCACCCAGATCCGCACCCAGGAACGTGACGGCTACAGCGCCGTCCAGGTCGCATTCGGTGCGATCGACCCGCGCAAGGTGAACAAGCCCACCACCGGCCAGTTCGAGAAGGCAGGTGTCACGCCGCGTCGCCACATCGTGGAGATTCGCGTTGCCGACGCCTCGCAGTTCGAGGTCGGCCAGGAGCTCACGGCTGCAGTGTTCGAGGACGGCGCATACGTCGACGTCACCGGCACCAGCAAGGGCAAGGGCTTCGCCGGAACCATGAAGCGTCACGGCTTCAAGGGACAGGGCGCGAGCCACGGTGCACAGGCTGTGCACCGTCGTCCCGGATCCATCGGTGGCTGTGCAACGCCGGGTCGCGTGTTCAAGGGAATGCGCATGTCCGGACGTATGGGTGGCGACCGCGTCACGACGCAGAACCTCTCGGTCCACAAGGTGGACAGCGAGAACGGTCTGCTGCTGATCAAGGGAGCGATCCCGGGCCGTCGCGGCAACGTCGTGATCGTCAAGTCTGCATTGAAGGGTGGTGCACGGGCATGACCAGCCTCGAGAAGAACACCGAGACCAAGCTGACGCTCGATGTCAAGGAAGCCGGCGGCAAGACCAACGGCACCGTCGATCTCCCCGCGGAGATCTTCGACGCACCGGCGAACATCGCGCTGCTGCACCAGGTCGTCATCGCACAGCTGGCAGCTGCTCGTCAGGGAACCCACTCCACGAAGACTCGTGGCGAGGTTCGCGGCGGCGGCAAGAAGCCGTACCGGCAGAAGGGCACCGGCCGCGCCCGTCAGGGCTCGACCCGCGCTCCTCAGTTCGTCGGCGGTGGCACGGTCCACGGACCGCAGCCGCGCGACTACAGCCAGCGGACCCCCAAGAAGATGAAGGCCGCCGCACTGCGCGGAGCCCTCTCCGATCGGGCCCGCAGCGAGCGCCTGCACGTCATCACCGAATTGGTTGCCGGACAGGTTCCGTCCACCAAGGGTGCGAAGACGTTCCTCGCCGAGATCTCGGACCGCAAGAAGGTCCTGCTCGTCGTCGGCCGCGAGGACATTGCAGCCTGGAAGAGCGTTCAGAACCTGGACGGCGTGCACCCCATCGCACCCGACCAGCTCAACACGTACGACGTGCTCAACGCCGATGATGTCGTTTTCAGCGTGGAAGCGCTGAACACCTTCATCGCTGGGCCTGCAAAGAACGAGGAGGCAAGCAAGTGACCACGATCGCCGATCCCCGCGACATCTTGCTGGCACCGGTCATCTCCGAGAAGTCCTACGGACTGATCGAAGAAGGCACGTACACGTTCCTGGTGCACCCGGACTCGAACAAGACGCAGATCAAGATTGCCGTCGAGAAGATCTTCGACGTCACCGTGACCAGCGTCAACACGATGAACCGTCAGGGCAAGCGTAAGCGGACCCGGTTCGGTTACGGCAAGCGCAAGGACACCAAGCGCGCGCTCGTAACGCTCTCCGCCGACAGCAAGCCCATCGAGATCTTCGGAGGTCCGGTCGCGTAAGCGACTGGGACTCTTCGGATATAGAGGACGAGAAGACTCATGGCAATCCGTAAATACAAGCCGACAACCCCGGGCCGTCGTGGCTCCAGCGTGTCCGACTTCGCTGAGATCACGCGTTCGACCCCCGAGAAGTCGCTGATCCGCCCGCTGCACGGTCGCGGTGGACGTAACGCACACGGTCGTATCACCACCCGGCACAAGGGTGGCGGTCACAAGCGTGCGTACCGTCTCATCGATTTCCGTCGCAACGACAAGGACGGCGTGCCGGCCAAGGTCGCTCACATCGAGTACGACCCCAACCGCACCGCGAACATCGCACTGCTGCACTTCGCAGACGGCGAGAAGCGCTACATCGTCGCACCCAAGGGCATCGCCCAGGGCTCGCCGATCGAGCAGGGTGCCAATGCCGACATCAAGCCCGGCAACAACCTGCCCCTGCGCAACATCCCGACGGGTACGACCATTCACGCGGTCGAGCTCCGTCCGGGTGGTGGCGCGAAGATGGCCCGCTCCGCCGGAGCGAGCATCCAGCTCCTCGGTAAGGAAGGCCCCTACGCCACGCTGCGTATGCCGTCCGGTGAAATCCGTCGCGTCGACGTGCGCTGCCGCGCAACCGTCGGCGAGGTCGGCAACGCCGAGCAGTCGAACATCAACTGGGGCAAGGCCGGTCGCATGCGCTGGAAGGGCAAGCGCCCGACCGTTCGTGGTGTCGTGATGAACCCGGTCGACCACCCGCACGGTGGCGGCGAGGGCAAGACCTCCGGTGGACGCCACCCGGTCAGCCCTTGGGGACAGCCTGAAGGCCGTACCCGCAAGAACAAGGCGAGCGACAAGCTCATCGTCCGTCGTCGTCGTACCGGCAAGAACAAGCGCTAGGAGGGAGTTCAGAATGCCACGCAGCCTGAAGAAAGGCCCGTTCGTAGACGATCACCTCCTCGCGAAGGTTGACGTCCAGAACGACAAGGGAACCAAGCAGGTCATCAAGACCTGGTCCCGTCGATCGACAATCCTCCCCGACTTCATCGGTCACACTTTCGCCGTCCACGACGGTCGCAAGCACGTACCGGTGTTCGTGTCCGACTCGATGGTCGGCCACAAGCTCGGAGAGTTCGCACCGACCCGCACGTTCAAGGGTCACATCAAGGACGACCGGAAGGCGAAGAGGCGATGACCAACTTCACCCCCACCGCCAATCCGACTGCCAAGGCCGTAGCGAAGCACGTTCGCGTCACGCCGATGAAGGCACGTCGCGTCGTGGATCTGGTTCGTGGGCGCTCCGTCGAGGACGCGCTCAACATCCTCAAGTTCGCGCCGCAGGCAGCGAGCGAGCCGGTCGCCAAGGTGATCGCGTCCGCAGCCGCCAACGCCGAGAACAACCTGGATCTCGATCCCAGCACGCTGATCGTCGCCACTGCATTCGTCGACGAGGGCACCACCCTCAAGCGATTCCAGCCGCGTGCTCAGGGCCGGGCATTCCGGATCCGCAAGCGCACCAGCCACATCACGGTGATCGTCGAAAGCCTGCCCAAGACCGGCGGAACGTCTCGTAACCGTCGTAAGGGCCAGGCGTCCAAGGAAGGGGCTCAGTAGTGGGTCAGAAAATCAACCCGCACGGCTTCCGCTTGGGTATCACCACTGACTGGAAGTCGCGTTGGTACGCAGACAAGCAGTACTCGGAGTACGTCAAGGAAGACGTCGAGATCCGCAAGCTCCTCGCCACCGGCATGGAGCGCGCGGGTATCGCCAAGGTCGAGATCGAGCGCACTCGTGACCGTGTTCGCGTGGACATCCACACGGCACGTCCGGGCATCGTCATCGGTCGCCGTGGCGCCGAGGCCGACCGCATCCGCGGAGCTCTCGAGAAGCTGACCGGCAAGCAGGTTCAGCTCAACATCCTCGAGGTCAAGAACGCCGAGTCCGAGGCTCAGCTCGTGGCCCAGGGTGTTGCCGAGCAGCTCAGCAACCGCGTCGCATTCCGTCGCGCAATGCGTAAGGCCATCCAGTCGGCCATGCGTCAGCCGAACGTCAAGGGCATTCGTGTTCAGTGCTCCGGCCGTCTCGGTGGCGCTGAAATGTCTCGCTCGGAGTTCTACCGCGAGGGACGCGTTCCCCTGCACACGCTCCGTGCCGACATCGACTACGGGCTGTACGAGGCCAAGACCACCTTCGGCCGCATCGGCGTCAAGGTCTGGATCTACAAGGGCGACATCGTCGGCGGACGGCGTGAACTCGCTGCCGCTGCGGCTCCGGCCGCCGGTGCAGACCGTCCCCGTCGTGAGCGTCCCACTCGTCCGCGTCGCAGCGGTGCCTCGGGCACCACGGCGACCAGCACCGAGGCCGGCCGCGCGGCATCCGCAACCGAGGCTCCGGCCTCGACCGAGCCCACTCAGGAGGGCTGACGCATGTTGATCCCCCGCCGGGTCAAGCACCGCAAGCAGCACCACCCGAAGCGTTCGGGTGCCGCCAAGGGCGGAACTCAGGTGACATTCGGTGACTACGGCATTCAGGCTCTCGAGCCCGCCTACATCACCAACCGTCAGATCGAGTCCGCTCGTATCGCGATCACTCGCCACATCAAGCGTGGCGGCAAGGTCTGGATCAACATCTTCCCGGACCGCCCGCTCACCAAGAAGCCTGCCGAGACCCGCATGGGTTCCGGTAAGGGTTCGCCCGAGTGGTGGATCGCGAACGTCAAGCCGGGTCGCGTGCTCTTCGAGCTGTCGTACCCCGACGAGACCATTGCGCGTGAGGCACTGACTCGCGCCATCCACAAGCTGCCCATCAAGGCACGCATCATCACCAGGGAGGAGCAGTTCTGATGGCTACCGGAACCCCAGCCGCAGAGCTCCGCGAGCTCACCGGTGAAGAGCTGGTCACCAAGCTGCGTGAGTCGAAGGAAGAGCTGTTCAACCTTCGTTTCCAGATGGCTACCGGCCAGTTGGACAACAACCGTCGACTGCGCACCGTCCGTCACGAGATCGCGCGCATCTACACCGTCCTGCGCGAGCGTGAGCTCGGCTTGGCATCTGGTCCTTCCGAGGACACTGCAGGTGACGCGGCATGAGCGAGGAAAAGACTGTGACTGAAGAGCGCAACAACCGCAAGACTCGGATCGGCTACGTCGTATCCGACAAGATGGAGAAGACGATCGTCGTCGAGCTCGAGGACAGGGTCAAGCACCCCCTCTACAGCAAGATCATTCGTCGCACCACCAAGGTCAAGGCACATGACGAGAAGGGCGACGCCGGCGTAGGCGATCGCGTTCAGCTCATGGAGACCCGTCCGCTGTCCGCCACGAAGCACTGGCGACTGGTCGAGGTTCTCGAAAAGGCCAAGTAGTACCTGCACAAAAATGCCCGCTCCCTTCCCGGGGGCGGGCATTTGTGCTTTCCGAAGCATGCGCGGCTTACCTGCCCAGCAAGCCGCCCAGTGCTCCGCCGACGCCTGCTTGCTCACCGCCACCGGTACCGCCGACCAGTCCACCCGGCGGCTGTTCCGACGGCTGCACCACCACGAACCCCTGGCCGGCGAATTCCAGCGTGAACCTCTCTCCGGTCGAGCGGCCGATCAACGTTCCGAGCCCGAACGAGTCGTTCTTCTTCACCCTCGTCTGCAGAGACGACGACCACGCAACTGCTGCCTGCGGGTCGGCGAACGTCGGCTGGTCGACGTTCAGGACGACCGGCACTCCGTCGGTGGTGATGGCGATACGGCCCCGACCGGTGAACACACAGTTGAAGAACCCCGCGTTTCCACCCGAAGCGGCACCCTGGACACGCTTGATGTCGTAACTCAGCGAGGAGTCGAACGCGAGAACGTTGGCCCCGTTGATGGTGAGCCCGTCCGTACCGTCGAGATCGATCAGATGGACGTCCTGTGCGGCGTTGGCGAGGAACAGGTCGCCCTGGCCCGTGACCTTCATCAGAGGGACGCCTTCGCCGGACAGGGCTTGTTTGAGGGCTCGACCTATACCCCCGGAGCCCTTGGCCTCGAACTGCAGTGTGCCCTGGTACGCGACCATCGAGCCGGCCCGAGCCATGATCTCGCCGTTCATGCCGACCCGGCACATCTTGCTGCCCTGTTTCTGAATCCCCGATCCGGGAACTTCGGCGTGGGCGGGCGCGAACAGTTCACTTCTCATGGCCAGGACTCCTTGTGGGACAGGTGAATTCACGATCGCTTCGCTTCGGTGCGAGGGCGGTGCCGTCGGTGCCTCGGGTGTGGGCGGATCGTCGTCCTCGACGCTGATACCGAACGCGGTGGCCAGGCCCGCCAACCCATCGGCGTACCCCTGGCCCACCGCCCGAATTTTCCATTGCTGGTTGCGGCGATAGAACTCCAGGATGACGAGAGCACTCTCGTCGCCGAGTGCGTCGGCGGTGAATCCGACGATCGCACCGCCCGACGTGTCGGAGACGGTCACCGATGTCGGGCCGGCGGCAGCGAACGTTGCCGGACCGGTACCGTCCAGCGATGCCGCGATGGCAACGGTCTCGATATCGGCTGGAATCGCGGAGGGATCGAACAGGACGAGATGGCCGGACGGTCCGCGCTGGTACTCGAGGCCTGCGCCCTCGGGTTGGTTGTAGAACACCAGATCCGCGTCCGAACGCACCCGTCCGTCCGGCCCCAACAGCAGCGCAGACACGTCGACCGACGTCGAGGCGGTAAGTGTCACCGTCAGCCGGCCGGTCGGAGCGGGGCAGTTCTCCCCGCGAGCGAGGTTTTTCATCGGATCCAGTGTGCCAGTGTCGACGCGTGCTGTCAGGAACGCGCGAGTTCGATGACTTCTTCCTCGGTCGGCGGGCTCTTCGGGTGGTAGGACAGGCACAGGGGAGTGGCGGTTCGCCGGAACTCTGCGCCCTCGACGGCAGCGTAGAACTGCCCCGCGAGCAAACGGCCGACATCGGGTACCGAGCCGCCTTTGACGCGGGCCATCTCCTTGGCCGCCTCGACCTGGGACGGGCTGTTGAGCAGTCCGTAGAACTGCGTCGACGCGTTTCCGGCGATGCGGTTGTGCAACCCCTTCGGTGCCTGCGTGGCAAACACGAGACCGAGACCGTACTTACGCGCCTGCGACGCCAGCGCAAGTGTGCTGTGTGTCGCTGCGGTCGTGCGATCGGAGGGGGCGAAGTTCTGCGCCTCGTCCATCACGAACAGTCCGCCGAGCGGCCGGTCACCCGCCGGGTTCTTCTTGATCCAGGAGAACAGGCCCATCTGCAGCTGATTGACGAAGCTCTGCTTCTGCTCGTCGGTGGTCAGGCCCGCCAGATTGATCACCGATACTCGGGCCTTCTTTCCGTCGGCCGGAGTCAGCAGCACTGCCGGGTCGACCGGGGTGCCCGCCCCTGCGAACATGGGGTCGTTGGCCACGGCAGCCTTCAGATTTTCGGCCAGTCCCTGCGCGATCCGTACGGCATCGCGCAGGTCGCTGGTGTCCTCGGGCAATTCTTCGAGCAGGTCGATGAAGTCCGCCAGCGTGCCGCCCTGTGGGCGTCGACCGAAGAGATCGAGCGCCGACTTCAGCACTGCGCGGCCGTGTTTCGCCTTCTGGGAAGTACCCAGGACGCCGGCGGCGGGCTCGAGCGACGCCAATGCGGATTCGACGGAGGAATCGAACTCGTCGGCATCACCGAGAACGCTGACGAAATCGGGCAGTGGCTGAAAGCTCAGCGGTCGGCCCGCCGACTTGCGGGGCGTCCACACCACGACGTCGGTGTCGCGTAGATACGCCGCCGCCTTGGCCTCGTCGCCCGGCGGCCACGTCCGTTCGTCCTCGGGCCACGCGGTGCCGAGGCGAGCCAGGTCGTTGTTGACGTCCAACACGATCGCCGAAACACCTTGCAGCGCACATTCTTCCACCAGTCGGCGAATCAGTACCGTCTTCCCTGATCCGGAACCCGCGAAGATCGCTGTGTGCTTACGGAGCGCCTCGAGTTGGATTGCGACGTCCGCACCGGTGCTCACTTCCGACCCGGCGACGATCGACGGCCGGCGGCTCGCAATCGGTTCGGCCGCGACGGTGTTCTCGGGTTCGATCAATGCGGTGTCGTCGTCGACGACGCTGACTGCAGGCAATACGGAGGAGAACAGTTCGACCTCGTGTGCGGGCTTGCGCGCGAGCAACCACGACGTGAGAGCGGGGGAGTTCTCGGCCAGCAGGACCGACAGAGCCGCCAAGGCCCTGCGGTCCTCGTCGCCGAACGGCACGACGATGCCGCCTGCACGTCGCAGAGCGGCGATGGTCTGCTCGGTCTTCGCGCCATTGGGCCACGGGTCGTTTCTGATGAGGATCAGTCGCCGTTTCGGCATGTCTGCCCTGAGGCCGGCCGTGGTCACTGCACGCTCCACACGGGCCAACGCGGCCCTGGCGTTGCCGGAGGTGACCGCGCGGAAGCACCAGTGCTCCTCGTCGTCCGTATCGGTGTCGACGGTATGTCGCAGCCTGGCATGCAGGGCAGGCTTGCCGCTCGGAGGTGGGTCCTGGGCAAGGCTGTCGTCCGAGGACTGATGCTCGTGGATCCACGCGGTCAGGCCCGCAGACAGGAGTGCGGGGACGATCGAGTCCTCACTGTCGGGCTTCAGCGGAATGGAGACGTCGACCTGTTTGCGCAGTTCTGCGTAGCGATCGTCGAGTATGTCGAGTTCGTCGACCCGTGCTTTGGGGAGGTCCTGCGCATCCGCGGGCCCGGACTTGTCCGTGAAACTCTCCAACTCCGACGCGACGCCGGTGTCGAGGCAGTGCCTGATGTGACGGTCGACCGCGATCAGCAGCTGCCGCGGAGTGAAGTCCGGGGCCTGCTCGAATGCGTCGGGTGCCACCGGCCACGTCGGATGCGGCGGGGTGAAGCCTGCCTCGAGAAAGCACGCCGCCAGACGTCGTCCCAGTAACAGGCGTCCGATGTCGGACGACGGAATCGGCTTGAGAGGCTGCGTCACTCGGAAGCGGTCGCGCATCGGTGCCACGCCGCGGGCAGCGATCAACTCCCACGCGCTCGACAGAGCCGAGAGAACCGACGCGGTGCGAGGAAGCGTTTCGCGCAGCGACATCAGACCGTGCGCCAGTTGCTCGACGACCTTGTCTTCCTGTGCGTCGGCGAACTCCTGATCCGATCCCGTTCGGGATTGGGCGACCAACGTGTCGATCTGGTCTATCGCAAGAATTGTCGGACCGGTGATGGCCAGCAGCCGTGAGATGTTCTCGGCAATGCCTTGGTGACCGAGCTCGGCCCGGCGGATACCCCAGGGCGAGAATTCTTCGGCATCGACGTCGTCGATCGACTGCAGGTATGCGTCACCGAGATCCTGGACGGCCGAATCGGGGGCGATGGACAGCACCAAGGCGCGCAGCGTGTGCTGCGAGGTACGCCGATGTCGGGGGTGGACCTTGTATACGGCGGTGACGAAGTCGTTCAGCGTCTCGGCGTCGATCATGTTCTCGCCCATGATCTTTGCGCGTTGTTCGTCGGGAATGTCGCCGATCGTGCACAAGCGACGCAGCAGAAGTGCGAGTTGGCTGTCGGATCCTTGGCCGGAGGGCCGCATCAGGTCGTCGAGCATCCCCATGAGAGTCGACCGCCAGAAGCCCGCGGCGTCGAGCAGCCTGATCAGGAAGAAGTACCCGCCCTTCTGCTGCACCTCTTCGCGCACCTGCCCCAGCAGATGCGTCTTGCCGGATCCGGCCGGCCCGCGTACGACGACTCCGAGCGGACTGGCGTCATCCGACGTCTCTGCGTCGTCGTAGGCGTTCATCACCTCGAGGAACACCCGCTCGTGCATGCCGGGAACGTGCACGTTGGACTGCGAACGCCACACGTCGTCGGGGGTCGGGGCCCAGCTCAGCCGTACCGATTCCAGAGCCCGGATCTGCTCGTTGTCCGTCATCGTGGAGTTCACGCCCATCATGATTCGATCGAGAGAAGGTGGTTCTGCTGATTACCGACGACGACGGCCGCAGCGCGTTCCTCGTCGGTCAGCGTCTTCTGGTTTTCCTCGGGTATCAGCGAGACGTCCGCGGCGCGGCGCAGCCGTGCGAGTGCATCGTCGAGATCGGCACGAGGTATGTCTCGCAACTCGTTTCGCAAGCGAGACAGCCGAACGGTGCTACCGGGTTCACGTGCGAGCGACGCGTACGCGGTGCGAATCGAGGCCTCGATGTCGACGGTCTTGTCGGCATTCTCGGAGCTGTCGAGGGGGGCGGTCTCGTCCCCGCGGGGCGAGAACACATCGGCCGGACGGCTGTCGGTGCGATCCAGCCAGCGACGTAGCCCTGCCAACACGGTGAACATGGCCTTGCCTGCGCCTGTCGACCGAGCCGGTGGTTCACCGCCGATGAGCTCACCGCAGGTGCGCCACCCTTTGTCGGTCAGCTCCAGAGTCATCGGGCGCACCGAAGAATCGACCTCGATCAATCCCGAGTTCTTCAGTTTGTCGCGGGAAGCCTTCGGTAGTTCGGGGCCGAGTGCCTTGAGGGCGCTGTTCTTCACCGGACTCGCTTCGGCCATCAGAACGAGCAGTACTGCTGCTTCGGTGCCGTTCAGGTCTTCGGTACTCATCGAGGATCCCCCTTCGATCGTCTTCTCGATACTGCCTCGCGGATGGTAGCCACAGCGCGGTGCGGGTCGTCCATCACCTGAGCGTTGGTGAACCGCAACACCATGTACCCGTGTGTCTGCAGCTGGTTGTCGCGCACGCGGTCCTCGGCGAAGCGCTGGGCGGCACGGTGCTCGTCGCCGTCGATTTCCACGATGACTCTCTCGGTGCGCCACAGTACGTCGACTGTGAACGGACGGCTGAGTTCGCCGAGCCGAATCGAGCGATTGTGCTCTCGACCGGTGGCCCATTCGTGCTGGTCCAGCGCTCTGTACAGGCGCTTCTCCGGATCGCTCGCCGGGTGTGGGTGCCCGGCGATCGGCGGATAGCTCAACGGCCGGAAGCGATCGAGGACAGTGCTGACGCCGGCAGGCACTTCGGGTGCGCGCACCGATACGGACGGGAATCTGTCCATCCTCGACGAGCCACCGCCGGTGAGCCACACGCCCGCCCGTGCGTGAGCACACAGCCATTCCGCTGCGGTCGACACGAAGTCGGCGTCCACGGCGTCGGGTACGACCAGCACGAGAGCGACAACGTCGCGGCCGTGAGCTGCCGCGAGAGCTCGCGCCGAACCTGCCGCGCGGGTCTCGACGGTGAACACCGGCCGGCGTATCGGCCGTCCCGAGGAGGCCGACTCGGCCAGAGCCGCTATGTAGGGACCGAAGTGTGCCGAGTCGGCAGCCAGGCGAGCGGCGGACGTGCGAGCGGCACGCCGCTCCAACGTGGAGGTCCCTGCGTTGTGCTCGAACTCGGGGAGCCACAGCGCGGTCGAGTCGACCGCTGCGGTCTCCAGCGACGTGACCACCATCTCGACCAGGTCTGCCGAACGATGAGATGCCGACTCGTCGACAGTGAAGAAGACGATCGCAGGTGCGTCGGCGGGGAGCGGGTTCGCGGATTCGGCGAGCTCGCGTTCGGATGCCCCGCGCAGTCGAGTCACTCGATCTGCGGGAAGACTCGACCACCAGCCTGCGGTCTCACCGTTCCCGGTCACAGCTGCTCCCCGCCCACCCCTGTTGCCCCATCTCCGAACCGTACCGACAAGGTCCGACACGTAGGGGGCGAGCACGTCTCAGTGACGGCGATTTGGCTCTGGCATCGGCGTTCCCCTACACTTGACCGGTTGCCTGTGGCAGCGGTGTGTCTTCGTGCGCCCGCTCTCGGCAGCCGACCGCGCGTGTCGGGACGGAAATCCGGCACGTACGTACATCCAGGTCAAGGAGAAGTTAGTGATTCAGCAGGAGTCGCGAGTACGCGTCGCTGATAACACGGGCGCGAAGGAAATCCTTTGCATCCGCGTTCTCGGTGGTTCGTCACGTCGCTACGCCGGAATCGGCGACATCATCGTAGCTACGGTGAAAGACGCCATTCCCGGTGGAAACATCAAGAAGGGTGAGGTCGTCAAGGCCGTCATCGTCCGCACCGTCAAGGAGCGTCGCCGTCCGGATGGCTCGTACATCCGTTTCGACGAGAACGCTGCGGTGCTGATCAAGCCGGACCACGACCCCCGTGGAACCCGCATCTTCGGCCCGGTCGGCCGCGAGCTGCGTGAGAAGAAGTTCATGAAGATCGTCTCGCTCGCCCCGGAGGTGCTGTAAATGAAGGTGCACAAGGGCGACACCGTTCTCGTGATCGCAGGCAAGGACAAGGGTGCCAAGGGCAAGGTCATTCAGGCCTACCCCGCTGACTCCAAGGTTCTGGTCGAAGGCGTGAACCGCATCAAGAAGCACACCGCGGTCTCTGCCAACCAGCGCGGCGCATCCTCGGGTGGCATCGTCACTCAGGAAGCCCCGATCCACGTTTCGAACGTCGCAGTTGTCGACTCGGACGGAAACCCCACTCGCGTGGGCTACCGGACCGACGAAGAATCCGGCAAGCGCGTTCGTGTTTCCCGCAAGAACGGGAAGGACATCTGAGATGACTACCACCGAGAACATCGCGGGCGAACAGCCCCGCCTCAAGGCGCGCTACCGCGCTGAGATCAAAGACGCCCTGAACACCGAGTTTGCATACGAGAACGTCATGCAGATCCCCGGCATCGTCAAGGTCGTCGTCAACATGGGTGTCGGCGACGCCGCCCGTGACGCCAAGCTGATCAACGGCGCAGTTGCAGACCTCGCTGCCATCACCGGCCAGAAGCCGGAGATCCGCAAGGCTCGCAAGTCCATCGCACAGTTCAAGCTGCGCGAAGGAATGCCCATCGGCGCACGCGTCACCCTCCGTGGCGACCGCATGTGGGAGTTCCTCGACCGTCTGGTTTCCATTGCCCTTCCCCGAATCAGGGACTTCCGCGGCCTCTCGGGCACGCAGTTCGACGGCAACGGAAACTACACGTTCGGCCTCAACGAGCAGTCGATGTTCCACGAGATCGACGTGGACAAGATCGACCGTCCGCGCGGCATGGACATCACCGTAGTAACCACCGCAACCAACAACGAAGAAGGCCGCGCGCTGCTCAAGCACCTCGGCTTCCCGTTCAAGGAGAACTGAGTCCATGGCGAAGAAGGCATTGGTCAACAAGGCCAACAAGAAGCCGAAGTTCGCGGTGCGTGCATACACTCGCTGCAACCGCTGCGGCCGTCCCCATTCCGTGTTCCGCAAGTTCGGCCTCTGCCGTATCTGCGTGCGCGAGATGGCACACGCCGGAGAGCTTCCCGGAGTTCGCAAGAGCTCCTGGTGATCTGAGGCCTCCGGGCTTCACCACACCACGCTGATGGGCGTGGGTTCCGAAAGGAACCCACGCCCATTTTGCGTTGCTCAGGTCCTGACTTTCACACCGACCACACGTCGTGTCGTAGACCCAGAGAGCGGACCAGATCCAGCGCCGCATGATGATCCTGGCTGTCGACGAGCAGCAGCAGGCCACGCTCGGACATCGCCGACGCGAGGGCATCGGTGGAGACGGTTCTACATCCAGGCGGCATGTCCGGGTCTCCGAGTTCCCGGTAGGTGTCGGCAATCGCCACTACGTCCTCGACTGGATCGAATCCCCAGACGGTCACGAAATGTCCTAAGTTCCAGTCGAATTCGGTCAACTCTGCAGTATGTACATTCGCCAACGATCCGAAGCGGAAAGGCCCGTCGGCAAGATGGTCGAGCAGCAGACGCAATCTCTCGACGGAGGGCCCCACGATGGGAACCACGGCGACGCGGTGGTCGGTCGCGGTCTCGATGCCCTCCGTGAGACCTGCTGCCGTGGTCCCGGCTGCGTCGATCGATGCGGCTCTCGGCAGTAGATCCCACCCGTCGGTGATTCGGGGGGTTCCGGGAGGACGGGCCGAGTCGATTGCACCCGGCCAGATCGCGGACCTCGACGCGACCGCGAGGGCCGTCACGCCCGGTGCGTCGTCGCCCATGACGGCCGTCAGCGCAACCGATGCCGAGAACGGTCCGCAGAGTTGATCCGGTTGTGGCAGAGCATGATCGAGGGCCGAGACGACTGTGGTTGCCCCGACAAACCGTCGCAACACGTCAGTAGATCCAGCGCAGCGATTCGAGCAGTTCGTCCTCGGTATGGCTCTCCGCCCACGTGGCATCGGCGTCCCGGCAGGCGACGAACGCGCCCAGAAGTTCCATGCCCAACACGTCTCGGACCAGTGCGGACGACAGGAGGTCTTCGCGCTGTTGCGCGTGGGTCGTCGCGAGTGGGGAGATCCCCGCGGCATCCCGACGAGCATCGTCCCAACCTCCTACGTCCTCCTGGACCGGAGACGGCAACTGCGCCGAATCCGCCACTCCCGCCAGACCGGCCGCGATCGTGACGGCCAGCGCTAGATACGGATTGGCGGACGCGTCGCACGCCTTCAATTCGACGTTGGTGTGTTCCGGGCCGAGAAGGGGCGTGGCCGGTACGAGTCGCACTGCAGCCTCGCGGTTCTCGACGCCCCAGAATCCGAAGGCACCTGCCCAGTACCCCGGTCGACGACGCAGCAGTGACCCCGAACTCGGTGCCGTGATGGCAGTGAGTCCCGGGAGTTCTCGAACGAGGCCCGCGATGTACGCCTGCCCGGTGTCGGACAGTCCGTACTCTCCGTCGCCGGTCAGAGCGTTGTGACCGTCGCGAACCAGTGATGTGTGTAGGTGCCATCCGTTACCCGCACTGCTCGACGAGGGCAGGGGAGCGAAGCCTGCCCTCAGGCCCTGGGCTTTGGCCGCTGAGTGGATCGTCTGCCGCGCGAGTACCTGCGCGTCGGCCGCAGCAAAGGGATCGAGTGGACTCAATGCGATCTCCAGCTGGGAGCCGCCGTACTCGGCATGAATCTGCCCGATGTCGAGGCCATTCGCAGACAGCGCCTCGAGCAGCAGTACTACGAATTGATCGACATCGCGGAGTGCGTTCGCCGAGTAGGCAGGTCCGCGATGAGCGGACAGTCCGTCCGACTCGCGAGTCAGGGCGAACTCGATCTCGAATCCGGCCCGTACCTCGAAACCGGCATCGGACGCCTTCTGCACCTGCCGCTCGAGAACTGAGCGCTGATCGTAGGGCCACGGTGTGCCGTCCGCCGAGACCTGTCGTCCGTGCGCCCAGGCCAGCCCCGGCTGTCCGGACAGGGCGACCACGCTCGACGCGCTCTCGATCACCGGAATCAACCGCACATCGCCGGACGGCGTCGACAGTCCTTCGTGGGCGAATGTGATCCCGTCATGCGAATCGAATACCGCGAACACCGCGGTGACTCCCACTCCACGCCGTGCGACTGCAGTCAATTCTGCGGTGGGCACGGTGCGGGATCGGACGATGCCGTTGTTGTCGACCCAGCCGATGGTCACGCCGACGATGTTGCGGTCGCGCAGAGTGTGGGTGAGGTGGTCGATGTCGACTGCCTTCGAGTCCGTCATGGTCCGACGTTAGCGAAGAAGTACTCGTCGGGGTGTCCGACTGGACCCGAGCTGTCGCGCAATGGTAAGGCGATTTGGTCTTCGGGTGCGCGATGCCTACACTAGAGCGGTTGCCCGGGCTTCGTCGTGCCTGCACGCGAGTCCTTGCAATACAGAACGCAACCTCGAGTTCTCCGTACGTCAGCATTGAACATGCGGAAGCTCGTAACACCTGGCAGTGCAGCGATGCATTGCTTGGAGCGCAACCCCTGACCGGCAACAGTCGGTCAGGACATGTTCACTTCGCTGTAGGCCCACGATGTGACGAGCCAGGCCCGATGGGTTCTCCGGAACCCCAAGGCACCAGCCCGCGCGTGCTGCATGGGAACCGCTGCGAGAAAGGTGCACAGGTCACACCATGACGATGACCGATCCAATTGCAGACTTCTTGACCCGTCTGCGCAACGCCAACTCGGCGTACCACGACGAGGTGAAGCTTCCCCACTCGAAGCTCAAGGCGAACATCGCCGAGATCCTCAAGCGCGAGGGCTACATCTCCGATTACCGCACGGAAGACGCCGAGGTGGGCAAAACCCTCATCGTCGATCTGAAGTACGGCCCGAGCCGTGAGCGCAGCCTCGCCGGCGTGCGACGCGTCTCCAAGCCCGGTCTCCGGGTGTACGCAAAATCCACCAATCTGCCCAAGGTTCTCGGCGGCCTGGGCGTGGCGATTATCTCCACGTCCACCGGTCTGCTCACGGAGCGTCAGGCTGCCAAGCAGGGTGTGGGCGGAGAAGTCCTCGCCTACGTCTGGTAGGGGAGGCCACACCATGTCACGTATTGGAAAATTGCCGGTCGCAGTCCCCGCTGGCGTCGATATCACCATCGACGGCCAGGACGTTGCGGTCAAGGGCCCCAAGGGTGCCCTGAGCCTGACAGTCGCCGAGCCCATCAAGATCGCCCGCGCCGACGACGGCACCATCGCCGTCACTCGGCCCGACGACGAGCGTAAGAGCCGCTCGCTGCATGGTCTCTCGCGCACTCTCGTCGCGAACCTCATCACCGGTGTCACCAACGGTTACACCACCAAGATGGAGATTCACGGCGTCGGTTACCGCGTCGTACTCAAGGGCAAGGACCTCGAGTTCGCACTCGGTTACAGCCATCCCGTGCTGATCGAAGCACCCGAGGGCATCACGTTCACGGTCGAGTCGCCCACGCGATTCACCGTTGTCGGCATCGACAAGCAGAAGGTCGGTCAGATCTCTGCCAACATTCGTCGTCTGCGGCGTCCGGACCCGTACAAGGGCAAGGGCATCCGCTACGAGGGTGAAGTGATCCGCCGCAAGGTCGGAAAGACGGGTAAGTGATATGAGCCAGCAAACAGCAGACAAGGCGAACGTCGTCAAGCGCACACCGCGCGGCACCGACGTCTCGACGAAGCGTCGCCTGTCGAAGGCACGTCGTCACTTCCGCCTTCGCAAGAAGATCTCCGGAACGCCCGAGCGTCCGCGCTTGGTCGTCAACCGGTCCTCGCGTCACATCCACGTGCAGTTGATCGACGACCTGGCGGGCCACACGCTGGCCAGCGCGTCGAGCATCGAAGCCGATGTGCGCGCACTCGAGGGCGACAAGAAGGCCGTCAGCGCGAAGGTCGGCGAGCTCATCGCCAGCCGTGCGAAGGCAGCCGGCGTCGAGGCAGTCGTGTTCGACCGCGGCGGCAACAACTACAGCGGCCGCATCGCGGCACTCGCAGACGCTGCCCGCGAAGGCGGGTTGACGTTCTGATGATGACAATGACTGACAACGGAAGGACAGCCTGATGCCGGGACGTCAACGGCGTGACGGCGGAAGCGGCCCCGCCGGACAGAACAGTGGCCCCAACGCAGGTGGCGACAACAACCAGCGCGGCGACAACCGCGGTGGTGGCGGTCGCGATCGTCGTGACAACGGCCGTGGCGGCAACGCTGCGGACAAGTCGAACTTCATCGAGAAGGTCGTCACGATCAACCGCGTCTCCAAGGTGGTCAAGGGTGGTCGACGCTTCAGCTTCACCGCCCTCGTCATCGTCGGTGACGGCAACGGACTGGTCGGCGTCGGCTACGGCAAGGCCAAGGAAGTTCCCGCGGCCATCCAGAAGGGTGTCGAGGAGGCTCGCAAGAGCTTCTTCCGCGTCCCGATGATCGCAGGCACCATCACCCACCCCATCCAGGGCGAAGCCGCTGCCGGCGTCGTCATGTTGCGTCCGGCCAGCGCCGGTACCGGCGTCATCGCCGGTGGTGCTGTTCGCGCAGTGCTGGAGTGCGCCGGTGTCCACGACGTGCTGTCGAAGTCGCTCGGTAGCGACAACGCCATCAACGTCGTGCACGCGACCGTCGCAGCCCTCAAGGGTCTGCAGCGTCCCGAGGAAGTTGCGGCTCGCCGCGGCCTGACCCTCGAAGAGGTTGCACCCGCCGGAATGCTGCGCGCACGCGCACAGGCAGGAGCGGTGAAGTAATGGCTCAGCTGAAGGTCACTCAGATCAAGAGCACCATCGGCCAGAAGGCGAACCAGCGTGACAGCCTGCGTACTCTCGGGCTCAAGGGCATCCGCCAGACGGTCGTCCGCGAGGACAACCCGCAGAACCGCGGACTGGTCAACACGGTGCGCCACCTCGTAACTGTTGAGGAGGTCTAACCATGACCATCAAACTGCACCACCTGCGCCCCGCAGCCGGATCCAAGTCGACGAAGATTCGCGTCGGCCGTGGTGAAGGTGGCAAGCGCGGCAAGACCGCAGGTCGCGGTACCAAGGGAACCGGCGCACGCAAGAACGTGCCGGCACGCTTCGAGGGTGGCCAGATGCCCCTCCACATGCGGCTCCCAAAGCTCAAGGGCTTCACCAACCGCAACCGTGTCGTGTTCCAGGTCGTGAACCTGCGCGACATCGAGCGCCTGTTCCCCGAGGGTGGTCAGATCGGTATCCCCGAGCTGATCGCCAAGGGAGCTGTTCGCAAGAACGAGCTCGTCAAGGTTCTCGGAGACGGAAACCTCACCGTGAAGGTCGATATCTCGGCCAACAAGTTCACGGGCTCCGCCAAGGAAAAGATCGCCGCTGCCGGCGGTTCTGCAACCGAGGTATGAGCATTGCTTCGATGTGCTGAGTAGCAGCGCGTCGAGCAGCAGTTCGTGACGATGGCCGCAGCCACAGCTCTCGTAGCTGAGCTGCGGCCATCGTTGCCTACACGGAATCTCGTGTGTGTCGACCGATCGGCTAGGGTCCAACACTGACCGTCGGTCCGGTCGATGCGCACTGTTAGAGTTCTAGAGTTCAGAGAAGTTCGTATCGATGCGGTCGATGTATGTCGTCCGCAGTCCATGCTCGTGAGGCTCACGGGAGCATCAGTTGCTCCCGACGAAGCACTCGCGGCGTCAACGCAGTCGTGCCAGGAGGATCTTTGCTTTCCGCCTTCGTGTCGGCCCTCAGGACTCCTGACCTGAGACGGAAGATCCTCTTCACGCTCGGTCTGGTGGCCCTGTATCGCTTCGGTGCAACACTGCCGTCGCCGGGTGTCGACTACGCCAATGTCCGAGCATGCATCGACCAGGTCTCCGGTGGAGATTCGGCGGGCATCTACTCGTTGATCAACTTGTTCTCCGGTGGAGCGCTCCTCCAGCTCTCGGTGTTCGCGATCGGCATCATGCCGTACATCACCGCCAGCATCATCGTGCAGCTGCTCACCGTCGTCATCCCCAAGTTCGAGGAACTCCGCAAGGAGGGACAGTCGGGCCAGGCCAAGATGACGCAGTACACGCGTTACCTGTCGATCGCATTGGCCATCCTGCAGGCGACCGGCCTGGTGGCCCTCGCTTCGCGCGGCCAGTTGCTCCAGGGATGTCAGCAGGACATCATCGCCGACCAGTCCATCTTCGGGCTCGTCATCATCGTGCTGGTCATGACTGCAGGCGCAGCCGTCGTGATGTGGTTCGGCGAGGTCATCACCGAGCGCGGTGTCGGCAACGGAATGTCGCTGCTGATCTTCGCCGGAATTGCCTCGCGCATCCCGTCCGAGGGCAACTCGATTCTGGAGAGCCGCGGCGGGTTGGTCTTCGGGTTCGTCTGCTTCGCAGCGTTCCTCATCATCACCGGTGTGGTCTTCGTCGAGCAGGGTCAGCGCCGAATCCCGGTCCAGTACGCCAAGCGCATGGTCGGCCGGAAGATGTACGGCGGCTCGTCCACGTATCTGCCGCTCAAGGTCAACCAGGCCGGCGTCATCCCGGTGATCTTCGCGTCCTCGCTCCTCTACCTACCCAATCTCATCGCCCAGCTCACGTCCGCCAGCACCGCAACCGATCCGAGCTGGTGGCAGCGGATCATCAACGAGTATCTGGTGAACCCGGCGAACCCGGTGTACATCGCTATCTTCTTCGGGCTGATCGTCTTCTTCACGTACTTCTACGTGGCGATCACGTTCAACCCCGAAGAGCGGGCCGACGAGATGAAGAAGTTCGGTGGATTCATCCCGGGCATCCGACCGGGTAAGCCGACAGCCGATTACCTCAACTACGTTCTCAGTCGCATCACGCTGCCCGGTGCGGTGTACCTGGGCACCATTGCGGTGCTTCCCAACCTGTTCCTCGACATCGGCAGTTCGGGCGGAGCTCAAAACCTTCCGTTCGGTGGTACCGCCGTGTTGATCATGGTCAGCGTGGGCCTCGACACCGTGAAGCAGATCGAAAGCCAGCTGATGCAGCGTAACTACGAAGGGTTCCTCAAGTGAGACTTGTTCTGCTCGGTCCCCCCGGTGCCGGCAAAGGCACTCAGGCCGTCCTCCTCTCCGAGAAGCTGGGCGTGCCACACATTTCGACAGGCGATCTCTTTCGCGCCAATATCGGCGAGAAGACCCCGCTCGGATTGGAAGCGAAGAAGTACCTCGACGCGGGCGACCTCGTGCCGAGCGAACTCACCGTGGACATGGTGCGCAGTCGACTCGCCGAGCCCGACGCCGTCAACGGATTCCTGCTCGACGGTTTCCCGCGTTCGGTCGGCCAGGCCGAAGCTCTGGTCGACATCCTCTCCGACCTGAACGCGCATCTCGATGCAGTGCTGTCCTTCGTCGTCGACGAGGACGTCGTCGTGGACCGCATGCTGGCGCGCGGGCGTGAGGACGACAAAGAGGACGTCATCCGTAATCGTCTCAAGGTGTACCGCGACGAGACGGCACCGCTGTTGGACTACTACTCCGACAAGCTGGTCACCGTCGATGCGATCGGTGAGGTGGACGAAGTCAACGCCCGCGCGCTGAAGTCCATCGAGGACCACGGCAAGTAATGGCGTTCGGCCGTAAACGAAAAGTCGTCCCGTTCAAGAGCGCTGGTGAGCTCGACGCGATGGCGGCAGCCGGTGCCGTGGTAGGTGCCGCTCTCGTCGCCGTACGGGATGCAGCCAAGCCCGGAGTCTCGACGCTCGAACTCGACCGAGTTGCCGAGGCGGTCATCCGTGATGCCGGCGCGGTGCCCTCTTTCCTGGGGTACCACGGTTTCACCGGCAGCATCTGCTCCTCGGTGAACGACCGCGTGGTGCACGGCATTCCGTCGGCGGACGAGTTGTTGGTCGCCGGGGATCTCGTGTCCATCGACTGCGGTGCCGTTCTGGACGGCTGGCACGGAGATTCGGCGTGGACGTTCGGCGTCGGCGACATCATCGAGGCCGATGCGTTGCTGAGCGACGCGACGAGGCTCTCCATGGAGGCCGGGATCGCAGCGATGATCCCCGGCAATCGTCTGACCGACATCTCCCACGCCATCGAGTCCGGTACGCACGCGGCCGAGGATGCTCACGGTCGTAAATACGGAATCGTCGACGGGTACGGAGGCCACGGAATCGGCCGCGAAATGCACATGGACCCGTTCCTGGCGAACGAGGGCGCGCCGGGCAAAGGCCCGGAGCTCGTGGTGGGCTCCACGCTGGCCATCGAACCGATGTTGACGCTCGGTACCTACGAGACCGACATTCTCGACGACGGGTGGACCGTGGTGACCACCGATGGTTCTCGTGCGGCGCACTGGGAACACACGGTCGCGGTGACCGAGGACGGCCCGCGAATCCTGACGGTTCGGCCTCGCTAGAACTACCAGGTCAACGCTTACCAGGTGAGTGACGAGTACCGGCGGCCCCCTCGGATGAGTCCGAGGTGGGCTGCCGTCAGACGTAGCCATAGGCGAGTGGGCATCCGAGTCACTGCGGTCGGCAGCAATGGGTTTCGTACCGCGAGCGCGAGGAGCGCTACGGAAATTGTGCGGATTCGGAACGGCGGGCATCCGGCAGCCCGATACATTCCGCGGACGTGGGCCGACCCGTATCCCAGCGCCCCCGCCTGTTTCCAATTGTCCCGGTAGCCGGTACGCAGACGGTATTCGACCAGCGGCTCGGCTATGAAGTGCAGGCGGGCACCCGATTGCTGTGCGCGCCAGGAGAATTCCATGTCCTCGCTGGCATGAACGAATTCGAGCATCCCTCCGAGATCTCGGTAGGTCGACGCGCGGCACGCCATACTCGCCCCGATGACGAACGGGCGAAAGGGCGACTTGCCCTGATTCGAAGGTGGGGCGAACGGAACTGCGGCGCGCGTCGCTTCGGAGTTCAGCGCCTCGGTGCTCAGGCCGGTTCCCACGAGGTCGTAGCTGTCCAGTTCGGCGGTGATGCGCCGCAGCCATGTCGGGTGTACGACGTCGTCGGCATCACAGAAGGCCAGCAGCGGGCCCTCGGCTGCTTCCGCTCCACGATTGCGCGCATGCGACGCGCCTGGGGTGCCGGACGAATCGACGTACTTCAGATTCAAGTGGGCCCGTAGTGCGTGGTCCTCCACGAACTCGCACACTCCGTCGGTCGAGCCGTTGTCGCTGACGACGACCTCGAACGGGCCGTCGTAGTCCTGGTGGGCGAGGGCGCGTAGTTGCTCGTCGAGCACATCTCTGGCGTTGTGTACGGGAATGATCACGGAGACGGCCGGGCCGGACGGGTTGGAACTCAAGAGGGCACCTTGCGGGCTCGGTGGCTGAACGATGGCGGGCGGACGAAAGGTTAGCTCAGTTAATCTAACGTCGCCATCCGACGCGTTTCGTGCCCGCTTCGCGCGCATTTGGCCAGATGTGTCTTTGCCGGTAACATAGATCGACGGTGCGCCCTGCGTACCGGATGTTCGCATGCCTCGAGGGCTGTGCGGCCCTCCGGCGATACTCCGACTCGGTTCCGAGGAGTCGGTCAGTGGGCATCACGGTAACGGAAACAGATGCAATCAACCAGGTGTGAGAGCCAGGATCGCGGAGGATATGGCCAAGAAAGACGGTGCTATCGAGGTAGAGGGCCGAGTTGTCGAACCGCTGCCCAATGCGATGTTTCGCATTGAGCTCGAAAACGGCCACAAGGTACTCGCCCACATCAGCGGAAAGATGCGTCAGCACTACATCCGCATCCTTCCCGAGGATCGCGTCGTGGTAGAGCTTTCGCCCTACGACCTCACGCGTGGACGCATCGTTTACCGCTACAAGTAAGAGCTTCCTCGGCCATGTCCGGTCGGGGAGAACCATGCTCGGTCCGCTGCTCGCAGCGCGTCCGAGCTACACACAGGAGATCAACGACGTGAAGGTTCAGCCGAGCGTCAAGAAGATCTGCGAGAAGTGCAAGGTGATTCGTCGTAACGGACGCGTCATGGTGATCTGCGACAACCTGCGTCACAAGCAGCGTCAGGGATAACCACCGAGCATCACGCACGTCGGCTTGGCAACAGCTAGAAGATGACCTCCCAGCACCAACCGCAACACACGCGTTGTGGCAGACCCCCGGCACGGAGGCCGGGGCCCCACTGAGTTTGTTGAAAGACGCTTCCCACCCCAGCGGTGAGAAGGACACAGGGGACGGACTGGGAGCAGACCTCCGGACAAGAAAAGGAAATGCCACATGGCACGTCTCGCAGGTGTGGATCTGCCGCGCGAAAAGCGCATGGAGATCGCACTGACTTACATCTACGGCGTCGGCCGTACCCGCTCCAAGGAAATTCTCGCAGCAACGGGCGTCAGCCCCGACCTGCGCAGCAAGGATCTCGGCGACGACGATCTGCGCAAGCTCAGCGATTACATCAACGAGTCCCTCAAGGTCGAGGGCGATCTGCGCCGCGAGGTGCAGGCCGACATCCGACGCAAGATCGAAATCGGCTGCTACCAGGGTCTTCGCCACCGTCGTGGTCTGCCCGTCCGTGGACAGCGCACCAAGACCAATGCGCGTACCCGTAAGGGACCCAAGCGCACCATTGCCGGCAAGAAGAAGGCGAAGTAATGCCCCCCAAAGCACGCGGTACCGGTCCGAAGAAGGCGCAGAAGACGCGTCGCAGGGACAAGAAGAACGTCCCGCACGGATCTGCGCACATCAAGAGCACGTTCAACAACACGATCGTGTCGATCACCGACCCCGCCGGAAACGTCATCTCGTGGGCGTCCTCGGGACACGTGGGCTTCAAGGGCTCGCGCAAGTCGACTCCGTTCGCCGCACAGCTCGCAGCCGAGAACGCTGCGCGCAAGGCTCAGGAGCACGGCGTCAAGAAGGTCGACGTGTTCGTCAAGGGCCCCGGCTCCGGCCGTGAGACCGCGATCCGCTCACTTCAGGCCGCAGGCCTCGAGGTCGGCACCATCTCCGATGTCACCCCTCAGCCGCACAACGGCTGCCGTCCGCCCAAGCGGCGTCGGGTCTAGCGGGAAGGAAAGGTTTAGAAAATGGCACGTTATACCGGTCCTATCACCCGCAAGTCGCGTCGTCTGCGCGTCGACCTCGTCGGAGGCGACCAGGCGTTCGAGCGTCGTCCCTACCCGCCCGGCCAGCACGGCCGCGCGCGGATCAAGGAGAGCGAGTACCTGCTCCAGCTGCAGGAGAAGCAGAAGGCTCGCTTCACCTACGGCGTCATGGAGAAGCAGTTCCGTCTGTACTACAAGGAAGCCAACAGGGCCGCCGGCAAGACCGGTGAGAACCTGCTGACCATCCTCGAGACTCGCCTCGACAACGTCGTCTACCGTGCGGGTCTCGCACGTACGCGTCGTCAGGCACGCCAGCTGGTCACCCATGGCCACTTCCTCGTGAACAACAAGCGAGTGGACATCCCCAGCTACCGCGTCTCGCAGTACGACATCATCGATGTCCGCGAGAAGTCCGCGCAGACCCTGCCGATCCAGATCGCTCGTGAGAGCTACGGCGATCGTCCGGTGGCTCCGTGGCTGCAGGTCGTCCCCAACCGTCTTCGCATCCTGGTTCACCGGGTGCCGGAGCGCGCACAGATCGATGTGCCGCTCCAGGAGCAGCTCATCGTCGAGTACTACTCGAAGTAAGGCGCAGCACGCATGTGAGTCTCCCCGCGAGGCTCACATGCGTCTTCGCCTCCACACGTGGGCGTCAAATAGCGGACGCCCGTACAGGAGGAACACAGAATGCTCATTTCACAGCGCCCGACGCTGACCGAAGAGGTCATCGCCGACAACCGCTCGAAATTCGTCATCGAGCCGCTCGAGCCCGGCTTCGGTTACACACTCGGCAACTCGCTCCGCCGCACCCTGCTGTCGTCGATCCCCGGCGCTGCTGTCACCAGCATCCGTATCGACGGCGTCCTCCACGAATTCACCACCGTTCCCGGAGTCAAGGAAGATGTCACCGACATCATCCTGAACCTCAAGGGACTCGTTGTGAGCTCCGAAGAAGACGAGCCGGTCACCATGTACGTCCGCAAGCAGGGCCCCGGCGCTGTCACCGCAGGCGACATCGTGCCTCCGGCCGGCGTCACGGTGAACAATCCGGATCTGCACATCGCGACCCTGAACGACAAGGGCAAGTTGGAGATCGAGCTCGTCGTCGAGCGCGGTCGCGGCTACGTCCCCGCCGTTCAGAACAAGGCATCGGGTGCCGAGATCGGCCGTATTCCGGTCGACTCGATCTACTCGCCCGTGCTCAAGGTCACCTACAAGGTGGAGGCCACCCGCGTCGAACAGCGCACCGACTTCGATCGGCTCGTTCTCGACGTGGAGACCAAGAATTCCATCACCGCGCGGGACGCGCTCGCTTCGGCGGGCAAGACCCTGGTTGAGCTCTTCGGCCTCGCCCGTGAGCTGAACGTCGAAGCAGAAGGCATCGAGATCGGACCCTCGCCCGCCGAGGCCGATCACATCGCATCCTTCGGACTCCCCATCGAGGATCTGGACCTGACGGTTCGTTCCTACAACTGCCTCAAGCGCGAAGGTGTTCACACCGTCGGTGAGTTGGTTGGTCGTACCGAGTCCGATCTGCTCGACATCCGTAACTTCGGGCAGAAGTCCATCGACGAGGTGAAGGTCAAGCTGCACTCGCTCGGCCTTTCCCTCAAGGACAGCCCCGCGTCGTTCGATCCGAGCACCGTGCCTGGCTACGACGCCACCACCGGCACGTGGAGTGACACCGACGCAGGCTCCTTCGGCGATACCGAAGGCGCCGAGCAGGACTACGCCGAGACAGAACAGCTGTAATCAGCTCGCTGGAGCTCTTACTAGGAGATTCATCATGCCCAAGCCCACCAAGGGCCGCCGTCTCGGCGGGTCGGCGTCACACCAGAAGGCCATCCTGGCCAACCTGGCGACGTCACTCTTCGAGCACGGCCGCATCACCACCACCGAGTCGAAGGCCAAGCGCCTTCGTCCCCACGCCGAGAAGCTCGTCACCCATGCCAAGAAGGGTGATCTGGCCCATCGTCGTGAGGTTCTCAAGACGATCAACAACAAAGATGTCGTGCACAAGCTCTTCGCCGAGATCGGGCCTTTCTTCGCCGATCGCGACGGTGGCTACACGCGCATCATCAAGACCGTCCCCCGTAAGGGTGACAACTCGCCGATGGCCATCATCGAGCTCGTCAACGAGCAGACGGTGTCCAACGAAGCCGACCGCGCACGCCGCGTGAAGGCATCGAAGGCTGCTCCCGCCGCAACCGAGGCTCCGGCCGAGGACACGGCAGACGACAACGTCGTCGAGGCTGTCGAAGCCGACGCGACCGACGCCGAGGTGGCCAACGCCGACGCAGTCATCGAAGGCATCGAGGACAACGACGCTCACGCGTCGGACGCCCCCGAGGCCGAGGATGCGAAGAAGGACTAGTCCTTGTGAGCTCCGAGCACGACCGAAGCGGGCCCGCCATTTCCTCAGGAGATGGCGGGCCCGCTTTGTCGGTCCCCACCAGATATCGGCTCGACATCTCGTACGACGGCACGCACTTCTCCGGCTGGGCTCGGCAACCCGGTATCCGAACCGTGTGTGGCGTGCTCGAGGAGGCTTTCTCCACTGTGCTCCGTCAACCGGTCGAGCTGACCGTGGCCGGTCGAACCGACGCCGGAGTGCACGCGACCGGTCAGGTTGCACATTTCGACGCCGTGGGTGTGCCGGACGAGCACGACCGGTTGATTCGAAGAATGGCGCGCTTTCTTCCCTCCGACGTCCGGGTTCGTGCGGTCACGAAGGTCTCGCCTGACTTCGACGCTCGGTTCTCGGCATATCGCCGTCACTACGAGTACCGATTCGGCACAGCGCTCTACGGCGTAGATCCTCTGGATGTCGCCGGTGTCGTGTCCTGGCCTCGGCCGATCGATCTGGACGCGGTACGCGAGGCGTCGCAGGCACTGATCGGACTGCACGATTTCGCAGCGTTCTGCAAGAGGCGAGACGGTGCCACGACGGTGCGAGAACTGCAGCGCTTCGACTGGGAACGCGAGGGGGATCGATTGACCGCGTACGTCAGCGCCGATGCGTTCTGCTGGTCGATGGTGCGCAGTCTGGTCGGGGCGATGCAGGCCGTCGGTGAAGGACGACGAACCCCCGACTGGGCACGTTCCCTGCTCGGTCGTCGAGAACGCGCGAGCGAGGTGGCAGTGGCCCCGGCCCACGGACTTGCCCTGGTGCGGGTCGACTATCCACCAGCCGACATGTTGGCCGCGCGCAATGCTGCCACCCGGGAGACTCGACCGGCAATCGTCGGCGACGAATGTTGTGGAGGAGAAGGATGAGCGACGATCGCGCCGGGTCCGGTGCCGACACGATGCAGCCGATACGTCTCGCGGTGGTCACCGGCAGCGTTCGGGAGGGGCGGGTGGGCCCCACCGTCGCAGCCTGGGTGCGCAGCGTGGCGTCGGCGCGCGACTCCCTCACGGTTGTGGATGTCGATCTCGCGGACTTCGATCTCCCGAACAGCTTGACGTCGAGCGAGGACTCCGAACGTTTCACCCGCATCGTGGGCGAGGCCCACGCGTTCGTCCTCGTCACTCCCGAATACAACCACGCTGTGCCCGGCTCGCTGAAGACCGCGCTCGACACGGTGAAGTACGAATGGCGGTCCAAGCCAGTGGGATTCGTATCCTATGGCGGTCTGGCGGGTGGTGTGCGAGCGACCGAGCAACTGCGCCTCATCGCCGCAGAGCTACACATGGTGTCGGTGCGGGATTCGGTATCACTCCATCGCGTGCGTCGGCGTTTCGACGAGGCCGGTGGCGTCGACGATCCCGCTGCTGTCGACTCCTTGGGGCGATTGCTCGACCAACTCGAGTGGTGGGCCGGCGCAGTGTCGAGCGCGCGGGCGCGCGTCCGGTACCCCGGCTGACACTGTCAGACTCGGACGGCGGGTCGAAGACTTCTCGGTCGACCGATGAACGCCGTTTCCTGCGGAATGGTGACCAGCGTCAGTTCGATGTCGATCGGACCCGAACGCACCCGAATACGGTCACCCGACGCACGCGGCTGAACGATCGACAGTGTCGCGGCGAATCTCTGTCGGGTCGGCCCGGGTGCCGCCGGATCATGCGGCGGTTCGTGTTCGGTCAGCGAGATCACAGTGACGCCGGGGACAGATTGGTGATCGAGCGAGATGGAGCCGTCTGCGAAGTCGACCACGACGACGTCGTACGAGGGCCGCACCCGTGTGTGGTCGCTGTCGACCAGAAACCGCTCGGGCTCCCCGATGGCGTCGCGGAGGGCTCCCCAGGCGTGCGGTCTGTCCGTTCTGACGACAACTCGCGCTCCGGTCGCCACGGCTCGGAACAGAAGCTGTTGGGCGAGGTAGAGCTCGCCCACGATGCTGACCCGCGGCAGGTTCGCCCCGAAGATCCGCACTGCCACACCGTTTCCGTTCGTATCCGATCCCAGTAGTTGGCCGCAACCACTCACCGGGAACGCCCAGGCCTGCAGTGCGGAGGTCGAGAGGGTTCCGACCGGCATCACTGCCGAGTGTGTTGCCACAGCCAGTGGCAATTGAGCGAGAATGCCGTCTCGTTGACGTCCGGCCATCGAGGTCAGTGAAGCAACATCGGGCCTCGAGATTGCCTCTCGCGCAGCGAATCTGCACGACGCACGAACGCGGACGCGGCTCGGCTCGTCGGTGGGGCGCAGGTGAACGGACATGGTCGTACCCAGCGACGGTGTCGCCCACAAGGCCGAAAGATCCTCGACAGTGATTGTGCTGCAATCGATTCCGTAACCCGTACTCGCCACGCCGGGCAATGGAGCGTAGGACCACACCTGAGTCAGGTCGTCGGTGTCGACGCCCCGGCTCAGGTGCAATGCCGCGGCTCGGAGTTCTGTGGCCGTCGACAGCCGTGTGGACAGTCCATGAGATTCCAAGGCGCGTGCAGTGCGGAGGGCTGCAACGACCGCGGTTCGGGCCGCCCCGGTCCGGCCCGTGCCCCTCGCTGCCATCGCTCGGGCGTTGGCTCGTACGTCCAGAGTGACGGACACCCACACCGTCCGTTGCGCGACGGCGGGCAACGGGCCGATGAGGCCCTCGTACACGTCGGTGGCCACCGAACCGTCGGCGGTTCGAAACCCGAGCGCGACGATGTCGATTGCGGCAACCTCGACGTCGTGCTGCCGAAAGCACGACGTCAACGCCTCGATGGGCAGCGTGTGTCGTGTGTCGGCTCGCGTTCGCGCCAGCACCGTCGTGTCGTGTTCCGGTGCAATGATCTCCACGGTGCACGTGACGGTATCGCGCTGCCAGTGCACACCGACGGGCCGGCCGTCGGGGTCGACATGTTCTGTTGTCACCCCGACGGCAGGGACTCGGCCGGATCCGAAGCGTAGAGCGACGACCAGCCAGCCGGCGATCGACGTTCGCCGAAAGGCGACGAACGGTACGAGCGACACCGTCGCTGCGGCGGTGAGCGTCCACTCGACGGGCACGTCGGCCGCGAGTAGTGCGAGAGTTGTTGTTAAAGTAGCTATTTCGGCCGCGAGCAACCCTCGAACAGTTGGCACGGCGAACGACACGACCGACGTGCGCCGTCGTCTCCTCGAACGCGTCATGACATACCCTCCCCCCGAAGGTTGCAGCCCGATCGATCGTCGCCGACGCGGTCGCCGATGGGTGCGGAGGAACTGTACTGTGTCGCGTGACCCGATGGGGGATCGGGTCGGCACAATCCTGGGGAGGAATCGTGGCATCTACTCCGACGACGAAATGGCAGGTCGGCGGATACCGCTTTCTCGTCCGACGAATGGAACATGCCCTCATCAGGCGCGACGCGCGGATGCTGCACGACCCGATGAAGTCGCAGTCGCGCGCGCTCATGGTGGGTGTCGTCGTCGCATGCGTGGGTCTGGCGGGCTGCGCTGCACTGGCGCTGTTTCGGCCTCAGGACAAGATCGGCGACGCGTCGATCGTGGTCGGTAAGGAGTCGGCCGCCATGTTCGTCGGCGTCGACGGCGTGTTCCATCCGGTGCTGAACCTTGCTTCGGCGCGGTTGATCGTGGGAAGGCCCGACAACCCTGTGACGGTGAAGGAGTCGGAACTGGCGTCGCGACCTCGCGGTGCGCTGGTCGGAATTCCCGGTGCCCCGTCGGCGCTGCCGCACGACCCGGACGGCGAGGCCGAGTCGTGGACCGTGTGCGACACCGTCGATCCGATCGCCGGCGTCACGTCCACGACAGTGATCGTGGGGGAGCCCCGCTACGGCGAGAACGCGGCTGCGCTCGGCCCATCCGAGGCATTCCTGTGGACTTCGGGCGGTGCGGCGTATCTCGTCCACGACGGCACCAAGTCGCCGGTCGATCTGGCGGACAGAGCTGTCGTTCGCGCGCTGGGCCTCGAGGATGCGACGCCGACGCCGGTCAGTGCCGGTCTGCTCAACGCGGTACCGCAGTCGCCTGCGGTGACGGCTCCGTTCATAGCGCGAGCGGGTGAGATCCCCGCCTACCCGTTCGACAACCGGCCTATCGGCTCCGTGGTCAAGGTTGCCGGCCGCGACGTTCGGTACTACGTCGTGCTCGAGGACGGCATCCAAGCCATCAGCGAAACCGCAGCCCTACTCGTCAAGTTCGCCGACTCGCAGGGCAGCCCCGACATCGCGGCCGTCAATCCCGACATCCTGGCCGACGCTCCCAAGACGATGTCCGGGCTCGACGTATCGACCTTTCCACCGACGACTCCCGACATCGTCGACTCGGGTCAGAGGCCCGTCGGGTGTCTGACATGGTCACCACTCGATGTCGCCGACGGTGGTCCGACTGCGCAGCTGGTCGAATCCGCAGGACGGTCGTTGCCACTCGATACTACCGCTTCACCGGTGGAACTGGCTCAGGCGGACGGCGGCGGTGATTCGGTCGACCAGGTCCATCTGTCGCCGGGTAGCGGCGGATTCGTTCGAAGCACCGGTATCTCGACGGCAAGTACCCGTCAGGACAGCGTCTTCTTCGTCGCCGACACGGGAGTTCGCTACGGAGTCGAGGGTGCGGATGCAGCGTCGGCATTGGGCTTCGGACTCCCGGCGCCTGCACCGTGGCAGATTCTGCAGTTGCTGGGCAGCGGGCCGACTCTGGGGCGTGGTCAGGCGCTGACCATGCACGACGGGGTCGCGGCGGACCCGCAGGCAGCCGCGCTTCCGTCCAAGTAGTCCCGGCGAGTGGGCGGGCCGATCACAGCCGTCGGCGCAGGGGAATGGAGACTGCCGTTCCGAGACCCAGAATCACCGCGACCACCACCGACCCGGTCACCGCCGCATCGCGTGGCCGATGATCGGCTGCGGGCGGTGGGAGCGGCGCACCGATCGCGACCGCATCTGCGGGGACGGTTCGCTGCGTCGGTGTTACGACGTCGGTCACCGCAGCGAGTGGATCGACGACGCCGTGGCCGACCGACGGATTCCATCCGTCGGCCGGCGCATGAGCTGTTCGCTCGATGCGGTCGATCACTTGGAGAGCGGACAGATCGGGCCTGTACGCCCGCACCAGTGCCGCTGTCGCAGCGACGAGCGGTGCGGCGAAACTGGTTCCGGTCATCGGTACTACGCCGTCGGTGCCCCGAATGCCGTTGGCCAGGCCGTTGCCCGCCGGCGACAGCGACGTCATGTTGGAGCCCGGAGCAGCCACGTCCACCCATGGTCCGGCCAGGCTGAACGACGACGGCGAACCGTCCAACTCGACCGAACCGACGGTCAACACGTCGTCGAACCAGGCAGGTGTCGCTATGGTCGCAAACCCTTCCCACGGGTCCGCCTCGGGCCGGACCGGGTCGGGCATGGGGTTCTGTGTCCTGCACGCGTCGCTTCCGAAGTTGCCCGCCGCGGCCACGACGACGACGTTTCTCTCGCGAACGGCGTACTGCACTGCTGCACCGAGTGGGCCGTCGGCGACGCCTGCGCCGGCCGGTACGCACGCCACTTCGGAGATGTTGATGACCGATGCGCCTGCGTCGGCCGCCGTCCGGATTGCCATGGCCATCGTCCGTACGTTTCCGTACCCGGCAGCGTTCTCGGGTTCGGTCGACTTCTCCTGGTCGGTCCTGTTGTCCACGACTTGAAACACGTTGCTGGACTGACGGATCGACAGGATGCGGGCGTCCGGAGCGCCGCCGGCGAAACCGCTGCCCGAGGCCGTCTGCGCGGCGATGAGACCGGCCACCATCGTGCCGTGCGCGTCACAGTCGAGCAATCCGTCGCCGGTGCCGACGTAGTCGCCCCCCGGAATCAGACCCGGCAGACGTGGGTGAGGCGTGACGCCCGTATCGATGACGGCAATCAGTTGACCGGCTCCGCGAGTGATCGGCCATACGGACGCGAAGTCGAGTGCTTGCTGCGCCGTCGGAATTTCCTGGGCGTCGATCGTTTCGGAGGGGACGGCGCACGCGTTCTTCTGCTCGGTCGGTTCCAAAGGGGCGGGAGGGCTGGGCGGTGGCAGTTGCACCGGATCGATGAGCGGGCGTTCGGCGTGTGCGAAGGACGGTCCGATCAGTGCTTCGTAGGTGAGGGTCAGGACGGTGAGCGCGGCAACGACGCAGGCTCGACGCCGGCGCGCGGTCACAGTCCGCGGACGACGCTGTACAGACCGCACACCCATACTGCGATCGGAATGACGAGGGCGATCGCGGCGTATTCCACCAGTTCGGCCGATCGCCGCATCACCGGCGAATAGTTGCGGGTCGGAACCAGGGCTCCGAACACGGATGCGACGACGGCGGCGGCCAACGCCGCGCCGAACAACTCGAGTGCACGGTCCGGAAATGTGATCACTGCCCCGACCGAGAGCGAGAACAGGACGACCGCACCACCACCGACGAGTGGGACGGCATGTGTCACAACGGCATACGTGCGTCCGCGCAGAAGTAGCACCAGCGCGCACAGTGCGGCGAGGGCGATGCCGGGCCACCCGGAACCGGTCGCGGTGTCGCTCGCCGCCGCAGCGAGTACTCCCATCACCACCACGATCGTGAACGCCGTGAGCAATCCCGTCAGGTAGCTCCGTGCGCGCGTGGCTGCCACCTGCAGATCTGCGAACGACATCGAATCGAGCTCTGCCTCCTGGGCGGTGTCCAGTGGGGCACCGGCGGTGGGGACCGGAGGCAACGGAAGCCGCGCCTGCATCATCGACAGTCGGGCCGACACGGCGATTCCGGTCAGACCTACGAGTGCTGCGACGGTACCGATGGCCGCCGGCGTCATCACGGTGAACAACGCGCAGGCCGCCGCGGCGAACGCCGACACTGCCAGCACGATCGACCCGGTGAACACGGCGAGCCCGGCACCGCCGATTCGCAGAGACAACAGCGCGATCGAGCCTGCCATGGCCGAACCCAACATCACGTGAGCTGCCCCGAACTGGCCGGGTACGAACAGCGTTCCACCGGTGAACATCAGCGCCGAGGCGCATCCCCCGAAAAGCACCGCGACGGCCACCTGCTCGTACAGCCGGCCGAGAATCATCCCCGCAACGGCGAACAGGACCGCGGCCGTGACCACGGCGACTGCCTCGACCGGGCTGCTCGTGTTCTCGGCACCGGCTCGCACCGGGTCACTCAGAACGATTCCGCAGGCGAGCAGGACCGTCGAGCCCGTGATGATCGAACCGACCGTGCGTGCAGTACGCGCGGTCCACTGAGCGACGTCGTCGTTGCCGGACCGGGCCACGGCGTCCATGAGATCGTCGAACAACGGAGTCGGTGCCGGACGGTCGGCGACACCCAACACGAGCAGGTCGCCGTCACGTACGCCCAGTTCCGACAGTGTGGACGTCGACGGTAGCGGCGGACGTCCGATACGGGACAGCGTCCAGGCCCCCGACAACCCGTCGGATCCGGAGTCCGCGGTCCGGCTCCCGACCGGACCCGGTCCTTCCGCAGGTTCCGCTCGTGACGCGATCATGTCGACGATCCCCGGAATCAACAGCGACACCGGAACGTCGACGGGCAGTGCCATATCCACTTGGGTCGACCTCGCCGACACCGTCACCCGGCACACGTCCTGGGCGAAGACGGCACGCAGCCCCTGGGCACGTCGGGCCGGGTCCGATGCGATGGTCGGTTCGGCTGCGTCGGACGGTGTGTTCGTCGTTGCGGGACGGCTGTCGGCGCGTGTCATGGATATCCCCCCGGATGCGTGCAGTGCACTGTCGATGCCCGCCCCCCGGGCATCGTGCGTCCACACCCTACGACATCACGCCGACACTCGACCGCTCGTCGCCTCCGACGAGACCTGCTCTCAGCAGTCAGGCAGGAACCAGCTCGCTCACCTGGGCCAGCAGCTCGAACGACCTGAGCCAGGATCGACGATCGGAGACGCCCGAGGCGACGATCAACTCGTCTGCTCCCGTGCGTTCGGCGAATCGGTCGAGGTACTCCCTGACCATGTCGGGTGTCCCGACGGCCGAGTACTTCGTCATCTTCGAGATCTGTTGCCCCGCGGGTGCTTCCAGCACCATGTCGGCTTCCTCGTCGGTGAAGGTGCGACCCCGTCCGAGCAGCAGGCTCACGCGGCTTCTCTTGGTTCGGAGGAACTGGGCCTGAGCCTCGGCGACGGTGTCCGCAGCGATCACGTTGACGCCCACGATGAGGTGAGGTTCGGACAGCTGCGCCGACGGACGGAAGTCGCGGCGATAGATCTCCACGGCCTGTTCGAGTGCGTCGGGTGCGAAATGCGACGCGAATGCATACGGCAGGCCGAGGGCTGCCGCGAGCTGTGCGCCGAAGAGAGACGATCCGAGGATGTACAGCGGCACCTCGGTGCCGGCACCCGGCGTGGCACTGACCCCGGGGACGAGGGACTGGTGAGACAGGTACCCCTGCAGCTCCTGGACGTCCTGGGGGAATCGGTCCGAGGACGCGGGGTCGCGGCGCATGGCGCGCATGGTCACCTGGTCGCTGCCGGGGGCGCGGCCCAGTCCGAGATCGATCCTGTCCGGGAACAACGTGGCCAACGTGCCGAATTGCTCGGCGATGGTGAGCGGCGCGTGGTTTGGAAGCATGATCCCGCCGGAGCCGAGTCGAATTCGCTTCGTGTGTGCGGCCACGTGCCCGATCAACACCGACGTCGCCGACGATGCGATCGTCTTCATGTTGTGATGTTCGGCGTACCAGATGCGCTGGTAACCCCAGTTCTCGGCATGCTGGGCGAGCGTCACGCTGGCGTCGAAACTGTCTCGGATTGTTTCGCCCTCGCCCACGTGTGCGAGATCGAGGATGGACAGGGGTACGGACACGGAAGCCGACCTTTCGTTCGTCGAACATGTGCGGCCTCGGAGCCGCATTCTTCGTTCAACCGAATGCGGTGCCGTTCTATTTCTGTATCCCGATGCTTCGACGCAACTGTGGACCCTCCGGTTGTGCATGCGTTAGCCTGTCGTCCACGCGGCCTCGGGGGGAGGTCGCCGCGAATGCAGTTGTGGGGGCGCGGCCGTGGGGGCTGATCGATGAGTACCGTGCGCTTCGTTCGCAGCGCGCGCCGGGAAGTACCTCGGTCACCGGGCGGCGAGGTCGTACTTCAACCGCCGCCTCCCGTGCCGCGCGCGGTACCCGGCAATCTCCTGATGAAGCTGATGCCGCTGGTGATGGTCGCCGCCATGGTCGGAATGGTTGCGCTCATGTTCACTTCCGGTGCGGCAGCGAACCCGATGATGTTGATGTTCCCAGCCATGATGCTGATGTCGATGGTGGGCATGTTGGCCGGCGGGGGCAAGTCCGGGGGAGCACGTACCGCCGAGGCGAACGAGGACCGTAAGGACTATCTGCGGTATCTCGACCAGCTTCGACGAGACGTCGCCGACACCGAGCGAGATCAGCGCAGGGCACTCGAGTGGAGCCATCCGGATCCGGGCACTCTGTGGTCGACGGCCGGAACGCAGCGTATGTGGGAACGTCGGCCTCAGGACGCCGACTTCGCGCACGTGCGGGTCGGGCTCGGCGATCAGCGTTTGGCGACCCGACTCGTGCCTCCCGAGACCGGACCTGTGGAAGAGCTGGAACCGGTGTCCGCGGTGTCGCTGCGCCGATTCGTGCGAGCACACTCGGTGGTGTCCGAGTTGCCGATTGCCGTGTCGCTGAGGGGATTCGCCGCTCTGTCGATAGCCGGGGATCGCGATGCCGCTCGTGCGATGGTGCGCTCGATGGTCGCCTATCTCTGTACCTTTCACGGACCGGACCACCTCGCGGTTGCCGTCGTCTGCGGCCCCGACACCGTGGAGCAGTGGGAATGGACCAAGTGGCTGCCGCACACACAACACGACGTGTTGCGAGACGGTGCCGGTTCTGCGCGAATGATCTTCGGCAGTGTCCTCGAGCTCGAGAGCGCGCTGGGGGACGTCCTGTCGATGCGGAATCGCTTCGCACGTGGGTCGGTGAACAGTGGGGTCACGCAGTTGGTGATCGTGGTGGACGGCGGACTGGTTGCCAACCGTTCGACCGACCTCACCGACACCGGCCTCGATTCCGTCACCATCGTCGACCTGTCCGGGTTGTGTACGCGACTGGCGGCAAGTCGCGGGCTCCAGCTGGTGGTCGAGAACGGCTCGATCGGTGCGGTCAGCGGCACGGCAGTCGAGGTCTTCGCTGTGGCGGACGCGATGAGTACCACCGAGGCACACGCCGTTGCTCGACGCCTTTCTCCGTATCGCGCGCCGTCGTCGCCCTCCGCTGTCGATACCGTCACCGACGACGGGGCCGCAGTGTCAGGATGGAACAGCCTCGTCGGAATCGCCGACGTCGGTGCGCTCGATACGGATCGAGCGTGGACAGTGCGTCGCGGTCGAGACCGGTTGCGGGTACCCATCGGCGTCGCACCCGACGGCAGCGCGGTCGAGATCGATTTGAAGGAGTCTGCCGAGAACGGCATGGGTCCACACGGATTGTGCATCGGCGCAACGGGTTCGGGTAAGTCGGAGTTTCTGCGTACGCTCGTTCTCGGATTGGTGTCCACCCACGCCCCGCAGCAGTTGAACCTGGTACTGGTCGACTTCAAGGGCGGGGCGACCTTCGCGGGGCTCGAGGCCGCGCCGCACGTGGCGGCCGTGATCACCAACCTGTCCGAGGACCTGGCTCTGGTCGACCGGATGCGTGATGCCCTCGCCGGCGAGATGAACCGTCGGCAGGAGTTGCTGCGCTCGGCCGGAAACTTCGCCAATGTGTCCGACTACGAGAAGGCGCGCGCAGCGGGAGCTGCTCTGGTGCCGTTGCCCGCTCTGTTCGTGGTGGTCGACGAGTTCTCGGAATTGCTCAGTCAGCAACCGGAATTCGCGGAATTGTTCGTGGCGATCGGGCGGCTCGGACGTTCGTTGCACATGCATCTGTTGTTGGCCAGTCAGCGTCTGGAAGAAGGGAAGCTGCGCGGACTCGACAGTCATCTGTCCTATCGAATCGGTCTGAAAACGTTCTCGGCCAACGAGTCACGTTCCGTTCTCGGTGTTCCCGACGCGTACCACCTGCCTGCTCAGCCCGGTGCCGGCTATCTCAAGTGCGATTCGGCCGAGATCGTCCGCTTCGCTGCGGCCTACGTGTCCGGACCGTACGTTCCGCCACGTTCGAGTGCGGGGGCACCCGCCGCGCAGGGCGTCGACATCCGTCCGAGGCCGTTCACCGCATATCCGGTCGTGGTCGATCCCGTCGAGAACGACGTCCGTGTCGAGCCGGCGGTCGAACCGGATCCGGTCGAGAACGACGACACCGGCGCGACCGTTCTCGACGTCGTCGTCGGCCGAATCGCAGGCCGCGGTATGCCGGCCCACGAGGTATGGCTACCGCCGTTGGACAAGGCACCGACACTGACCCGCTTACTGCCTCGGTCGGTACTGAGCGGCGGCGTCGATTCGCTGAGCACACTTCGTGCTCCGATCGGCATCATCGACAGGCCGTTCGATCAGCGGCGGGATCTGCTGACCGTCGACCTGTCCGGTGCAGCCGGGCACGTGGCGATCGTGGGGGCTCCGCAGTCGGGGAAGTCGACGGCCCTTCGGTCGCTGATCATGGCTCTGGCGATGACGCACACACCCGCTCAGGTTCAGTTCTACTGCTTGGACTTCGGGGGTGGAACGCTGGCCGGGTTGGCCGAACTACCGCACGTCGGATCGGTGGCCAACAGATTGGACGTCGACCGAGTGCGCCGGACCGTGGCCGAGGTCGCGGCTGTCGTTCGTCAGCGGGAGAAGACTTTTCGAGATCGCGGCATCGATTCCATGGTCGAGTTCCGGCGGCTGCGGGCGATGCAACCGGTCGATGCGAACGACCGGTTCGGCGACGTCTTCCTGGTGATCGACGGATGGCAATCCATCAGATCGGACTTCGAGAGTCTCGAACAACAGATCGCGACGCTGACGACCCAGGGACTGGCATTCGGTCTGCACCTCGTTCTGACGGCCTCTCGCTGGGCAGAAGTGAGGCCCGCAACGAAGGATCTGATCGGGACCCGGCTCGAGCTGCGACTCGGAGATCCGTCGGACTCGGACATCGGCCGAACGAAAGCCGCCAGTGTGCCGCAGGGCCGACCGGGCCGGGGTATGACCAAGGACGGTCTCCACCTGCAGATCGCACTGCCTCGGGTCGACGACCGTCGATCGGTGGCCGACCTGTCCCGAGCTGTGGCAGAGTCCGTCACCGCGATCGCCGCAGCGTCCACGGGGCCGCCTGCCCCGCCGGTCCGCATGTTGCCGGAGATGCTCGAACGGTCGGAGGTGCTCGATCGACTCGGTGGCACCTGGCCTCGCGACCGCGGCACCGTTGCAGAACTGAGAGTTCCGATCGGCATCGACGAGGCCGAGCTGGCTCCGGTGACGGTCGACTTCGCCGAGAACCCACACTTCGTCGTCTTCGGCGACAGCGAATGCGGGAAGACGTCCCTGCTGCGGGGGATCTGTCGATCTCTGGTCGATGCGAACCCACCCGATCGGGTGAAACTGATCGTGGCGGACTACCGTCGAACTCTCTTGGGCACAGTCGATTCCGAGCATCTGGCCGGCTATGCGGCCGCGCAGGCGACGTTGACGGCGATGATCGTCGATCTCGCAGGCAGAATGAGCAGGCGCATGCCGGGATCGGACGTGACCCAGCAGCAGCTCCGAGAGCGGTCGTGGTGGGACGGGCCCGAGGTGTTCGTCGTCGTCGACGATTACGACCTGGTGGCCACCGCGTCCGGGAACCCGTTGTCGCCCTTGGTCGAGCATCTGCCACACGCCCGGGACATCGGACTGCACCTCATCGTGGCGCGTCGCTCGGGCGGGGCGGGGCGGGCACTGTTCGACCCGGTGATCGGGCGGCTACGCGACCTGGTGACTCCGGGATTGGTCATGAGCGGGAGCCGAGATGAGGGGAGCTTGATCGGCACCGTGCGTCCGAGCCCGATGCCGCCCGGACGTGGAGTGTTCGTCGATCGGTCCGGCCCCGCGCTCGTGCAGCTCGGACACTCGAGTTGACGAGGCCGCAGTGGCGTTACGCGGCTGTGCATTTGAGTCATTCGGAGATTTCTGTCGTCGCGTCCGGTGCGACGCTGCAGGGTCCACGCGAACACGTCGGATCCGCATACGCGGTATCGGAGGGTGGTCGACTCGTCTTCGGGCGGGCGGGCGCGGACACCGAGGTCCCTCCGCTGCTGTGTCTCGACGATCGATCGATCCTCGTGGGCGACGCAGTGTGGGATCGCGACGACGTCGTGCACGGGATCGTGTGGTCGGCGCTGCGGGGAGCCGGGATACACGACCGACTCGATCTGCTCGAGATCGCGCATCCCTCGACGTGGTGCGACGAGCGTCGAGAGCTCCTCCGAGCCGTGTTCGCCGCGTCGGCGAGCGAGGTCGTCGTCGTGGAGACGGCGATCGCCGCGGTCGCGTCGGCGGGAGAACGCGCACCGGCTGCTGCGGTGGTGATCGAAGTGGGCACCCTCGACACGACGGTCGTTCTGGTGGACGAAGCAGGAACTCACGGCGGCGACATCGGTGCAGTACTTGCTGTCGGAGAACGAGACGACAGCTGGCGACGACGAGCCGACGACTACCTTCGATCGTCGGTGTCGCAATGTCCCGAGGACATCTTCATCGTGACGGAGTCGGGTTCGAGCTCGAGCCCCGCTGCGGAAGATCCGGCACGATGGCTGACCGGACTCGACGTCGCCAGGTCTCTGTATCGACGTGCGGGAGCGGAGGTGGAGACCGCCCCGCCAGGGCGAGCCGCGGCAGGGCGCTCGGCGGCATGGCTCGACGAAGTGACCGTCGCGGTGCCACCTCCGCGAAGAAGTGGATGGCCGGTTCGAGTGTTCGGTGCGGTGGCCGCATCGATCATCGTTGCCGGTGGTGTCGTTGCACTGACGTTCGTCCTTCGGTCTCCGGAAGAGGTGGCCGTCGCGACCTCGCCGCCGTTCGCGGTGCCTGCCACCCCGGCGGTGTCGACGACCGAATCCACCTCCTCGACCGAAGCCGCCCCCACGACCGAAACGACCTCGGCGACAGCAGTATCGGCGTCGAGCGAGTCACCGTCGGTGATCCCGTCGGCGACGTTCGTCTCGGGCCGGGCGTCGCTGCGACTACCGGCGACCTGGACCAGGATGGAGGACCCGTCCCGGATGGTGTTGATTCCGCCGACAGCACCCGAGCGTCGCATCGTCGTCACAGTGCAGGAACTGGTGCCCGGCTCGACGCTCGAACAGGTTGCGTCCGAGCTCGGTGCGGCAGTCGACGCGCGTGGACCCGACTCCCCGATCGGATCGCTGGAGCCTGCCCGGGATTTCGGAGGTCGGGTGGGGATCTCGTACGTCGAGCGGCCGGCCGATGCGTCCACAGTGTTGTGGCGTGTGCTCGTCGAATCGGATGTGCAGGTGAGCATCGGCTGTCAGTTCGAGGGACCGGACTCGTCCGCGATCGACACCGAATGTGATCTGGCCACCCAGACGCTGGAGATCGTGCCGATGCGTTGAGGCCGCCGCGCAGATTTTCGCCGTATGCCGGAACCGAACCGAGGGGTGGCTGCGTCCAAGGAGATGTAGGGGAGTGAGCGGGCCGCACGCGGTCCCTCGTCGAGCGTCATGTGCGCCGCGGGCGTACGTGGATACGAAAATCGAAGCAGAGGAGTCGAAGTGGGATATCCAGGGGGACCGGAATCTATGGGTTCGTCGAACGGCGTCACCGTCACACCGCAGGAGCTCGTTGCCGCCGGGGCGACAATCGAGGGCCTGAGCGTGTCGATCGATGCGTCCAACTCGGCCGTGCGTTCCATCGTCGAGCAGACCGCCGAGGCATGGGTGGGCAAGGCCGGCAAATCGTTTCAGGATGTCATGTCGCAGTGGGACACCAGTGCCCAGAAGATGCGCAGCGCGCTCGAGCAGATCTCGGCGGACATCAAGACCAACGGCCACGGCTACTCCGATGCGGACGACGACAACGTGGCGGCTGTGAATCAGGTGGCGGGATCGCTCGGTTCGGGACTGACCACGTTCAACTGACGGCACGACCGGCCACCGAACGGCCGACCACACGACCGAGCTCTATTTAGGAGACTGATTCGACATGAAGTACGACTTCGCTCAGATCGCGGCGTTGACCGAGGCGATGAACAAGCAGGCGAACGTGACCAAAGACCTTCTCGCCGACGTGGACGGCACTGCGAAGAGACTCTACGAATCGTGGGAGGGCGACGCGATGACGTCCTACTACGAACTCCAGCGTCAGTGGAACTCCGCATCCGACGAGCTCAATCTCATTCTGTCGAGCCTCGTCGCGGCCGCCCGCACCGGCGGCGAGGCCATGCACGGGGTGGAGATGGCGAACAAGGCGCGCATGGCGCGCTGACCGTAGACCACGAGCGTCGTATGCCCCGATCGGCACTTGTCGGTCGGGGCATACGACTGTCGAGGGGGCGCGACACCTGGCGTGGGTTGCGGTGGCGGTGTGTACTGGACGGATGACGGATTTCGGGACGGCGATCGATGCCGAGCGTTCTCGCGCCGAACACCGCCTGCACTCCCTTCGCGACGAGCTCGCGTCGGTCATCGAAGGCAGCCGGTGGACCACCGACGACGACGAACACGACCCGGAGGGTTCCACCATCGCCTTCGAGCGTGCCAAGATCGCAGCCCTGATCTCCGACACCGAGTCCGAGATGCGCGAGCTCGACGCCGCGTCCACGCGGTGGGATCTCGGGACGTACGGCACGTGCGAGCGGTGCGGAGAGTCGATACCGGCGATCAGGCTCGAGGCATTGCCTGCGGCCCGCCGCTGTGTGCGGTGCGTTCGCCTGTCCTGAGCCGGTCTTCCGCGTCGGAGGCGTTTTGACCTGGGTGCCGGCTCCCGGTATCGTTCCCCGTTGGCGTGTATGGGCTCGCCGCATTTCTTCGATGCACAGAGCTCTTGTCCTCGGGTCTCAACTGGCCGCCGAGGGCATCCACACGTCTTGGCCAGCAGCGACATCATGAAGACAGGAATTTTCTGTGTCTACTTACGCCCCGAAGGCCGGGGATACCACCCGGACGTGGCATGTGATCGACGCCACGGACGTCGTGCTCGGACGCCTCGCCGTCCAGGCCGCGACACTGCTCCGCGGTAAGCACAAGCCCACCTACGCACCCAACGTCGACGGTGGCGACTTCGTCGTCATCATCAACGCCGAGAAAGTTGCCATCAGTGGCAACAAGCTCGATGGCAAGTTCCACCACCACCACTCCGGCCATCCGGGCGGTCTGAAGTCGCGCTCGACGCGTCAGGTGCTCGAGAACAACCCCGACCGTCTCGTGGAGAAGGCCGTTGTCGGCATGATCCCGAAGAACAAGCTCGGAAATGCCATCGCGAGCAAGCTGAAGGTCTACGCGGGACCGAACCACCCGCATGCCGCTCAGCAGCCCGTTCCGTTCGAGATCAAGCAGGTGTCCCAGTGACGGCGCCGGAGGGAAATGACGTGACGTCGCAGGAGAACATCGAAGAGATCGCCGCCGACGAGTTCGTGGCAGTGGAAGATCCCGAGGTGGCCACGGAAATCGAAGCTGCTGCAGCTCCGGCCCCCATCGTGTTCGATCGCCCGATCCAGACCGTCGGCCGCCGCAAGGAAGCCGTCGCTCGTGTTCGGTTGTCCTCGGGCACCGGTGGATTCAAGCTCAACGGCCGCACCCTCGAGGATTACTTCCCGAACAAGGTGCACCAGCAGCTGATCAAGGCTCCTCTGGTGCTGGTCGACCGCGCGGAGTCCTTCGACATCGTGGCACTGCTGCACGGTGGCGGACCGTCGGGACAGGCAGGCGCGCTGCGTCTGGCCATCTCGCGTGCGCTGATCGAGCTCACCCCGGACGATCGCCCGGCTCTCAAGGCCGCCGGCTACCTCACGCGTGACGCGCGTGCGGTCGAGCGCAAGAAGTACGGCCTGAAGAAGGCCCGTAAGGCGTCGCAGTACTCCAAGCGCTGACGCGTCTTACCCGTTCCATCCTCGAGGGCAGGCTCCAGCAAGATCGGATGCCTGCCCTCGAGGCATTTTCCGACGATGTTCTCTCTGTTCGAAGGGGTCTTCATTCATGGCGCGATTGTTCGGCACCGACGGAGTGAGGGGACTCGCAGGCGGGGTCCTGACGGCAGAGCTCGCCATGACCATCGCCCGGGCTGCCGCCGCCGTGCTGGCACCGGATGTCGACGGTGGTCGACGGACAGCGGTCGTCGGCCGTGACCCCAGAATCAGCGGTTCGATGCTCGGTGCCGCAGTGTCGGCCGGGCTCACTGCCTCGGGTGTCGACGTGATCGACGTGGGCGTGCTGCCGACCCCCGCGGTCGCCTACCTCACCGGCGAATACGGCGCGGCGCTGGGCGTGATGATCTCCGCCTCGCACAATGCGATGCCCGACAACGGAATCAAGATTTTCGCCGCAGGCGGGCACAAGCTCGACGACGACATGGAAGATCGCATCGAGGCGTTGCTCGGGGTGGACGGCCGCACCGAGAAGTCGGTCGATGTGACCGGCGCTGCCATCGGTCGCATCGACGTCGCTCCCGACGCTGCCGAGCTCTATGCCGAGCACCTCGTCGCACCGCTCTCGCACCGACTCGACGGTGTCACGGTCGTGGTGGACTGCTCGCACGGTGCAGCCTCGACGGTCGGACCGGAGATCTACCGCCGGGCCGGTGCGACGGTCGTGGCGATCAACGCCGAGCCCGACGGGCTGAACATCAACGACGGGTGTGGTTCGACGCACCTGGAAGGGCTGCAGAAGGCTGTCGTCGAGCACGGGGCCGACCTCGGGATCGCGCACGACGGCGACGCCGACCGCTGCCTCGCGGTCGATGCCTCCGGTGCGGTGGTGGACGGGGACGCGATCATGGCTGTGCTGGCCATCGCGATGAGTGAGAACGGCACGCTGACCGACAACACGTTGGTGGCCACCGTCATGAGCAACCTGGGGCTCCACATCGCGATGCGCGAAGCGGGAATCACGTTGCGTACCACCGCAGTCGGTGATCGATACGTCCTCGAGGAGTTGCGCCGCGGAGGGTACGCACTCGGTGGTGAGCAGAGCGGACACGTCGTACTCCCTGCGATCGGGACGACCGGCGACGGGATCGCGACCGCGCTGCGTGTGATGGAGCGGATGGCCCGGACCGGACGCACCCTGGCGGATCTGGCGTCGCCGATGCGCACGCTGCCCCAGGTGTTGATCAACGTACGTGTCTCGGACAAAGCTGCGGTCGCGTCGGCACCGTCGGTGTCGGACGCCGTGGCCGTCGCCGAGCTCGAGCTCGGCCAATCGGGGCGAGTTCTGTTGCGTCCCAGCGGGACCGAACAGCTCGTGCGAGTGATGGTGGAAGCGTCGGAACTCGACGTCGCGACCCGGCTCGCCGAGGAGTTGGCGGGCCGGGTCGCGGCGGTCTGATCGTCAGGCGGTGTCCGATCGTCAGGCGGTGAGTTCTCGCAAGGCGGTGAGCTGCGCGACGCGTCCTGCGGTGTCCTCGGCCAACGGTGCGACGTTGAGTGTCGTCACGCCGGCTTCGGCGAAGGCTGCCACGCGCTCCTTGACGTAGCTCTCCGGTCCGATGAGATTCACCGAACGTGCGAGCTCGTCCGGAACCGCCGCTGCTGCTTCCTCTTTCTTGCCGGCGAGGTACAGATCCTGAATCTTCTCGGCCTCGGCTTCGTAGCCGTAGCGCTGAGCAAGGGAGTTGTAGAAGTTCTTTCCCTTGGCTCCCATGCCGCCGATGTAGAGCGCCAGGTGCGGCTTGACCCAGGGGAGGTACTTGTCGGCGTCCTCGCCGATGGCCAGTGTGGGACTGGCGAACACCTCGAGTTCGCCGAGTGACGGATCGCGTTTGGCCTTGCCTGCGGCCAGCGATTCGCCCCACACGTCGGCTGCCTTCTCCGGGAAGTAGAAGATGGGCTGCCAGCCCTCTGCGATCTCCGCGGTGAGCTCGACGTTCTTCGGTCCGAGAGCGGCGATTACGACCGGAATGCGTTCGCGCACAGGGTGATTGATCAGCTTCAGTGGCTTGCCCAAGCCGGTTCCCTTGTCCGCCGGCAACGGGATCTGGTAGTGCTTGCCCTGATACTGCACTTTTTCTCGACGCCACACCTGGCGGCAGATCTCGATGACCTCACGGGTTCTGGCGATGGGTGCGTCGTACTTGACGCCGTGGAAGCCCTCGACGACCTGTGGCCCGGATGCGCCGAGTCCGAGAACGAAGCGCCCGTCGGAAACGTAGTCGAGGCCGGCGGCCGTCATGGCCGTCAGCGACGGTGTTCTCGTGTAGATCTGGAAGATGCCCGACGCGATCTTGATCGTGCTCGTCTTGGCCGCAAGGAACCCGAGTTGACTGACGGCGTCGAAAGAATAGGCCTCGGGCACGAAGATGATGTCGAGGCCGGCCTTCTCGAGTTCGGCTACCTCGGCAACGGTCTCGGTGAAACCACCGCTGTAGTTCAGCATCGTTCCGATGTGCATGGGACTCCTCGTTCTCGAGTAGCTGGTGGAGCTGCTCGGTTGTCTGTTACCGACGTTTCGTATCGGGACGTTACCGCTCGCCGGGGAACCGATGGGAGTCGGCGCACGTCATAGTGGGAAAGGGGCACTTCGAGCGGGAACGGGCGGGCGATGAGCGACGGATTCTGGGTGGACGCGGTCCGCGTGCGCGAGGTGGCGGACTCGATGACGGCGTCGGCGGAGGCCCTGGGTGCGGCAGCCGATTCGATCGCATCATCGGCATTCGGTACCGCCGCCGCGGGACGGAACTACGGAGACCTGGGCGCGGCCTATCTCGACGCCCATTCGGGGCTCGGACGAGCCGTCGGGATGTGGCGATCGTCGGTCGACGACATCGCGGATGCCCTCGTCGCTGCGATGAATGCGTACGAACTACAGGACGACGTCGACGCGCACGCGATCGACTCGTTGCGGTGACCGTGTCTTCCACTTCGCCCGCCGAGGCGGCATCGGTCGACGAGATTCTCGACGCCAATGCCGTCGGGCTGCTGTATTTCGAGCGTTTCCTGCCGTTGGCCGAGCGCGTGTCCGGCAGCGAAGTCCCGCGCTACGACGAGGTGTGTGCACGGTACGACGAGCAGCGCGGCCTGAATCTGGAGGCTCTGACGTCCGACGCAGATGCGGTCGGGGCTATGGCTGGGGCGCTGGGCGAACAATTGGACGAGCAGGCGCAGCTTCTGATCGTTCTCCGACTGCGGTGGCACGGTGACGCCGGTGAGACGGCGCAGCGATATGTGGCGACCGAGCAGGAGAGAGCAGGGGTGCTTCTCGACTCGGTCGAGGATGCGCTGCAGACGATGTACGCGGCTGTGGACGTACTGCGTGAGGCTGTGACCGACAAGGCCGAGCTCGTCGGAAGCCTCGATACCGACGCCGTGGAAGGACACGATCCCGACCGAATCGATGCGCTTCTGCTGGCCTCGGGCATCGAGTGCGTCCCGGTCGACCGGGCAACCGTGTTCGCCCGCCTGGCACCGGCGTTTCCGGAATGGGCCGAGCAATTCGCGCGAGCAGACGTATCGGACGAGTTCGCGGCCGAGGTCGCCGACCGGTCTCGAGAATGGATCGAGGGCGAGTTCGTGCCACATGTGCAACGCGCGTGTGCAGCGGTTTCGTCTGTCTGCACGGCCACGGACACGGCCGTTCGAGAGTGCTTGGCCCTGGTGGTGAAGGTCATCGAGGAAGTCGTCCACCCCGTGTTCGACGAGCTCGACGAGCGCAGCTGGGTGCCGCTGCTTGTTTCCGAGCACTCGAGCGAGCGGTCGTCGCCCGAGAACTCCCCAGCGGCGGTCACGGGCGGAGCCGGGGGAGAGGCAGCCGTCACCCGACCCGCATCGACAGCCCAACCTCCGTCCGAGGTGCCGGCCTCGGCTCCGCCGGCGCAACCGGCATCTGCTCCGGATGCACGTGCCACCGGTCCCAAAGCGTGGGGCGAAACCGAGAACGACAATGGTCGTGAAGACAGTCGGGTCGATGCAGTCGCCGGACTCGTCGACGGCATAGTGGACGACATCGTGGACCGGGTTGTCGAGGCGCTCGGTGACACGACCGGCGACGGGAGTGTCAGTGACGAGACCGATGCCGACCCCACCGCAGAATCCGGCCCCACCGCAGAACCCAACCCCGCCTCAGAACCCAACCCCACCGCAGAACCCAATCCGACTGCAACGCTCGATGATCCGCCCGCTTCGATCCCGTCGCCGGAATTCGGTGATGCATCGAAGGTCGTCGGCGAGCGCGGCCATCTCGAGGCCGAACTCGACGGCCATCGTGCCCGTATCGCGCTCGAACACGATGGGGCCGTATCGCTTCGACTCGAGACACCGGGCCTCGGGGTGCGCACGTTCGAGTTGCGCGTCGGTCCCTTCGGGTTGCCGGAGATCGTCGAAGTTCCCGGGACCGTCGATCCGAGCGGTGTCGGGGTGTCGAACCGGTCTTCGGCGACCGTGGAACCGCCGGAGCCCGCCGCGGGGGATCGGACCGCTCCCGATGCAGAACCCGAGATCGAACCGGCACCTCCTTCTGCCGAGTCCGGCGCTCCCGAGCCGAACACAGCGACCTCACCGCCGGTGGATGTCGCACCGGCCGACGAGCCGCAGGTAGGTAGTGCACCGACCGACCTTCCGCCTGCAACGACCGCGGATACACCGGAGGTATGCGTTCCTGAAACTTCGGACGAGGAGCACTCCGTCCGGCAGGGCCCGAACGAGACTCATGAGGTACCTGCAGCTCCCGTGGCCCCTCCAGTCACCGAACCTCAGCCCAGCTCGGCGGGATCCGGCGCGGGCTTGAGCGAGGCGGGTGCACTGTGAATTCGGACCCCGCGTGGCGTCGTGAACTGCACCGTATTCGCGACGCGCATCGGTCGGCGATGGCGGATGCCGCCGAACGGCTACGAAATCCAAGAGAACCGGCGAGAACCGATGTGGGGCAGGGGGTTTCGGACCCGTTGAGCGGAAGCGACACTCGGTCGGCAGCGGGCTCGGTTTTGCGCCCGGCTCACCTGGATCGGCGGCACGGCGCACCACACGTCGAACCGGACCCCGACGAGCAACCCCGATCGTGGCTGGTGTGACGACGCCGAACCCGGAAGGGTCAGCCGCGTCCCAGTAGAGCCTTGATCGAGGCGGTCGCCTTTGGCTTGGGCTGCTCGGTCAGCGGCGCGTGAGGATCGACAGCACGGGTGCCGGCGATGTCGCCGTTCGTTCCGGCCAATTCCTCGTAGTCGGAGTCGCCGGTCAGGTGGTAGAGCAGAAATGCGGTCAGTGCAGCGCGGGTGCGTTGCTGGGTCTTGCGGTCGGAGCTGTTGACTCCCAGTGCGCGGAGCATTCGCCGGCCTTCGACGAATCCGTCTGCCGTCGAACCGTCGATCCGTCGGAGGACGGATGGTCCGTGCCAGGCCTGGGCGAGAGCCAGTGAATTGTCGTTGAGCGAATCTGCGTTCGAGCTGTCGCCGACGACCAGTCCGGGCACGTCGAGGCCTGCGGCGGCGTCCTCGGACGACGGTGCCGTCGGTGCCGGAAACAGGGCGGCGACCGCTTTGACATCCGGTCGTCGGGAGGCAGCGAGTACGGCGGTCCCGGCGCCCATCGCGTGACCGACTGTGGCCAGATTCTCGGGATGCACGCTGATGTTGCCCGAACCCAGGCGAACGCCGGTCATGATGTCGAGCACAGTGCCCAGGTCGGTGGCGAGTCCGCGGTGCGAGGGCACGAGGCCACGCTCGGTGTCGGGTGCTGCCACGACGAACCCCCACGACGCCAGGTGCTTCAGAGTGTCGGTGTAACTGCCGGGGCGCAGCATCCAACCGTGCGCGAACGCCACACCGGGCAGGCCGAAGCCTTCGGCCGGGGTGTAGACGACGCCAGGTTGCCCGGCCAGGGCCAGGTTCCCTCTCAGTACCTTGTGCGGGCCACGCTTGGAGAGAGCAGATGCCAGCTTCTTCGGTTTCGCCACGAGAGATGACGCTACCGAATGTGCTCGGGTATGGGGACGCCGGACACGGCGACCTGAGCGAATGGGTCGTGCGCGTCGTGCCGAGTACCCTGATGCACCATGTGCGGAATCGTTGGATATGTCGGCCACCGCCCAGCTTTGGGTGTGGTGGTCGAGGCGCTTCGGCGTATGGAATATCGGGGCTACGACTCCGCAGGAATCGCGATACTGGACGGCGCGGGCTCTACCGCGGTGGAGCGCAAGGCCGGGCGGCTGGCAAACCTCGAGGCCGAATTGGACGACATCGGCACCGATACGTTCGTCGGGACCACCGGCATGGGACACACGCGGTGGGCGACGCACGGGCGTCCGACCGACCGCAACGCTCACCCACATCGCGACGCGTCCGGAACGGTGGCGGTGGTGCACAACGGCATCATCGAGAACTTCGGTCCGCTGCGTGCCGAACTCGAAACGGCGGGTGTGGAGTTCCTGTCCGACACCGATACCGAGGTCGCTGTCCACCTCGTCGCTCGGGCATACGCGGACGGGCCTACCGCGGGCGATTTCGTCGCCAGTGCGAAGGCGGTGCTGCGTCGCCTCGAAGGTGCGTTCACGCTGGTCTTCACTCATTCCGATCACGCGGACACGATCGTCGCGGCTCGTCGTTCCACGCCTCTGGTGCTCGGAGTCGGCGACGGCGAGATGTTCCTCGGGTCCGATGTCGCTGCATTCATCGAGCACACGCGCGACGCCGTCGAACTCGGGCAGGACCAGGTCGTCGTCATCACGGCCGATGGCTACGACATCAGCGATTTCGAGGGCAACGAGGCGCAGGGGCGTCCGTTCCGGATCGATTGGGACCTCGCGGCCGCCGAGAAGGGCGGCCACGACTACTTCATGCTCAAGGAAATCCAGGAGCAGCCCGCCGCCGTGGCCGACACGTTGCTCGGCCACTTCGACAATGGCCGGATCGTGCTCGACGAGCAGCGTCTCTCCGATCAGGAACTGCGTGACGTCGACAAGGTGTTCGTCGTCGCCTGTGGCAGCGCCTACCACTCGGGTCTGCTCGCCAAGTACGCCATCGAGCACTGGACCCGGCTGCCGGTGGAAGTGGAACTGGCCAGCGAATTCCGCTATCGCGACCCGGTACTGGATCGGTCGACCCTGGTCGTGGCCATCTCGCAGTCCGGCGAGACCGCCGACACCCTCGAAGCAGTGCGGCACGCCAAGGACCAGAAGGCGCGCGTTCTTGCGGTGTGCAACACCAACGGCTCGCAGATTCCCCGCGAGGCCGACGCAGTTCTGTACACGCGTGCAGGTCCGGAGATCGGCGTCGCGTCGACCAAGGCGTTTCTCGCCCAGGTGACCGCGAACTACCTCGTCGGCTTGGCTCTGGCGCAGGCGCGCGGCACCAAGTACCCGGACGAGGTGGCGCGCGAGTTCGCCGAACTCGAAGCGATGCCGGAGTTGGTGCAGCGGGTGCTCGAGACGGTCGAGCCGGTGCGTGCGCTCGCGCGCGAGCTGTCGACGTCGTCGACCATCCTGTTCCTCGGTCGACATGTCGGTTACCCCGTCGCACTCGAAGGCGCGCTCAAGCTCAAGGAGCTCGCCTACATGCACGCGGAGGGATTCGCCGCCGGTGAGCTCAAGCACGGTCCGATCGCGTTGATCGAGGACGGCGTTCCGGTCATCATCGTCATGCCGTCGCCCAAGGGCCGTGCGGTGCTGCACTCGAAGATGCTCAGCAACATCCGCGAGATCCAGGCCCGCGGCGCTCGGACGGTCGTCATCGCGGAGGAGGGCGACGAAGCGGTCCGGCCTTTCGCGGACAGCCTCATCGAGATCCCGGCGGCGTCGACACTGCTGCAGCCGTTGCTCTCGACGATTCCGCTGCAGGTCTTCGCAGCCGAGGTCGCTCAGGCGCGCGGCTACGACGTGGACAAGCCGCGAAATCTGGCCAAGTCCGTCACGGTCGAGTAGAAGGACCGGCGGGCTCGACACACTTGACGGCACGAGCGGGAGGACCTCGGCATGCGCGGCTACTACACACCCGAGCAGATCAGGAACGCCGAGGCTCCGCTGCTGCAATCGTTGCCCGACGGCACGTTGATGCGCCGCGCTGCGTACGGTTTGGCCTCGGTGGTGGCGCGCGAGCTCTTCTCGCGAACCGGCGGCGTCGCGGGGCGACGGGTACTGATACTGGTCGGATCGGGAGACAACGGCGGAGACGGCCTGTGGGCAGGTGCGTTCCTGCGCAGGCGCGGCGTCGCAGTGTCCGCGCTGCTGCTCGATCCGGACCGTGCGCACACCGAAGGTCTTGCGGCCCTGCGAGCCTCGGGGGGACGGGTCGTCACGGAGCCGGACGATCCGGACCTCGTCATCGACGCCATCGTCGGGATATCCGGGAAGGGTCCGCTGCGTCCCCACGCTGCCGGGATGGTCGATCGGATCACCGCGCCCGTTGTCTCCGTGGACATTCCCAGTGGCGTCGATGCAGAAACCGGTGAGGTGTCGGGACCGGCGGTGACCGCCGATGTCACCGTCACGTTCGGCGCTCGCAAACCGGTGCACGTGTTGGCCGTACCTCGTTGTGGCCGAATCGACGTGGTCGACATCGGGCTGACCCTGCCGACGCCCGAGATCGAGTCCTTCGAGCCGGCCGACGTTGGCCGAATCTGGCCGATTCCCACCGCGTCGGACGACAAGTACTCGCAGGGAGTCGTCGGCGTGTTGGCCGGCAGCGCCACGTATCCCGGGGCCGCGTTGCTGTGTGTCGGCGCAGCCGTCGCCGCCACGTCCGGGATGGTTCGGTACGTGGGAAGTGCCGGCGCAGAAGTGGTCTCGCATCACCCGGAGGTCGTCGTCGCACCGGATCTGGATGCAGCGGGGAGGGTGCAGTCGTGGGTCGTCGGCCCCGGCTTCGGCACGGACGACTCCTCGGCGGACATCGTGCGTCGAGTTCTCGAATCGAATCTGCCGGTGGTCGTCGACGCCGATGCATTGACGATCCTCGCGGACAACGAGCAGTGGGTCGTCGATCGCACTGCACCGACGCTGTTGACCCCGCACGCCGGGGAGTTCGCCCGCCTGACCGGATCGGAACCCGGTCCCGACCGCGTCGCGGCCGTACGAGGCCTCGCCGCTCGGTGGGGCGTCACCGTGCTGCTCAAGGGCCGCGCGACGGTCGTCGCCGACTCGGACGGCACCGCGTTCGTCAGTGACGCGGGCGGATCCGCCGCGTCCACCGCCGGATCCGGGGACGTGCTGTCCGGCGTCCTCGGTGCCCTGCTCGCAACCGGAATGGCACCGTCGACCGCGGCCGCGTGCGGGGCCAAGGTGCACGCACTGGCCGCAGCCCATGCCGCGCACGGAGCCGATGGCGAATTCGCCGCCCCGATCTCGGCGACACCGTTGTCGAACAGCCTGCGAGAAGCCATCCGGACGGTCCGCTCGGTCGCTGTCTGAGCTGCACTGGGCTCGCCGGCCGACCTAACGGTGTGTCATGAGTTGTGCCACCTGATCCGTGGTGTGTGCGGCAGGGATGGCACTATCGAATGTTGTGACTATCGGTAACGGCGACGTGGAGACCGATCCGCGGACGGATTCGGGTGCTCTGGCAACCGTCGATCTCGATGCCGTGGCCCACAATGTCCGGGTTCTGCAGGAAGTCGCAGGCGACGCCGCCGTGATGGCCGTCCTGAAATCCGACGCCTACAACCATGGGGCAGGCCCCGTGGCACACGCTGCCGTCGCGGCCGGCGTGCACGAATTCGGGGTCACGACCATCGGCGAGGCCCTCGAACTGCGCGCAGCCGGAATCACCGTGCCGGTGCTGGCGTGGCTGCACCGGGCCGATTCGGACTTCGGTGCTGCGATCGCCGAGAACATCGGAGTCGGGGTCTCCACGGCCGGCCAGCTGAACTCGGTGATCGCCGCAGCCAGGCGGACCGGTCTCACTGCCGACCTCTCGCTCAAGATCGATACCGGCCTCAATCGCAACGGCGTTGCGCGGGCGGACCTCGACGTCGTCCTGGATGCCACCGCGTCGGCCGTCGCCGAGGGGTCCGTGCGATTGACGGGGATGTTCTCGCATCTTGCCTGTGCCGACGAACCGAATCACCCGGCCAACGACGCCCAGGCAGAGCGGCTCCGCGACGCTGTTGCGCGCGCCGGCCGGCGCGGTATCTCGCCGACCGTCGTGCATCTGTCCAACTCGGCGGCAACGCTGACCAGGCCGGACCTCGGTTTCGACATGGTGCGCCCGGGTATTGCGCTGTACGGCCTGTCGCCGGTGCCCGATATGGGAGATTTCGGCTTGCGTCCGGTCATGACATTGTCCGCGCAGGTGGCCCACATCAAGAAGGTGAACCGAGGTGAATCGGTGTCGTACGGATACACCTGGACAGCTCCGACCGACACCGTGGTCGCACTGGTGGCGCTAGGTTATGCCGACGGGGTCGTGCGCCGACTCAGCGGTCGTTTCGAGGTGACCATCGACGGTCGTCGTTACCCGTCGGTGGGGCGCGTGTGCATGGACCAATTCGTCGTCGATCTCGGCGGCGACAGCTCGGGTGTCGCCATCGGCGACGAGGCGATACTGTTCGGGCCGGGGGACAGCGGAGAGCCGCACGCTCAGGATTGGGCGGATGCGCTCGACACCATTGGCTACGAGGTCGTCACCGGCGTTCGTGGACGTGTTCGACGTCGTTTCGTCGGCACGGGCTCAGGGGAGGCGACGAAGTAGGCCATGCTGGGATTGCTGGAGAGTCTTGCGATAGTGGTGCGGGAGACGGCGTTTCGATCCAACAAGGATCCGCTGGCAACCGAGAATCTCGACCTGATGGACGCCGATCGAGGCAGTATCGTCACGGCGGACGACGGTGTTCCGCTGGCGGTCCGCGAGGTGGGGCCGGCGGATGCACAACTGACCGTCGTGTTCGTGCATGGATACTGCCTGCGCATGTCGTCGTGGCATTTCCAACGACGTGCGCTCGAACAGCAGTGGGGTTCGAGCGTGCGCATGGTGTTCTACGACCAGCGCGGTCATGGCCGCTCCGGGGTGCCCAGTGCAAGCAGTTGCACCATCGGTCAGCTCGGCCTCGACCTCGACGCGGTCATCCGTTCGGTCGTGCCCAAGGGACGCATCGTCCTGGTCGGGCACTCGATGGGCGGCATGTCGATTCTTTCCATGGCGCGCCAGCGGTCGTCCGTCGTCCGGCAGCGAGTGATCGGTGCCGTGCTGATCTCCACTACGGCTGCCGGCCTCGCACAGACGGGAGTCGGCCGCAGCCTGCAGAATCCGGCGGTCGATGCTTTTCGACTGGCTGTACGCACGTCACCCGGCCTGGTGCAATTCGGGCGAGGAGCGGTGCGCGCCATCATTTCACCGGTGCTGCGCGCGGCCTCGTACGGAACGCGGGTGTCTCCTCGGCTGGTGGCATTCTCGCAGTCGATGATCGACGACACCTCCGTTGTCACCATCGTGAATTTTCTCGAGACCCTCGAACTGCACGACGAGTCGGCGGCTCTGGCGGAATTCGAGAACATTCCGGTGTCGGTGGTGTGCGGCGACGAGGATTGGATCATTCCCTTCGCGAGTTCGGAAGCACTTACCGACGCCCTGCCGAAATCGGAGATGGTGCGGGTGCGTCAAGGTGGGCACCTGGTGCAGTTGGAGTTCCCCGAACAGGTCAACGGTGCGATCCTTCGCCTGGTGGCGCGAGCATCGGAGCCCAAGAAGAAGCGGTGGGGCGTTGTCTGATTCCGAGAGTCCACCGAACTCGCGGCTCGACCTGCCCGTCGAGGCCGAACTGGCGACGGCGACGGACACTGCCGAGTTCGGTGCTCGGCTCGCGGACATTCTGGTCGCCGGCGATCTCGTCGTACTCGACGGTCCGCTCGGTGCGGGGAAGACCGCGATGACCAAGGGGATCGCGGCGGGTCTCGGAGTGCACGGTCGCGTCACCTCACCGACGTTCGTCATCGCCCGCGAGCATCGACCAGGCGTGCGCCCCAACGGTTTACCGCCTGTCGCCCTCGTGCACGTCGACGCCTACCGTCTGGGTATGACGGGACAGTCCGCGCTCGACGAGCTGGACGCGTTGGACCTCGATACCGATCTCGAGCACGCCGTCGTCGTCGTCGAGTGGGGCGAGGGCGTGGTGGAGACCCTGACGGATCAGCATGTCTCCGTGCGCTTGTCACGCGATCCGGAATCGGACGTCCGAAGGGTGAGTGCTCGACGGGTGAATGGCGATGCGCTCGGCCGCCTACCCGAGTGAGCACCGAAACCCGGCGCGCCCGTAACGGCACTCGACGAAGCGTGCGATGCGGGTATCCCGGGTTCGTGGTGCCGCGGCTACGGGAGTGCTGGGTGCGGCCACCGGGCGGGTAGCCTTGATCCTCGTGCTCGTACTTGCCGTGGACACCTCGACCCCTGCCGTCACCGCAGGTGTGGTGCGGTTGTCCGACTCCGCTGCCGACGGGGCCGATGTCACCACCGTCGCCACCCGCATCAAGGTCGACGCGCGATCGCACGCCGAGGTTCTGACTCCTCACATCCTCGAGTGCCTGGCCGAGGCCGGAATCGTGGCTGCCGATCTCGCGGCCGTCGTCGTGGGGGTGGGCCCCGGTCCGTACACCGGCCTGCGGGTGGGGATGGCGACCGCGGCTGCATTCGGTGATGCGCTCGGACTGCCGGTCCACGGTGTCTGCAGTCTCGACGCGATCGCGGCAGACGTCGACGAATCCGGATCGCTGTTGGTGGTCACGGACGCACGTCGTCGCGAAATCTATTGGGCACGTTACGAAGCCGGGGTTCGGGTAGCAGGCCCCGACGTGATCGCTCCGGCCGAACTGGAGCACGGAGGTGTCGACGCCGTTGCCGGTTCCGCGCCGCATGCCGCACTGTTCGGGTTGCCGGTGCGTGACGTGCAGGCCCCGTCCCCGGCAGGTCTGGTCCGGGTGGCTGCCACCGACATCGGCAGCGGGACTGTACCGGGACCGCTCGTTCCGCTCTATCTGCGGCGCCCGGACGCGAAGACACTCGCCGAACGGGCTGCGGAGAAGGCCGCGCCATGACGGTGACGATCGAACCGATGACGGTGCACGACTGCGCACGATGCGCGTATCTCGAGACGGTTCTCTTCGAGGGTGACGACCCGTGGTCGGCAGACGCATTCGTGGCGGAACTGGCTGCGCCGCACAATCATTACGTCACGGCGAGGGAGGCCGGCGAGATCGTCGGTTACGCGGGAATCTCTCTGCTGGGGCAACCGAGCCGCGGCGCATTCGTCGTCGGTGAGGCCGAGGTGCACACCATCGGTGTCGATCCCGTGCACCATCGCCGGGGGATCGGCGGACGACTGTTGAGCGAATTGTTGCGCGTCGCCGACGATCACGGTGGGCCGGTGTTTCTCGAGGTGCGCACCGACAACGACCCGGCCATCGAGTTGTACCGACGTGAGGGCTTCGAGATCGTGGGTACCAGGGCGAAGTACTACCAGCCCAGCGGAGCCGATGCGTTCACCATGCGTCGGCCGGAGAAGACGGAGGCTGCCCGATGATCGTCATGGGTATCGAAAGCTCTTGCGACGAAACAGGAGTCGGCATCGTTCGCTGGCGCGACTCGGGTGTGTGCGAGTTGCTGGCCGACGAGGTGGCATCCAGTGTCGACGAGCACGCCCGGTACGGCGGAGTGGTGCCCGAGGTGGCGTCGAGGGCCCACCTCGAGGCCATGGTTCCGACGATGCGCCGCGCTCTCGCCGCCGCCGACATCGATCGTCCCGACGCGGTCGCAGTGACCATCGGACCAGGACTTGCCGGTGCCTTGCTGGTCGGAGTTGCCGCTGCCAAGGCCTACGCAGCGGCATGGGATGTTCCTTTCTACGCCGTCAATCATCTGGGCGGCCACGTCGCGGTCGACACCCTCGAGCACGGTCCGATGCCGTCGTGCGTGGCACTTCTGGTCTCCGGTGGCCATACTCATCTGTTGCACGTCGACGATCTCTCCAGGCCCATCGCGGAACTGGGTACCACTGTCGACGACGCGGCCGGTGAGGCGTTCGACAAGGTGGCCCGCCTGCTCGGTCTGGGCTACCCGGGCGGTCCGGCGCTCGACGATGCGGCGCGCGAAGGCGATCCGACTGCAATTGCTTTTCCCCGCGGAATGACCGGCCCACGGGACGCTCGCTACGACTTCTCGTTCTCGGGGGTCAAGACGGCCGTCGCCCGCTTCGTCGAGGCCCGTCAGCGGGCCGGAGATCCGATTCCGGTCGCCGACATCGCGGCGTCGTTCCAGGAGTCCGTTGCGGATGTGTTGACGATGAAGGCGGTTCGCGCCGCGACCGACGTGAACGTCGATACCGTCGTTCTCGGTGGAGGTGCAACGGCCAACTCGCGGATTCGCTCGTTGATCGAATCACGGTGCGCGCAACAGGGTTTGACGCTGCGAATTCCGAAGCCGCGGCTGTGTACCGACAACGGTGTCATGATTGCCGCCCTCGGTGCCCACCTGGTTGCCGGGGGCGCGGCACCGTCGGCTCTGACAGCGGTGACGGACCCCGGCCTGTCGGTCGCGACCAGTCAGGTACCCGGCTGAGCGGGCTCGGCGGTCCGTGGCGCAGCCGTATCAGGTGACGTTCGGGGCTCGACGATCTGACCGGACACCGGAGGCGGTGGTGACCATACCGTCGGCGGAGCGGTCAATTCCGGAGTGGGATCCGAGCCACGGACGACAGTCGTGGGAACGGTGATCGATCCGGTCGGTATCTCCGAGCTTTCCGGAACCGACCCTGCCGAGGGCTGAGGTGTCGGTTCTGGGCTGAGTTCGATCGGGCCGGACGGCGTCGTGGGACCCGGAGTCTCACCCGGGGCCGGGGTCGGCTCGACGGGCGAGCTGGTGGTCGGCGCGGGCGTCGTCGTGGGCTCGGGCGAGACCGGCGTCGACGGCTCGGCGGTGACGCTGGTGCCCGCGTCGGGCGACGACGACTCCGGTGCCGGATCCATGGGCCAGTCGATACGCGGGAGGTCGGGAGCGGGTCGCAGCGTCGGCGTGCTGGTCGGTGCGGTGGACGCGGTGAGTCCGGACGTCGGACGCGTGGAATCGACCGTGGTCGCCGCGGGGCCGACCGGGTCTGCCGAGTCATGGGTGGAGGTGGGCGTATCGCCGGGCGAGTAACCCTCCGCTGCGGGTTGTCCTGCGTCCCCGGCTGCGACGGGTTCGGTGGCGCTACCGGCAGGAGACACGCTGGGGTCGTCTGCCGGGGTCATTGTCTGCAGCCCGTAGGCGAGGACCAGCCCGCCTGCGACGACGGCCGCCGCGATCGCACCCGAGTAGCGACCCATCCGGCCCGCAGTCCGGCGTGCGGCCGAGACCAGGGGGTAATCGTTGTCGGTCACCGATGCGGCGACGACGGCCGCGCCCACGGCGAGCACGGCATCCGGCTCGGGGAGGCGAACGATGCGTGCATGGAACGTGTCGGCCAGAGACTTGGCCAGCAGCGGGATGTGGGCACCGCCGCCGATCAGCACGATGGCCTCGGGTTCGTGTGTGCTTTCGTCGAACACGCTGCGCACGAACTGCGCTGCCTCGTCGAAGAGGGGCGATGCAGCGGTCTCGAATGCAGCGCGGCTCACGGTGAGCGGTACACCGCTGTAGCGCTCGATGCGTGCTTCGTTCTCGTGTGAGAGCAGTTCTTTGATCGCCCGGTACCGCGCCGATCCGATTCCGCGGTCGTCGCGAATGTCGTCTCGCAGATTGTCGAGCGTCATGTTCTGAACGAGGTCCTTGACCAGTGCGTCGAGAACGACGCCGCCGATGGCCTCGGATCGGCCGTAGGACAGAACGACACCGTCGGTCCGGCGGGCCACGGTCACCGACAGTCCACTGGCTCCCAGGTCCACCAGGGCGATGGTGTCGTACCCGTCGACCAGACCGGTGGTGGCCAGATGTGCCGACGCGGCGGCGGCTTCCGGAACGAGCCGAACGTCTCGCGTGGTGTGTGCGAGTGCAGCGCGGATGCGCGCCGCATGTTCTTCGGTTCGGAAGGTGACTGCGATGGAATCGGGCTGTCGGTCGCCGGGAACGAGGGACGCCATCAGCTCGACCGCGGACGTCACGAGATCACCGACATCGATCTTCGCCTGGCGATCCGCCGAAACGGTGCGGTACTCGACTGCATGGCTGCCGTCGGATTCGACGGTGACCAGGGCTGCGCACACGCCCTCGGATCCGGTCGATACACCGACTCCTACCCGCATGGTGTACCTCCGCCCCGTTGTCCGTGTGTCAGAACCGTTCGGTTCCGCCGATGTCGTGCAGTGCCTCTTGTCTGTCGAGTCGTGGCACGGCTGTCGATCGTTATCGTTCGGACAGCTCCGTTATCGTAACGTTACCGATCCCGTTGCGCGACCGTAATAATCTGCTCGGTCGGTTACTTCGTAGGCTCGGGTGCGGCCTCACCTGCGCCTTCGGCAGTGTCGTGGCGTCGAGAAAAAAGTGTGGAAATCCCCGTGTCGCGTGCCGAGGCGACCGGTGCGGGTCGGGTGGAAGTGCGATCCGGCCGAGTCGGTCGCCCGAACGCAAGCCTGGCGAACCCAGCCCTTGAGTGCTGGCACTCTCGTGTATAGAGTGCTAGTTGGCACCGAGCGAAGTCCCGGCACCCGCGACGACGGGACCGAGTTTCGTGCCGAGTTTGTCAGGACCGCACGAGAAGTACTTACACACAGCTGTCCGGGGATCCGACCCCGGACGCGTACCCCATAACTTTGGAGGGCTCAACGTGGCGAGCGTGAAAATCAAGCCGCTCGAGGACAAGATCCTCGTCCAGGCCAACGAGGCCGAGACGACGACCGCCTCCGGTCTGGTCATCCCCGACACAGCCAAGGAGAAGCCCCAGGAGGGCACCGTCGTCGCCGTTGGCGAAGGCCGTGTCACCGAGAAGGGCAACCGAATCCCGGTCGACGTCAAAGAAGGTGACACCGTCATCTACAGCAAGTACGGCGGCACCGAGATCAAGTACGCCGGCGAGGAGTACCTGATTCTGTCGGCACGCGACGTGCTGGCAGTCATCGCCAAGTAGGCCACAACGCATCCCGCCCCGGAATCCGATTTCAGTGTCGGTCCCGGGGCGGAGTGCGTTCGATCGAGTTTCTTTACTCGAAGGAGTAACACCGAAACATGGCAAAGCAAATCCAATTCAACGAGGAAGCACGCCGCTCTCTCGAGCGCGGCGTCGACAAGCTCGCCGACGCAGTCAAGGTCACTCTCGGACCGCGTGGTCGCCACGTCGTCCTCTCCAAGGCCTTCGGTGGCCCCACGGTCACCAACGACGGTGTGTCGATCGCTCGTGAAATCGACCTGGAAGATCCGTTCGAGAATCTCGGCGCCCAGTTGGTCAAGAGCGTCGCCACCAAGACGAACGACGTCGCAGGCGACGGCACCACCACGGCGACCGTTCTCGCACAAGCTCTCGTCCGCGGCGGACTGAAGAACATCGCCGCCGGAGCCAACCCCATCGCGCTGGGCACCGGTATCTCCAAGGCAGCGGACAAGGTTGCCGAGGCACTGCTCGCCGCCGCCACCCCGGTCGAGGGCAAGCAGGCCATCGCTCAGGTTGCGACCGTGTCCTCGCGGGACCCCGAGATCGGCGAACTCGTCGGTGAGGCGCTCACTCGCGTCGGTGCAGACGGCGTCGTCACCGTCGAGGAGTCCTCGACGCTGCTCACCGAGCTGTCGGTCACCGAGGGCGTCCAGTTCGACAAGGGCTACCTCTCGCCGTACTTCGTCACCGACGTCGACACGCAGGAAGCTGTGCTCGAGGACGCCTACGTCCTGCTCTACCGCGAGAAGATCACCTCGCTTCCCGACTTCCTCCCGCTGTTGGAGAAGGTTGCCGAGAGCGGCAAGCCGTTGCTGATCATCGCCGAGGACACCGAGGGTGAGGTTCTGTCGACTCTGGTCGTGAACTCCATCCGCAAGACGATCAAGGCCGTTGCCGTCAAGGCTCCGTTCTTCGGCGACCGTCGCAAGGCGTTCCTCGACGACCTCGCAGTCGTCACCGCAGGCCAGGTCATCACTGCAGATGTCGGCCTGAGCCTGAAGGAAGCCGGCCTCGAGCTGCTCGGCCGGGCGCGTCGCGTCGTCGTCACCAAGGACGAGACGACCATCGTCGACGGTTCCGGCTCGCAGGACGACATCGATGCCCGCGTCGGCCAGCTTCGTCGCGAGATCGAGAACACCGACTCCGAGTGGGATCGTGAAAAGCTCGAAGAGCGGCTCGCGAAGCTCTCCGGCGGCATTGCCGTCATCAAGGTCGGTGCCGCAACCGAGACCGAGCTCAAGGAACGCAAGTTCCGCGTCGACGATGCAGTTGCAGCGGCCAAGGCTGCAGTGGAAGAAGGCATCGTTCCCGGCGGTGGCTCCGCTCTGACTCAGGCCGCGTTGTCGCTGGCCGACGATCTCGGCCTTACCGGTGACGAAGCCACCGGCGTCGCAGTGGTGCGCACTGCACTGAACGCACCGCTGTTCTGGATTGCCACCAACGCCGGCATCGACGGTTCCGTCGTCGTCAGCAAGGTGGCCGAGTTGCCGAAGGGCCACGGTTTCAACGCCGCGACCCTGACGTACGGCGACCTGCTGGCCGACGGTGTGGTGGATCCGGTGAAGGTGACCCGATCTGCCGTGGTCAACGCCGCATCCGTCGCGCGCATGATCCTGACGACGGAAAGCTCCATCGTCGAGAAGCCCGAAGAAGAATCCGAGGCCGCAACCGGCCACGGACACGCTCACTGATTTTCGGGTAGTACGACGAAGCCCCCAACCCGAACGGGTTGGGGGCTTCGTCGTGTGTGCAGCTGTGAATGTCGTGTGCTCAGACCGCGATGCGGCGGCGGTTGTGCCGGGCGTGCAATTCGCGCTCCGTCTCGGACATCCCTCCCCAGATGCCGTACGGCTCGCTGACGTTGAGTGCGTGGGTGCGGCACTGAGCGAGTACCGGACAGCTGCGGCACATCTCTTTGGCGCGCATCTCTCGCTGTGCTCGCGCCCGACCCCGCTCGCCGTCGGGGTGGAAGAACATGGACGAGTCGACGCCACGGCACAGGCCGTGCATCTGCCAATCCCAAATATCGGCGTTCGGCCCAGGGAGGTGGTTCGGCTGCGGCATGGAAACTCCTAGGGTGGTGTGGCTTCGACGGATTCGTGATCCGAACAGCGACAACGTTATGTGGGTCGACGAAATCGAGTCAATAGAGCTCGATCGTGGGCAAATGCATAGCGGGAGGGCGAAGAATTAACACGCTCGATATTTACTTCGAACCGCTCGCATGTGTGCGCTTCCGGTTGAGAAATCGGCCGAGTCGGGAGACGATGCTCATGGCACGACGCGGCGCAGGATCGACGGTGACGTGTCGGCGCGAGCCGGTGCCGCTCCGAATTCCACCGCGCGTTTCTCGAAGACCCGCAGCTCGAAGGTGTTGTCGCAGAGCGTCGAGCGGTGGCGGGCCGGGTTCGGCCTCGATGCACGAGCGGCCGAGCGGATCGAGCGAGGAGTCAGTCGTTGTTGCCGAACGATTCCGATCGGCGGTGTCGAATGTGCCCGACGCATTCTTGTCCGGCTCCGTTAAACGACCCGCCGTTTAACCCATTCGCCACACAGCGTTCAGATAACTGTTTCCGAAACAACACCTATTCACATTGTTAATTCTGTGAAAACTGCAGCGGCGTCCTGAAAGGTCGTCGTGAATGCGACAGCCCGTCCGGCGCGACATTCGCATTCGTGCGTTGCGTGTCCGTCGTTCTCGGTCGGCCCACTCGCGTGTCTGCAGTCCGTCCGTGGCCATACCCTGACGTCGTGCACAGTGTTTCGAAGTCCTCGCCCGTCACCGGAGAGTCCGACTGCATCGGACTCGAGCTGAAAAAGGCGGCGTTCGGAGTAGACCCCGGTCGAACCGACCTACCGGCGGCCACCGATGCGCGGCAGAGTTGGTACCGCGGTGTCGCGTTGGCCGGCCAGGGTCGGTACAACGCTGCCCGGGTCGAGCTTCGGCGGTTCCGGCCGACGTCGCCGGCGCTCGAGTCCCTGTACGAGTCGACCAGGGCGTCATGGCTACGCCAGATCGGTCGGCACCGGCTCGCCCGTGGGTTCGACGGGAGGGCGGTGTTCCTGATCGGGCTCACCGGCGAGGCGCGCACGACGGACGCGGTGGAGGCGCGCAGTGATGCCCTGGTCGGATTGGCGGCGGATGCACTGGGGACCGGCCGATTCGGGTTCGCGGATGCGTTCCTGGCGCGCAACGCAGAGCTGCTCTCGGTGCCCGGCGTGTCGGATCTGTGGCGTCCGGCGCTGCGCGCGCAGTGGGTGGCAGCCGAGCTGGCGATGATGCGTGGAGACGGCACTGGAGCGCTCCGACACGCCGAGTTCGCTCGTGCACTTGCCGCCGACACCGATTCGATACGGCACCGCATCAAAACCGATCTGGTGATGGCGGCGGCCCTGAGCTGCGCCGGTGCGACCGAGCGTGCATGCGCAGGGGCCGTCGACGTGGCCTGTGCTGCGGCGATGCACGGTTTACTGCCCTTGCGTTGGGCCGCGACGATGCTGTGCGAAGGAACCGGGGGAGCGGATTCGGACATGGTGTCGGCACGCGAGCTGGGAGCCGCGCTCCAACGACTGGGCGGATCCGCGGTCGGTTGACCTGGACCGCAGCCGCGCACGGACCGAGCGGTTCGATTGCAGGCCGTCGGTGTCGCTATCCTTGGTTCGTTCCACCACCACGTGGAAGCGCTCCCAGGCGGGTGCGTACCTGTAACGCGGGGAAATTTGTCGACGATGAACAGTGCGGGTGAGGAGTTGGACTCTTTCGTCGTTGCCGCAGCGCAAGGCGATCGACTGGCTCTGTCCCGGGTCTTGGAATTCATCCGACCACTCGTCGTCCGGTATTGCCGGGCTCGAGTCGGTTCGGCTGAGCGTGGTCAGCTTTCGGCCGACGACGTGGCGCAGGAGGTCTGTTTGGCAGTCATGACCGCCTTGCCGCGTTACCAGGATCAAGGTCGTCCGTTCATGGCATTCGTGTACGGCATCGCGGCGCACAAGGTCGCAGATGCTCATCGCAGTGCCTCGCGTAACAAATCGGACCCGGCCGCCGAAGTACCAGATGTCGTGTCGACAGAACATGGTCCGGAGCAGCGAGCTCTGGAATCCGAGTCGAGTCGTCAGATGACTGCACTACTGGACACCTTGCCCGCCAAGCACCGCGAGATTCTGGTGCTCCGACTCATCGTCGGATTGTCGGCCGAGGAGACGGCAGCTGCGGTCGGCAGCACTGCAGGCGCTATCCGCGTGGCTCAGCACCGAGCTATCGCAAAACTGAAGAACGAAGTTGTGAGAGCAGGTGAAATGTATGGCTAGGGACAATGGTCACGGTGGCCCCGGTGAGACCCCGCGTCGCGGAATCTCGCGTATCGGAGAGCACGTGACACCCACTGGACCGAAGCAGAACGATCCCTATGCCGACATCGGCGCAGACGGTGGTCCCGTGGACCTCGTCGCCGTTCGTCGTGACGATGCCTTCATCGACGCGATCAGTGGTGACGGACCGATCGCAACCGATGATGCGGACGATTACCAACTCGCGCTCCTGCTCGCCAATTGGCGAGCGGACGTGATCACACCGTCCATGCCGGCCGGTCCTTCTCTCGACACCGTTGTTGCGGCCGTCGAGCGCGAGAAGGTGGCAGCCGACATGGCTCGATCCAGCGCGGCGAACCGCGGGGGCCGGATGCGTCTGTTGCGTCCGCTCGCCGGTGCCGCCGCCGCGATCGCAGTCGTGTTGGGCGGTCTGGTGGTCATCTCGTACAACTCGACGCCCGAGGATCCGCTGTGGAGCGTCAAGTCGGTCGTGTTCTCCGAGCAGGCCGATTCGACTGTCGCGCAGATAGATACGACATCGAAGCTGCAGGAGGCGGAGAACCTTCTGTCGTCCGGCGATGCCGACGCTGCCCGCGCTCTTCTCGACGGCGCATCGAACCGCAGTTCCGCGGTCATCGACGATGCTCAGCGAGCCGAACTCGACCAGTGGCTGGCCCGTTTGCTGCAGGAGTTGCAGGCCATGACGGTGCCGCCCGTGGTACCTCCGATGGGTGTGGCCCCGGCAGCCCCGTTGTCGGTGCCCAGCCAAGCAACTCTGGTTCCGACGGCTCCGGTGGAGACGGTTGCACCGGAATCCACCGCGGTTCCGAGCACGCCGAATCCGGAAACGACGACACCGGTCAGCCCGCCCGTCACCACGAGTCCGAGTCCGACGACCACCGACGTCACACCGACGGTGCTCGACAACCCGAATCAGCCGACGGCCACTGCCAGTGGCAGTTCGCCCGAGAACGGCGACCGCATGTCGGTTCCGTCCGGCGGAAGCTGAGCGACAGGCCCTGTTCGACGACGCAGACCGTGAACAACGAAGAAGCCCGACACGATGATCGTGTCGGGCTTCTTCGTTTGTCTGGGGTCTCAGCTCTCGAAACCGTCTCCGTGCAGAGCGTCGTTCATGGATGCGTCGGCGAAACCACGGCAGTAATCCCACGTGACGTACGCGTCGGGCACCGGGTCGTAGGCCGGCTCGTGCGGGCGCACGGTGCCGTCGACGAGCAGCTGCAGCAGATTCGCACGCAGCATGTCCCAGTCGTGGTAGTGGTCCTGCTGGCAGTCTTCGCAGCACACGACGAGTCCACGGATACCGCGGTGGCCGAGGAGTGCCTCGTAGACAGCGAGGTCCGCCAAGTCTTCTTCTACGGCCAGCCGTTCTTGGGGATCGAGAGGCTGGCCGGGCTCGATTGCATCGAGGGCGGCCGACGGGTCGGCGGGGTCTCCGGCGAACGGATCCGGGGGTAGACCGGGAGGCAGTTGATCGCGCACGCCTCCACGGTACGCAGAACTGGTGGGTCTGCGCCAGCCGTTCGAGCGCGACATGCCGGACGATCCGTACCGCCGGACCCCGTCGGGTCTTCGATTCGGTGCCTCCGAGCGTCCGCAGCGGGAGGCGTGCGCACTGATTGTGCCGCAGGCCGATACCATGGTTCCCGGCGCTGAACAGATGAGTGCAAGTGCCGAAACTCCATCCGTTCTCCAACACCGCACCGCGGTGCGCCTGCGAGCTCTCACCGGCCGCATGCCGCGCCCACGATGCAACCAGGCTCTAGGGAGGGCCAGATTCGTATGAGTAGTCCCGGAGCCCACGTCCGCACAGGCGGCGACGATCCCAACAAGGTCGCGATGCTCGGCCTCACGTTCGACGACGTCCTGCTGCTGCCGGCCGCTTCGGATCTGATCCCCAGCGCCGTGGACACGTCCAGTCAGATCACCCGCGAGATCAGGCTGCGAGTCCCGCTGGTCAGTTCTGCGATGGATACCGTCACCGAGGCGCGGATGGCCATTGCGATGGCACGTGCAGGCGGCATGGGTGTGCTGCACCGCAATCTCTCGCTGCACGATCAGGCGTCTCAGGTCGAGACCGTCAAGCGCTCGGAGGCCGGGATGGTCACCGACCCGGTCACCTGCAAGCCCACCGACTCGCTGGCCGAGGTCGACGCGATGTGTGCGCGCTTCCGTATCTCGGGGCTCCCGGTCACCGACGAGACCGGTGCGCTGGTCGGCATCATCACCAACCGCGACATGCGGTTCGAGGTGGATCAGAACCGTCGCGTCGCCGACGTCATGACGAAGGCACCGTTGATCACCGCGCAGGAGGGGGTCACCGCCGAAGCGGCCCTCGGCCTGCTGCGTCGCCACAAGATCGAGAAGCTACCGATCGTCGACGGCAAAGGCGCACTCACCGGCCTGATCACGGTGAAGGACTTCGTCAAGACCGAGCAGCACCCCGACGCCACCAAGGACCGTGACGGTCGTCTGCTGGTCGGAGCAGCAGTGGGCGTCGGGCAGGATGCCTGGGCCAGGTCGATGGCACTGACCGATGCCGGCGTCGACGTCATCATCGTCGACACCGCGCACGGCCACAATTCTCAGGTGCTCGAGATGGTCAGCAAGCTCAAGGCAGAGGTGGGCGAGCGCGTTCAGGTCGTCGGCGGAAACGTCGCCACCCGCGCGGGCGCACTAGCCCTCGTCGAGGCCGGTGCCGATGCGGTGAAGGTGGGCGTCGGACCCGGATCGATCTGCACCACCCGCGTGGTCGCCGGCGTCGGCGCTCCGCAGATCACCGCCATCCTCGAAGCCGTGGCCGCGTGCAAGCCGCACGGCGTACCGGTCATCGCCGACGGCGGTATGCAGTTCTCCGGTGACATCGCCAAGGCACTCGCTGCAGGCGCGTCGACCGCAATGCTCGGATCGTTGTTGGCCGGCACCGCCGAGTCTCCGGGTGAGCTGATCCTGGTCGGCGGCAAGCAGTTCAAGAGCTACCGCGGCATGGGCTCACTCGGTGCGATGCAGGGACGCGGGGGAGCGAAGTCGTTCTCGAAGGACCGCTACTTCCAGGACGACGTGCTGGCCGAGGACAAGCTGGTTCCCGAGGGGATCGAGGGACGCGTCCCGTACCGGGGTCCGTTGAACCAGGTCATCCACCAGCTCACCGGTGGGTTGCGCGCTGCCATGGGGTACACCGGGTCGACGTCCATCGAGCACCTGCAGCAGGCTCAGTTCGTGCAGATCACCGCGGCCGGTCTCAAGGAGAGCCACCCGCACGACATCACGATGACCGCTGAGGCTCCGAACTACACCACCCGATAGTCGCGTCGGCCCCTGGTGGCCGAACGATTCGCTCTCGAAGTAGAAAGGTGCGCGCGTGCGCGACCTCGTTGAAATCGGCATGGGCAGAGAAGCCCGCCGCACCTACCAGCTGGACGACGTCGATATCGTGCCGTCTCGGCGCACCCGGTCGTCCAAGGAGGTGTCGACTGCCTGGCAGCTCGATGCCTACCGGTTCGACATCCCGGTGCTCGCCCATCCGACCGATGCGTTGGTCTCGCCTGCGTTCGCCATCGAGCTCGGTAAGCAAGGCGGGCTCGGGGTGATCAACGGCGAAGGGCTGTGGGCGCGGCACGCCGACGTGCAGGCCAAGCTCGACCAGTTGATCCACATCGCCGAGACCGATCTCGATCCCGACGCGCCGATCGCATTCCTGCAGGAACTGCACGCTGCGCCGTTGCAGCCCGATCTGTTGGCCGCCGCAGTGGGCCAGGTGCGTGATGCAGGCGTCACCGTCGCTGTACGAGTGAGCCCGCAGAACGCCCGTGCTCTGACGCCTGCGCTGATCGCATCGGGTCTGGATCTGCTGGTCATCCAGGGCACGATCATCTCCGCCGAGCACGTTGCGCACGGCGACGACGAGCCGCTCAACCTCAAGACGTTCATCGCAGAGCTCGACGTCCCCGTCATCGCCGGCGGCGTCAGCGATCACCGGACCGCGTTGCACCTGATGCGCACGGGTGCGGCCGGCGTCATCGTGGGCTACGGCTCCGTCGAAGGCGGCACCACCACCGGTGAAGTTCTCGGCATCGGTGTTCCGATGGCCACTGCGATCGCCGACGCGGCGGCCGCACGTCGGGACTACCTGGACGAGACCGGTGGACGCTACGTGCACGTCATCGCCGACGGTGACATCACCACGTCCGGCGCACTGGCGAAAGCCATCGCCTGCGGCGCGGATGCTGCGGTGCTCGGTGCGCCGTTGGCCGTGGCCGCCGAGGCTCCCGGTGGCGGCTGGTACTGGCCGTCCGCCGCGGCACATCCGTCGATGCCGCGTGGCGCGTTGCTGCCGATGTCCGCGGGGGAGCGTCCGAGCCTCGATCAGGTGCTGCACGGACCGTCGCGTGAGTCGTACGGCTCGATCAACCTCGTCGGCGGATTGCGTCGCTCGATGGCGAAGTCGGGCTACTCCGATCTGAAGGAATTTCAGAAGGTCGGCCTGAACGTTCGGGCCTGACAGAACCCCCATACGACAGGGCGCGCACTCGATCTCCGGGTGCGCGCCTTGTGTCGTTCGTCGGGCATGTCCCGGTAAGCCGACCCTCGGTTGGTGATACCTTCCGTAACAGCTAGAATCGCTTGTGGCGGTAGTCACACAGCGATGTGCATACTGTTCGACAGGTAACGGACGTAGCGGAGGTCACCATGGGTTCAGCTGGACGCGCAACGGATTACGACGTTCTCATCGTCGGTTCGGGCTTCGGTGGAAGCGTCACCGCGCTTCGGCTGGTGGAGAAGGGATACCGCGTCGGAATCCTCGAGGCCGGGCAGCGATTCGAGGACAAGGACTTCGCCAAGAACAGCTGGGATCTCAAGCGCTTCCTGTGGGCACCCAAGCTGGGTCTCTACGGCATCCAGCGGGTGCATCTGCTGCGCGACTGCCTGATCCTCGCCGGTGCAGGGGTCGGCGGCGGATCGCTGAACTACGCGAACACGCTGTACAAGCCGCAGGCACCGTTCTTCGAGGACAAGCAGTGGGCGCACATCACCGACTGGAGCAGTGAGCTCTCCCCGTTCTACGACCAGGCCACCCGCATGTTGGGTGTCGTGCGCAACCCGCACATGACCCCCGCCGACGAGGTGATGAAGTCGGTGGCCGAGGATATGGGCGTTGCCGACACGTTCATTCAGACACCGGTGGGCGTGTTCTTCGGTGACGAACCAGGTAAGACCGTCCCGGACCCGTACTTCGGTGGTGCCGGCCCCGAGCGCACCGGATGTATCGAATGCGGCGAGTGCATGACCGGGTGCCGCCACGGAGCCAAGAACACCCTGCTGAAGAACTACCTCGGCCTGGCCGAGCGCGCAGGAGCCGAGATCGTGCCGATGACGACCGTCACCGGTCTCGTTCCCCGATCCGACGGCACCTGGGACGTCGACACCGAGCGCACCGGAGCGCGTCTGCGCAAGGGTCGCAAGACGTACAGCGCTGCTAATGTCGTGCTGGCAGCCGGCACGTGGGGCACGCAGAACCTCCTGCACAAGATGAAGGACACGGGCACGTTGCCGCGGTTGTCGGACACTCTCGGTGAGCTGACCCGCACAAACTCGGAGTCGATCGTCGGAGCCGCGAAGTTGGCGGTCGATCCGAACATGGATCTCACCCGCGGCGTCGCCATCACGTCCTCGTTCCATCCCAGCCCCAACACCCACATCGAACCGTGCCGCTACGGCAAGGGCTCCAACGCGATGGGCATGCTGCAGACCCTGATGACCGACGGCGGAGGAAAGATTCCGCGTTGGCTCAAGTTCGTCTTCGCGCTGATCGCGCATCCGATCCAGTTCGTCCGCGTCGTCAACGTCCGGCACTGGAGCGAGCGGACCATCATCGCGTTGGTGATGCAGAACCTCGACAACTCGATCACCACGTTCACCAAGCGGGGCCCCTTCGGCCGCAAGATCTCGAGCCGTCAGGGGCACGGTCAGCCCAACCCGACGTGGATTCCCGAGGGCAACGACGCCACTCGGCGCATCGCGAAAAAGATCGGCGGCGTCGCAGGTGGGACGTGGGGCGAGCTGTTCAACATCCCGCTCACCGCACACTTCCTCGGTGGGTGCGCTATCGCCGAGGACGCCCAGCACGGCGTCATCGACCCGTACCACCGCGTCCACGGCTACCCGACTCTCAGCGTGGTCGACGGTGCGGCAGTCTCGGCCAACCTCGGAGTCAACCCGTCGCTGACCATCAGCGCGCAGGCCGAGCGGTCGGCGGCTCTGTGGCCGAACAAGGGCGAGTCGGACCTGCGTCCGGCGCAGGGCCAGCCCTACCAGCGCCTCGATCCGATCGCTCCGAACTCGCCCGTCGTGCCCGTCGACGCACCCGGCGGCCTGCGGCTGCCGATCGTGCAGATCAGGTCCGGTTCGGCGGCCATGCCCGTCGAACATTCGGGTGTCGCGTGAGCGATTCGGGTGCTGCGAGTACACCGAAGCCGTCCCACTAGACTGACCAGGTGACCGACTCCTCTGCACACGATCCCGCACACGCACGGCCGGTTCTGGTCGTCGATTTCGGAGCCCAGTACGCACAGCTGATCGCCCGCCGGGTGCGCGAGGCCAGCGTGTACTCCGAGGTCATCTCGCACACCGCGACCGCCGAGGAGATCGCCGCCAAGGATCCCGTTGCTCTGGTGCTGTCCGGTGGGCCGTCCAGCGTCTACGCCGAGGGTGCACCCGAACTCGACTCCGCCCTGCTCGAACTGGGCGTCCCGGTCTTCGGTATCTGCTACGGCTTCCAGGCCATGGCGCAGGCGCTCGGCGGAACCGTCGAGCACACCGGAACACGTGAGTACGGGCGTACTCAGCTCAGCGTCGACGGCGGCCGCCTGCACGACGGTCTGCCGTCCACCCAGCCGGTCTGGATGAGTCACGGTGACGCGGTCACCGCTGCTCCCGACGGCTTCACCGTCACCGCGACCAGTGCCGGGGCTCCGGTTGCTGCGTTCGAGAACGAAGAGAAGCGGATGGCGGGTGTGCAGTACCACCCCGAGGTACTCCACTCACCACACGGACAGCAGGTCCTGAGCCGATTCCTCCACGAGACCGCCGGAATCAAGCCGGACTGGACCGCCGCGAACATCGCCGACGCGCTGGTCGACGCCGTCCAGGAACAGGTCGGTCCGACGGGCAAGGCGATCTGCGGCCTGTCCGGTGGTGTCGATTCTGCGGTGGCCGCGGCTCTGGTGCAGCGTGCGATCGGTGATCGGCTCACCTGTGTCTTCGTCGACCACGGCTTGCTACGCGCAGGCGAACGCGAGCAGGTGCAGCAGGACTTCGTAGCCGCGACCGGTGCCAAGCTCGTCACCGTCGACGCGGTGGACACCTTCCTCGGCGCGCTCGAAGGGGTGTCGGACCCGGAGGAGAAACGCAAGATCATCGGCCGCGAGTTCATTCGCAGCTTCGAGGGTGCCGTCGCCGAGGTGCTGGGCGAGAACGCCGAGCACGGTGATTCCGTCGAGTTCCTGGTGCAGGGCACCCTGTACCCGGACGTCGTGGAGTCCGGTGGCGGTTCGGGTACCGCGAACATCAAGAGCCATCACAACGTCGGCGGTCTGCCCGACGACCTGCAGTTCGCGTTGGTGGAGCCGTTGCGTGCGCTGTTCAAGGACGAGGTGCGCGCCGTCGGACGCGAGCTGGGCCTGCCCGAGGACATCGTCGGCAGACAACCGTTCCCGGGACCCGGACTGGCCATTCGCATCGTCGGAGAGATCACCGCGGACCGACTGGCCACGTTGCGTCACGCGGATTCGATTGTCCGAGAAGAGCTTACGGTCGCAGGCCTGGATCAGCAGATCTGGCAGTGCCCGGTGGTGCTGTTGGCCGACGTGCGCAGCGTCGGCGTGCAGGGAGACGGTCGTACCTACGGTCACCCCATCGTGTTGCGTCCGGTGTCGAGCGAGGATGCGATGACCGCGGACTGGACCCGGTTGCCGTACGACGTGCTGGAAACGATTTCGACTCGGGTGACCAACGAGGTTCCGGAGGTCAACCGAGTCGTACTCGACGTCACGAGCAAGCCGCCGGGCACCATCGAGTGGGAGTAGCGGGTTCAGTGCTTTCTGCTGGGACCCAGCAGTAAGGCCGCACCCACCACGACCGCAGCGATGACGAACACCCAGCGGAACTGAACCTCGGCCAGGGCGGTGACGGCGTCCTGGCCGATCAGCGCGGCGATCGCCACGATCAGCGCGGCGAGTCCGGCGAGGAACAACGGAGCCGACGGGCCCTGCCTGCTCGAACTCTGTGCCGCGGTGTCCGAAGAACTGTCTCCGTGGCCGTATTCGGTGTGAATCCCGTTGTCGCTCATTGCTGCACCACTTTCAGTTCTCCGAATGTCGCATCGCCCTCGATCGTCAAGACCGGCGCGTCGGGTCGTGCGTCCTTTCCGGCGCGGACGCCGGGATCACTGCACTCGGCCGAACCGAATTCGGCGTTGCATTTCGTCTCGATGCTCATCGTGCTCGGTACGGTCACCACGGCACTGCCGAACGTCACATCGATCGCCACAGTCTTGCTCTCGGTGAGCGTCAGGCCGGTGAGGTCGAGGTCCAGTTCACCGAAGCCGACGTCGTAGGCGGGGGCAAGTGCGGCGGCGGTGAGCGGGGCAACCCGTTGCGCGCCCGACACACTGTCGTCCAGATTCACCGGCCCGACCACCGATGCGAGAACGACGAACCCGGCCAGCGGCGCGCCGACGACCAACAGGCCGTAGCCCTTTCGGAGAAATGCACCCAGGATCAGACCCACTGCGATGATCGACAACGCGACGGCACCGACGCGGCCCGGAGTGATCCAGTCGGAACCTGTCAGTGCTCCGAGTCCGGTGGTGACGGCAGCGCCGAGCAATGCTAGGCCGAGAAAGCTTGCCGTCCAACGCGATCGACGCTTACGTTCGATCGGTGCCGGTGGGAAGGTGCCGGCCGGTTCGGGGAGGTCCCACGCAAACGGTGCCACTCCCAATGGGTCCCACGACGGAGGTGTCACGGCCTGAGGTGCCGGCGGAACGGCAGTGGCAGAAATACTTTCGGCACGTGTGCTCTTGGTGAGGTCGACGGTCGGTGCAGTACCGGATTCCGATACCGGCTGTGTTGTCTGCGGTGTCGGCTCGTAGCTCTTGGGCAGCGTCGTGTACGGGGTGTACTGCTCGTACTGGAACTGCGGCGGCCGGTATTGCGCGGCAGACCACTGCTCCGCGGAGGTGGTGGACGAGCCGAACGGGGTCGGTGCGTACTGCTGCCGGGTGAATTCCGCTGTTCGCAGGTACGGCGGCGGCTCGGGGCAGCGCTGGTGAAGCAACCACAGTCCGCCGAGCATCGCCGCGAGAGAGATCACGCCGGATCCGCCGAGTCCCACACCGGCCGGACCGAGTGTCGACAGTGCGATCACCAACGCGACCGCCACGACGACGGTCTTCGTCGTCGAATCGGAGCTGTGCCCGCGGCCCACCATGGATTCGACCCCCGAGGCGGAGTCGCCGGCGCGGCTGAGGACCAGCCACGCCGCCAGGTACAGCACGATTCCGGTGCCGCCGAAGAGGGTGGACACGACGAATGCGACCCGGATCAGTACGGGGTCGACGTCGTATCGGTAGCCGATACCGGCTGCTACACCCGCCACGTGTCCGCGTTGCGGCAAGCGGTGCGGACGGGTGCGCCACATCTGCTGTAGCTGATCCGAGACGGTCACGTTGTTCATGATGACCATCGTGTCGGCTCGAACCTCGGAACACATCAGGGATTCCCCTGATCTCGTACCCCGGACTTGCACCCGGGTCTGTTGCAAGGGCGAAAGATCAGGGCGAACCCTGATGCGGTACCGCCCTCGGCCGTGCCAGGATCGTGGGCGTGCACCCTGTCGACAATCCAGCCGTTGACGCCGCCGTCGGCGCGTCCGCCGCGCCCGGTGCTGCGCCGTCGACCCGTCCCCTCCCGCCGCACCCTGTCGTTGCGTCGGGTTCGGCTTCTCGTGCAGCGTTGGAACGGTCGGCCCCCGCACCGTATCGACGCCGCGGCGGCGGTCGTATCGTCGGCGGCGTCGCGGGCGGACTCGCCGATCATCTGGGTGTCGACGTGTTCAAGATACGGGTGGCGTTCGCGTTGCTCGCGGCGTCCGCCGGTGCAGGGATCGTTGCGTACGGCCTGATCTGGATGTTCACCCCGGTCGGTGACGACACGGCACGTCCGAGCGCTACCGAGCGGCAACGAGCATTGGGACTGGCCGCCATCGGCCTCGGACTCGCCGTCGGGCTGGCCTGGTTGCTCAGTGGTACTGCGGCATCGGTTGTCGTGCCGGTCGTCGTGGTCGTCGTCGGTGCTGCCCTGGTGTGGCGAGAATTCGATGCCGAGGGGCCGCGGACGGCGCTGGGGTTGCCCAAGCAACCGACTGTGCTCAGCTGGGCTCGTGTCGTCGGCGGCGCGACGTTGATCGTCCTGGGCCTGGCCGTGGTGGTGTTGGCCCGCGTCGATCTCGCGTCGCTTCGGTCGTCCCTGTTGGCCGTGGTGGTCACCCTCGTCGGTGTCGGTCTGTTGACGGTGCCGATCTGGTTGCGGACCTGGCGTGCGCTCGGGGCGGAGCGATCGGCGCGTATCCGAAACGACGAACGTGAAGAGATTGCGTCGCATCTGCACGATTCGGTGCTGCAGACGTTGGCGCTCATTCAGAAGCAGGCGGATCGGCCGCAGGAGGTCATGCGGTTGGCGCGTGGGCAGGAGCGAGAACTGCGCAAGTGGTTGTTCGACGGCGGCGACACAGACAACTCGAGCTTGGCCGATGCGCTCAAGACCATCTCCGGCGAGGTCGAGGATCAACACGGCGTGACGGTCCGTCCCATCACGGTCGGGGACGTGCATCTGTTGCCGGACGACGTCGAATCGGGGCTGTCGCGAGAGAGCTTCACTGCGCTGCTGGGGGCCACTCGTGAAGCTCTGGTCAACGCGGCCAAACATTCCGGTGAGACCAACATCGATCTGTTCGCCGAAACCGAACCCGAGCAGGTCAGTGTGTTCGTCCGCGATCGCGGTACGGGCTTCGACGAGTCCGCGGTGCCCGAGGACCGACAGGGACTGGCCAAGTCCATCCGTGGACGAATCGAACGCCGCGGCGGTTCCGTACAGGTGCGGTCCACAGTCGGTAGGGGAACCGAAGTACGAATCTTCATGCCTCGCAACGGCGGGGCAGTGACCACCGAATCCGAATCCAACCATCAGGAGCAGCCGACGTGACCGACCCTTTCCGCGTTTTTCTGGTCGACGACCACGCGGTGTTTCGCTCGGGAGTACGCGCCGAACTGGGCCGTGAGGCGGATATCGACGTCGTCGGGGAAGCAGGCGGAGTCGCCGAGGCGGTGTCGGGGATCGATTCCACCAAGCCCGACGTGGTGCTCCTGGACGTGCACATGCCCGACGGTGGTGGAGTGGCCGTGCTCAACCGAATCGCCGAGGGCCCAGTGTGCTTGGCGCTCAGCGTGTCCGACGCAGCGGAGGACGTCATCGCCGTCATCCGGGCCGGCGCGAGGGGGTATGTCACCAAGACCATCTCCGGCTCGGAACTGGCCGATTCCGTCCGACGCGTAGCCGGGGGAGACGCGGTGTTCAGCCCGCGTCTTGCCGGCTTCGTCCTCGACTCGTTCACCGGCCGCAGCGCAGCGCCCGAGCCGCCGTTGGATCCGGAATTGGATTCGTTGACGCCCCGTGAACTCGAAGTGCTGAGGTTGCTGGCGCGCGGCTACACGTATCGCGAGATCGCCGAGGATCTGTTCATCTCGGTCAAAACCGTCGAAACGCACGCGTCCAATGTTCTTCGGAAGACCCAACAATCGAACAGGAATGCACTGACGCGGTGGGCGCACAAGCGTCGAATCGATTAGGCCGTCTGCGTTGGGCTTGACCTTCGACCGATGCGAAGCTTCAGGATTTCGGCATGACTGATTCGGACGAAGAATTCCTGACCATCGGTGTGTTCGCGCGCGAGAGCGGGCTGACCCCCAGCGCCCTGCGGTTCTACGACGATTGCGGCTTGCTGGCCCCGGCGTCCATCGATGCACAATCGGGTTATCGCTACTACACCCGCGCACAATCGCAGCGGGCGAACATCATTCGCCAGCTGCGCGAGATCGGGCTGCCACTCGACAAGGTTGCCGCTGCCCTCGACGGCGATGGAACTGCCGCCATCGAGATCGTGGATCGACACGTCGAAGCTCTGGCCGCACAGGCACGGGCGGCAGCCGAGGCAGCAGTGTCGATTCGCCGGTTGTTCGACGAAAAATACTGCACGGCAACGGTATCTTCCGAGGACTTGGCCTCGGCGATGGCGCAGGTCTCGTCGGCGGCCGGGACGAGCGAAGAATTTCCGGTACTGCAGGGCGTACTGATCGAGGTGGACGGAAGCAGTGTCACCCTCACCGCGACGGATCGGTATCGATTGTCCACGCGCAGTTTCATCGCGCAGTGCTCGCCCGGATTACCGTGGTCGCGAATCGTGGCCGTCGGATCCCTCAAGGCCGTCCCCGCCTCGGGCACCCTCGTGCTGACGCGAACCGACGAGTCGATGGTGGTCGACTCCGACGGTTCTCGGGTGGCGGTGAACACGGTCGACGGTGAATTCCCCGACTGGCGCACGATGATGGACGGTCTGGCTCCGACTGTGACGAGGGTTGTGCTGCAACGGGATTTCGTTCCCGTCGACGGCAGTACCCTGCGTATCGAGGCCGGGCCCGACGGTTTCTCGGTCGATGGTGTTCCGGTTCCTGCACGGGTGACCGGTTCACAGAGCGTTGTGTTCTTCGATGCGGCCGTTCTGCAGGCCGCCGTTGCATCGGCCGTCGGACCGGATCTGATGCTCGATATCGCTGCACCGGATCAACCGATGCTGGTGCGTTCCGCGGTCGACGGCGCTCTGACGACGTTGGTGATGCCGGTTCTCGGCTGAACGGACGGAGTGTGCGGGAGTTGTTACAGCAACAGGACGACGGCCAGGATCAGAAGAATCACGACCACGACGAGTCCGCCGAGGACGGCCGTTGCCGGGATGGACGTCCGGTCGCCGATGACGTCCTCGATGCGCATGAGTGCGTCCTGGACCGGGTTCTTTCTCTTCTTCGGCAGGTCGAACGGCGGCGGTGAGTACGAGGAGGGAGTCGGATCCGTTCGGCTTTCTCCCGGTTGCACGGCGGGCAGACCGGCGATGGTGCGTCCGAATTCTCGGGACGGTCGACGAGATTCCGAGACGGGAGTCGACCGTCTCGCCCAGGCGGGGACGACGCCGTCCGCTGAGGTCAGAGGTACTCCGCGCAACTGAGAGATAGTGCCGCGCTTGCTTATTGCGGCAAGAATGATCTCGTCACGGGCCTGCGCCATGGTGGGGCGTCGAGCTGGATCGGGCTCGAGCATGTGCAGTAGTGGGCCGGTGAGGTCTCCGCTGCGAGTGGGAGAGATGATCTGCCCCTTGGCAACTCGGTGCAGGAGCGCAATCGAATCGTGATCGATGCCGAAGGGCGGCGCACCTTCCATTGCGGTGTACAACGTGGCACCGAGGGAGAACACATCGCTGGCCGCAGTGGGGTCCTGGCCGCGGGCGACCTCGGGGGCGAAGTATGCGGGGGTGCCGGTGATGACGCTGTCGTCGGCTTCCTCCACGTCACCCTTGGCTCGAGAGATGCCGAAATCGCTGATCTTGACGATGCCCAGATCCTTGCCGCGGTCGGCGATCAGAATGTTGCCCGGCTTGATGTCGCGATGCACGATTCCGGCGTCGTGTGCTTCGGTCAGGGCGTCGGCGATCTGCGCACCGATCTGAGCGACTTCGAACGGTGGTAGTGAGTCGGTGACGCCGAGCGCCTGCGCGAGGCTGCGTGAGGACAGGTATTCCATGATTAACCACGGCTCGCCGTCGACGAGAGCGACGTCGTGCATCGCAATGGCGTGTGGGCTCGACAGGCGGGCCGCGATCCGTCCTTCGCGCATGGCCCGGTTGCGCACGTCCACTGCCTGTTCCGGGGTCAATCGGGTGGTGGAGGTGACCTGTTTGACGGCCACCTGCCGGTGCAGAAGGGTGTCGGTGGCGAGCCAGACCGCGCCCATGCCGCCACCGCCGAGCTTGCCGGCGAGACGGTATCTGCCGGCGAGGAGGTAGTCGGGCCCGACTCCCCGTCGAACACGCTGCTGATCGGTCACGTCCACAGGTTAGTGGACGATGCCGCGGTGTGCCCGCAGCAGCAGTACTACCGCCTCTACCAGGAGCTACGGCATCGCCTTGACGAGTTGCCGTCCGAACGGCTTTACTGGGTGCAGATCGAAATTGTGTTCGAATACGTCACTTCCCGCGTCCGTCGAACACCGGTGTTTCGGCTCGATTTTTCATGCAGTGAAGGGGAGTGACATGTCTGTTTCCGAGGCTGCAGCACAGGCTTCCGTACCGCCGGATGCGCTCGACGGGTTGTCGCTTCCCGAGCGGGTGGCGCTGCTACGCAGTCGGATGGCTGCCGTACCGTCTCGCGGTGAAACGGCCTCGGTGCGCATCGAGAATTCTGCTCCCGTTCGTCCCCGCCCTACCGACCCCGATTCCGACCCCGAATCCGACGTCGTCGACAGCTCGGAGCAGGTGTCGGTACCGACCCGTAGGCGGCCTGTTCTTCCGGTGCCGTCGGCGCTGATGGAGGTTCTTCCGCACGGTGGTCTGGTGCGCGGAACGGTGGCCTCGGTGTCCGGTGCCGGTTCGTTGTTGATCGGGTTGGTAGCCGCGGTGACCGGTGCCGGCGGGCATGTCGCCGTCATAGGTCAGCCCCGCTTCGGACTTTTGGCTGCGGTGGAGATGGGCGCGCAGCTGAGCAAGCTGGCTCTGATTCCCGATCCCGGCCCCGACCCGGTGGAAGTGGCGGCGATCCTGCTCGACGGTGTCGATCTCGTCGTCCTCGGTCTCGGTGGCCTGTCGGTACCACCGACTCGGGCCAGGGTAGTAGTGGCGCGCGCCCGCAGCAAAGGGGCGACGTTGGTGGTGACCGACGGGCACTGGGACGGAGCCGAGCTACGACTCGACGCGTCGGTGCACGGTTACGACGGCCTCGGCACAGGCCGTGAGCTGGGGCGTGGCCGGCTGCGTGGGGTTCGATTGTCGGTGTGCGCGCGGGGCAAAGCGATGCGTCCTCGTACGGTTCGATTCGACTTGCGTGCGGAGAACGGCCGTATCGAATGGCATGCCGAACAGCAGGAGTCGAATCCGTTGTCGATCGCGGTCTCGACATGAGTACCGGCCAGTCCAACCGTGTTCTGGCGCTGTGGTGTCCCGACTGGCCTGCCGTCGCCGCAGCAGCTCAGGCCGATCTACCGGCGACGCATCCGGTGGTCGTCACGTCGGCCAACCGGGTCGTCGCCTGCTCGGCCACGGCACGGGCGTCGGGCATCAAGCGCGGCCTACGTCGCCGGGAGGCGCAGGCGCGGTGCCCCGACGTGCATGTGGCCGTTGCCGATACCGATCGTGATGCACGCCTGTTCGAGCCCGTGGTCTCGGCTGTCGCGGCCATCGCCCCCGGCGTCGAAGTGCTGCGGCCGGGCCTGTTGGTTCTTGCAGCGCGTGGTGTCGGACGGTACTTCGGTACCGAGCATCGCGCCGCGGAGCGGTTGATCGACGAAGCGTCGGCTGCCGGTGTCGAATGTCAGATCGGGATTGCCGACGAGTTGTCCACCGCAGTCGTCGCCGCACGGTACGCACAGGTGGTGCCGCGCGGTGGTGGTGCCGGGTTTCTTTCGCCGTTACCGATCGCCGAACTCTCGGCGGAGCCCAGTATGGCCGCGGCCGATCGTGGTGAACTGGTGGATCTGTTGCACCGCTTGGGTTTACGCAGAATCGGGGACTTCGCTGCCCTGTCTCCGTCGGATGTGGCATCGCGATTCGGTACCGATGCCGTGCTGGCGCATCGCAGTGCCCGCGGTGAGCCCGAAAGGCCGCCGTCTGCCCGTGCTCTGCCTCCCGACCTGGATGTGGAGTATCTGTGCGATCCGCCGATCGATCGGGTGGATGCAGCCGCGTTCGCCGGGCGCGCATTGGCCGAGCAGCTGCACACCAAGCTCGCCGCGGCTGCTGTTGCGTGCACTCGGTTGCTGGTGCACGCCAGTACCGGCAACGGTGAGAATCTGTCGCGAATCTGGCGGTGCGCCGAGCCGTTGACGCCGGAGGGCACGGCCGATCGCGTGCGGTGGCAACTCGACGGCTGGATCACCGGACGCAGCGAGAACAAGCCGACGTCGGCGATCACCGTCCTGCGCCTCGAGCCGATCGAAGTGGTGGCAGCGGGGGAGTTGCAGCTGGGTTTGTGGGGCAGTGTCGGTGACGAGGACGACAGGGCGCGTCGGGCGTTGGTACGCGTTCAGGGTCTGCTCGGCGGCGAATCGGTGCTCGGGGGTGTTCTCAGCGGTGGACGCGGGCCGGCCGAGCGGATCACGTTGCGTCCACTGGGGGACGAGCTGGTGCCGCTGTCCGATCCATCGGCCCCGTGGCCTGGCCGACTACCCGAGCCGGCACCGGCGGCGGTGATCGAGACACGCCCGGCAGTGACGCTGATGAATCGGGCGGGTTCGGGAATCGGCGTCACCGACCGCGGTGTGTTCGATGCGCCACCCAAGAGATTGCGGTGGGGGACCAAGGAATGGGAGTTGACGGGCCTGGCCGGGCCGTGGCCCGTCGACGAACGGTGGTGGGACAGCGGGCAAGGATCGACGGGGCCGACGGCGCGGGCACAGGTGGTGCTCGACGACGAGAGGGCGTTGCTGCTGGTGTTCGACGACGGTCTGTGGCGGGTGGAAGGAATCTACGAGTAGGAACCGCTACCGTCGGGGAAATGCAGATGATGTCCGAGACGGTCGACCTCGATGGCGTCGACATCGCGTATCGCTCGTTCGCGCCGCTGGAACACACGAGTGCGGCACCGGTGATGCTGGTGCACGGCATGGGCGGAGACAGCGGAACCTGGGATCGCTTCGCTCGGGCTCTGACCGCGCACGGTCGCCGGGTGATCACCGTCGACCTCCGAGGGCACGGCAAGAGTGCCCACACGCCCACGTACGAGTTCGACATGTTCGGCGGTGATCTCCTCGCCCTGATCGATCACCTCGGGCTCACCGAAGTCGATCTCGTCGGGCATTCACTCGGTGGATACGCGGTCTCGCTCGTGGCGCAGCGTCGCCCGTCTCTCGTCCGACGCCTGGTTCTCGAAGAACTTCCGATACCGATCAGGCCGGGGGACGCCCCGCCGACCCTGACCGGCCGGATGCCGTCGGTCACCGAACTCTGGCATGCGGCGACCAGCGTTGTTCTGCATCCCCGTGCGGTACTCGCGTTCGATCGATCGATGACCGCCACTGCTCTCGAGCAGTTTCGTCGGCCGAACCCGCGGTGGTGGGAGTCGTTGGCCGACATCACTGCTCCGACGTTGGTACTTCGTGGAGGTCCGGGCGGCATGGTCGATCCGGTTCGGCTCGACGCGATGGCAGCGAGCATTCCGAACTGTCGAGTGGAGGCATTCAGGACCGGACACAGCATCCACCGCGATGGCTACTCAGCCTTCGAAGCGGTAGTTCGTCCATTTCTGACGCAGTAATCTGCTCTCATGTCGCTGACTGTGCTGGATCGGAAGCTACTGGGATGGTCGGCGTTGTTCGTCGTCTCCCAGGCCAATATCGCCCGGTTGCTCGGGCCCGCGGCACCGAAAGTGCTTGCCGTGCAGACGGCCTGGTCCGAACAGCGGTACCGGCAGATTCTGGCGAGCATGGACGAGACGGAGATCGCCTGCTTTCGCAGTCATTATCTGCCCGACTTCGTCCACCCGGCCATCTATGCCATCGCACTGCGTGCGGGTGCGAGGAGCTTGGCGGCGAAGACTCCGCTGAGCCCTGCAGTAACGACGGCATTGGCTCTCGCTCCCGTGGCCTCCGCTGCCGGTGACTACATCGAAAACATCGTCGGGCTGATACTGGTGGACAACCGAGAACAGATCTCCGACACCGTCGTACGGGCCACCACCGTGGTCAGCACCGTCAAATGGATACTGGCCATCGGCTCATTGACATACCTGAGTCAGGGATTTCTGCGAGTGTGGGCAAGAGCTCTGTTGCGCTGAGGAAAAACCAGGCTAGAAGACGAAGGGCACCAATCGTTTCGAGCGTGCCATGTATTCGGCGTACGCGTCTCCCAATCCCTCGAGCATGGCCTTCTCCTCCGATGGGATTCTGCGTACGTATCCTCCGGCCAGAAATGCCACCATGGCGGGAGAAAGCCAGTTCCCGTACGCAATACAGAAACCGAGCGCACAGATCAGTGCGCCGGTATACGACGGGTGGCGAATGAACCGATACGGGCCCGTCCGAACCACGAGTTGCTCAGGGTGTGTGTGGACCACGAAGGTGAAGGACTCTCCGAGTGTGCGAGCTGCCGAGACCCGAAGTGTCTGCCCGAGGGTTGCGGTGGCCAACCCTGTCAGGAACACCGCCCGTCGGTGGCGGGTGCATACAGTGGCAGGCGAGATCACGCTCAGGAGAAGGCCTCCGCCATACGAGAGCACAAGGCCGCGGCCGACGGCGCGACCGGAACCATTGTCTCGATTCGAAGAGCCGGCCCGCGGCTTCCGCATTCCCATCTTGTATTCCGACCACACGAAGCCGGTGAATGCTGCCACCAGAACAGCAGCGGCCGCACGATCGGTCACGAACAACGGCAGCTTCTCGGCGATCACGCGTGACAGCTTCGCAGACGCGGACCCGTAACGGAACATCACCCAGACCGCCCACTCCACGATCGAACGCGATCGCTGGACCCTGTGGACTGCCGTGGCCCCCTGACGTGCACGTCACCAACTGGTGCCGGGTACCAACCTGCCGATGCGGCGGACGACCTTGCCTATACGCGCGCTGGGGGTCGACGGGTCGTACGGCCGAACCCGATAGGGCACTTTCCCGTCTTCGCCGGGTGCCGGCGTTTCGCCCTTGGCGGCGGCCGACTCGGCGAATTTTCGGTAGTGCTGATGCATCGTGCGATCTTTGCCCTTGGGGCTGAAGATGGCCCCGAACTGTCCGAGTGTTCCCAGTGGGGTGTCGATTCGCTTCGGCTTGTCGCTCAGCGCGCGGATGACGATCGCGGCTGCCTTCTCCGGTGAGAAGACAGTGCCGACGTTCTTGTCGCCCGTCGGGGTGATCATCGGGGTGTCCACCAGCGGCATGTGAATGGTCGTGTAGGTGATTCCGTCCGAGAGCGTCTCTGCTGCAGCAACATCGGTGAAACCGTCGAGTGCTGCCTTGCTCGCCACGTACGCCGAGAATCGAGGAGGGTGCCCCAGCACTGCAGCGCTGGAAATGTTGACCACATGTCCGAAGCTGCGTTCGCGCATGTGCGGCAGTAGCGCCAACACCACACGAATCGCTCCGAAGTAGTTGACGGCCATGGTGCGTTCGTAGTCGTGCAATCGGTCGGTGGAACGGTAGAGCGCGCGGCGAATGGATCGGCCCGCGCTGTTGACGAGCATGTCCACGTGCCCGTGGTCGTGCAGTATCGCTTTCACTGTTCGTTCGACCGATTCGCTGTCGGTGACATCGCACGAATACCCATGAGCGACATGGCCGTCGGCGCGAATCTGCTGGACGACCTCGTCCAACTGATCTTGGCCGCGCGCGAGCACGATGACCACCGCTCCTTTTCGTGCAGCGGCCTCGGCGCTGGCCCTGCCGATACCGGAGGACCCGCCGGTGATGACGATGTGACGTCCGAACAGCGGACCGCGTGGGTCGTCTCGGCGGTTGCGCTTGGGGTCGAGATTCTCGATCCAGTATTGCCACAGGCGGTCGGCGTACGTCCGCAGCGGCGGCGGTGCGATGGAGCTGCCCTGCAATGCTTTCTGTGTCGTTGCGGACTCGAAGACGGTCGGCAGAGTCAGATGATCGAGCATCACCGGCGGCACGCCCAGATCGCGAAGCGCAGCGTTGCGTTGTTTCCGAACCGCTGCGGATGTGGGTGACACCACGGGGGCAACCAGCTTCCCTGGGATGTCGACGATTCTGGCGCGTGATCCGGCAGCCGAAGAGAATGCGGAGTACACCTCGGCCATCGACTGAGGCTCCGGATTCACCAGGTGAAAAACGCTGCCGGACGGGGTGTCTCGGTGAACCAGTTCCACAATGGCGTCCGCGACGTAGTCGACCGGAACCAGGTTGGTGTGTCCGATCTTGGGTACCGTGATCGGCAGGACCGCAGGCAGTTTCGCCAGCTCGGCGAACAGTGGAAAGAAGTAGTACGGGCCATCGATCTTGTCTGTCGCGCCGGTCTCGGAGTGCCCGACCACGGCAGCGGGGCGGTACACCCGCCAGTCCGCGGAGCTGCCGCGAACCAGTTTCTCGGACTCGAACTTGGTGCGGTGATACGCCGTCGGAAAGTTCTGCCCCTTGTCGAAATCGTTCTCGGAGAACGTCCCTCGGTAGTCACCTGCCACTGCGATCGACGAGATTTGGTGCAGACGAGCGCCGGTCCTGTTCGCCAGTTCGATCACCGACGCTGTTCCGGCGACATTGGTCGGGGTTTGCTCGTCTCCCGCCGTGAGGTCGTAGACGGCACCGAGATGCAGAATGTGATCGACGTCGGCCGGAACGTCTTTCAGGCCGAGCCCGGGTTCGACGAGATCGCCGATCAGTGGGCGGATTCTGTCGCCGCCGTCCAGATCGTCGGCCAGCTTCTCGAGTCGAGCGACCGATTGCGGTCGAACGAGTACATGGACGAGGGCGTCCGCATCACGTCCGAGAAGTCGGGGCAGCAAGTTCTTACCCAGAAACCCGGTACCGCCGGTCACGATGTAGCTCGCCATGCGAGGCGACCTTACTCCTCGGTAAGTTTGACGGCTAGTGCCCCATACCGGCCTTCTCGTGCACCTTCTTCATCCACGCCGGGGCCCACCAGTTGGCTTCGCCCATGAGCTTGACCAAGGAGGGCACCAGCAGCATGCGGATGATGGTGGCGTCGATGATCAGCGCCAGAATCACGCCGAAGCCGAGGAACTTCATGATCGACAGGCCCGAGATCGTGAATGCCCCAGTGACGACGATCAGGATCAGGGCCGCGGCAGTGACGATGCGTCCGGTGCGTTGGGCTCCGAAAATGACGGCCTCCTCGGTGGAAGCACCTGCCGAGCGCGCTTCGACCATCCGAGACATCAAGAACACTTCGTAGTCGGTCGACAGGCCGAAGATGACTGCGAGGATGAGTACGACGAAGGTCGACTCGAGCGGGCCGGGTGTCACTCCCAGCAGGCTTGCGCCGTGACCTTCCTGGAACACCCAGGTCAGTGCCCCGAAGGTCGCTGCCAGGCTCAGCCCGGCCATGAGAACTGCTTTGATCGGCAGCACTATCGAGCCGAAGGCCAGGAACAGCAGGACCAACGTCGAGATCACCATGATCGCGATCATCACCGGCAGCCATTTCGCTATCGCGGCATTACCGTCGTCGACGTTCGCGCGTCCGCCGCCGACGAGGATTTCGGTGCCGTCCGGTGGAGTGATCGCGCGGAGGGCAGTCACCGCATTCGATTGGGACCGAGCCTCGGTCGTTCCGTCGCTGGGTTCGCTGTAGGACGCCTGGAATGCCACCAGATCGTCCTTGGATCCGAGGAATTCGGCTCGGGCCACGCCGGGGGTGGCGTTCATCGCTGCGGTCAGTTCCGCAACGGGCGGGCCCTGAGGCTTGACGCCGTCGAGACCCCGCAGCACCACGGTGGCACCGTCGCCGGTGGACTCGAAGTCGGAGGCGAGGGTTTCGAAGGCTGCCCGTGCCGGGTCGTTCTTCGGTAGTGCGGTGTAGTCGACCTCCCCCAAGGAGACTTTCAGAATCGGCGTGGCGACGATCAACAAGCCGGCGACGATGACGGCGGCGACGATGCCTGGATTCTTCATCACTCGGGTGACGACGCCACCCCAGAACTTGTGTGCGCGTGCGTCACTGCGGTCCGAGGCGGTACGCGACCAGGTCCAGGAGTTGATGCGAGTGCCGAGAAGGGCGAGCAGGGCGGGCACCGCGGTCAGGGACAGCAGGGCGGCGCTGGCCACCGCGGCCATGGCACCGAAACCGAGGGATCGAATCACCGCCTGCGGGAAGACCAGCATGCCCGCGAACGCACAGATCAGGAGCAGTCCGGAGAAGACGACGGTGCGCCCCGCAGTGGACACGGTACGTACGGTCGCCTCCATCGACGACGACCCGGTGCGGAGTTCCTCGCGGAATCGACTGACGATGAACAGTCCGTAGTCAATGGCCAAGCCGAGGCCGAGCAATGACGCGACGTTGATCGAGAACGAGCTCACCTCGGTGAATTCGGTGAGCACCCGCAGGATTGCCAGCGAGCTGAGCACACTGAGAATCCCGACGAATACCGGTACCGCTGCGGCGATCACGCCACCGAAGATGAAGACGAGAAGTAGAAGTGTGATGGGGACGGCGATGATCTCCGAGCGCACGAGGTCTCGCTCGAGGGTTTGGCTGAGCGAGACTCCCACGACCGATGCGCCGGCGAATTGCGACTCGATGCCGGGGACGACGAGTTGTGGAGGTAGCTCACCGAACGTGTTGAACGTAACTCCCGATTTCGCACCCAGGGATATCGTCACCAGTGCCTTGGTTCGGTCCTTCGAGACCAGGAATTCTTTGGTCACCGGGTCCGCGGTCCAGTAGGAGTTCACGTTTCCGAGGGTGTAGCGGCTGCGGAATTCGTCGAGTGTCGACTGCACCTGTGGTCCGATGTCGTCGATCGTGCGTCCGTCGGGTGCGGTGTAGATCGCGACGATGTCGGGGGTCGGTTGGCCGATGCCCTGGACCAGCCGCGCGACCTGTGACGATTCGCTGCCTGCGTCGGCGTATCCGCCCTCGCTCAGTTTCGAGAAGACGCCCAGTCCCAGCACGCCGCCGACGGCTACGACCGCGACGACGACGGCGAGCACCCATCGCTTGTGCGATACGACGAACGATGCCCAACGCGTCACAACTGTGCTCCGGCTCTGTGGAAGGGGTGAGTAGCGATTCGACTGTAGTTGATCGTGTCGGACCCTCGTGTTCTTATTAGAACAAGTGTTCGACGATGTGTGTGACGGTGTGAAGGAGGTGGTCTCGATGGGATGGAACGACGGGCCGCCCACCTGGTCGGAAATGGAGCGAGTCCTCTCCGGGCGCCCCAAGCCGGTCGTCGAAGGCGATGGGGGCGACAGCCCGGCGTGGTCGCGCAAACGCGACGCCTACCAGGGTCGCCGGCCCGATTCGGTCGGGCCGTCCACACCGTACGCAGAACTGCATGCGCATTCTGCGTTCAGCTTTCTCGACGGAGCATCGCAGCCGGAGGAAATGGTCGAGGAAGCGGTGCGTCTGGGACTCGAATCCATTGCGATCACCGACCACGACGGCTTCTACGGCGTCGTACGTTTCGCCGAGGCAGCACGAGCCCTCGGCATCGGAACGGTGTTCGGTGCCGAGCTGTCGCTCGACACCCACCGGTCCAGGGCCGGAGCGACCGATCCCGACGGTACGCATCTTCTGGTGCTCGCTCGTGGACAGGAAGGGTATCGGCGGCTGTCGCGTCGGATCGCGGCCGCGCATCTGGCCGGCGGAGTCAAGGGGGAGCCGCGGTACGACGTGGACGAACTCACCGAATCGGCGGGAGGGCACTGGCAGATCCTGACCGGTTGTCGCAAAGGGCATGTTCGCCAAGCACTCTCGCGGGGTGGGCCGGAGGCGGCCGATCTCGCGCTGCGTGATCTGGTCGATCGGTTCGGGGCCGAGCGCATCACCGTCGAGCTCACCAGGCACGGCACTGCCGACGACGATGAGCGCAACGACGCTCTCGCGGCGCTGGCTCGCCGGTACGGTCTGCCGATGATCGCCACCACGGCGGCGCACTACGCCAGTCCACGTAGTCGAAGGTTGGCCATGGCGATGGCTGCGGTACGTGCCCGGAGCAGTCTGGACGAGGCGGCAGGGTGGCTGGCACCGACGGGTGGTGCACATCTGCGGTCGGGGGCGGAGATGGCGGAGCTGTTCGAGCACTATCCCGGTGCAGTGCGCGGTGCCGTCGAGCTGGGTCGGGAATGCACGTTCGATCTGAAACTGATCGCGCCTCGTCTCCCACCGTTCGAGGTGCCCGACGGTTACACCGAGATCAGTTACCTGCGGCGGCTCACGTTCGAGGGTGCTGCCCGGCGGTACGGCCCGCAGTCGGCGAACCCGGCTGCATATTCGCAGTTGGAGTACGAGCTCGACATCATCGAGCGGCTCGAATTTCCGGGTTACTTCCTGGTGGTGCACGACATCGTTCATTTCTGCAAGACCCACGACATTCTGTGCCAGGGGCGAGGTTCGGCGGCGAACTCGGCAGTCTGCTACGCCATCGGAATCACGAATGTCGATCCGGTCGCCAACAAGTTGCTCTTCGAGCGGTTTCTCGCACCCGAACGCGACGGCCCTCCGGACATCGACATCGACATCGAGTCGGATCGGCGAGAAGAGGCCATTCAGCACGTGTACGCCAAGTACGGCCGTACCCATGCCGCTCAGGTCGCCAACGTCATCACCTATCGCGGGAAGTCCTCGGTACGAGACATGGCTCGCGCTCTCGGGTTCTCCCAGGGGCAACAGGACGCGTGGAGCAAGCAGATCACCCGGTGGTCCGGAATCGGCGATCAGGACGGCGACGGGATCCCCGATTCCGTTCTCGACCTCGCCCGTCAGATCGAGGGCTTTCCGCGTCACCTCGGCATCCATTCGGGAGGAATGGTGATCTGCGACCGACCGATCGCCGACGTGTGCCCGGTGGAATGGGCGACGATGGAGAATCGCAGTGTGCTGCAATGGGACAAAGACGATTGTGCCGCAGTGGGTTTGGTCAAGTTCGACATGCTCGGGCTCGGGATGCTCTCGGCTCTGCATTACATGATCGACCTGGTCGCCGAACACAAGGGCATCGAGATCGACCTCGCCTCGATCGACCTGTCCGAACATGCGGTGTACGAGATGCTGCAACGGGCCGATTCGGTCGGTGTGTTCCAGGTCGAGTCGCGGGCCCAGATGGCCACTCTTCCGCGGCTCAAGCCGCGTAATTTCTACGATCTCGTCGTCGAGGTCGCCTTGATTCGTCCCGGTCCCATCCAAGGTGGCTCGGTGCACCCGTACGTCAAGCGGCGCAACGGACTCGAACCGGTCACCTTCGATCATCCGTCGCTGAAGAAAGCTCTCGATCGAACTCTCGGGGTACCGCTGTTCCAGGAACAGCTGATGCAGATGGCCATCGACGTCGCGGGCTTCAGCGCCGCCGATGCCGATCAGCTGCGTCGAGCCATGGGATCGAAACGGTCTCCGGAGAAGATGGAATTGCTTCGTGGACGGTTCTACGACGGAATGCGTGATCTGCACGGCATCACCGGTGCAGCCGCGGATCGAATCTACGAAAAGCTCTCGGCGTTCGCCAACTTCGGCTTTCCCGAAAGCCATTCGCAGAGCTTTGCCTCGTTGGTCTTCTACTCGTCGTGGTTCAAGCTGCACCATCCGGCGGCGTTCTGTGCCGGTCTCCTTCGTGCTCAGCCGATGGGCTTCTACTCACCTCAGTCTCTGGTGGCCGATGCCCGACGGCACGGCGTGGTCGTGCACGGTGCCGACGTCAACGCCAGTCTCGGTCATGCAAATCTCGAGGCAGACGGTCTCGAGATCCGCATGGGTTTGGCGGACGTGAAGTTCATCGGGACGACACTTGCCCAGAAGATCGTCGACGCGCGAGACGCACACGGGCCGTACACCTCGTTTCTGGATCTGACGGGACGCGTCGAACTGTCGGTGGCGCAAGCGGAAGCACTGGCCACGGCCGGCGCGCTGGGGTGTTTCGGCATCACTCGTCGAGAGGCGTTGTGGGCTGCCGGAGCGGCCGCGGGGGAGCGGCCCGGTCTGCTCCCCGGCGTCGGCGCATCGACGAAAGCGCCTGCGCTGCCGGGTATGACGGACCTCGATCTGGCGTCGGCCGATGTCTGGGCAACGGGAGTGTCACCCAATTCCTACCCCACTCAGTTCTTCCGGGATCGGCTGGATTCCCTCGGCGTGGTGCCCGCCAATCGGCTGCTGCAGATCCCCGATGGCGACCGGGTTCTCGTCGGCGGTGCAGTGACGCATCGTCAACGTCCTGCAACCGCGGGAGGCGTCACGTTCATCAACCTCGAAGACGAAACCGGCATGGTCAACGTCGTGTGCTCGGTGGGGTTGTGGGCGAAGTACCGCAAACTCGCAATCACCGCTCCGGCGTTGCTCATTCGAGGCAAAGTGCAGAATGCCGAGGGGGCGGTGACCGTGGTGGCAGACCATCTGCAATTGATGGATCTGCGAGTTGCGTCCCGATCCAGAGACTTTCGCTGATTAACTTCCGGCCTGCCCGCGCGTCATCGAGCAGGACGCCGGTGCAGAATCGAAACGTGAAGCTACTGATCATCGCGGACACTCACCTGCCCACCCGAGCGAAAGTGCTGCCCGATCAGGTGTGGGCCGCCGTCGACGACGCCGATGTGGTGATCCATGCCGGCGATTGGGTGAATCTCGCGACGTTCGAGGCACTCTCGCAGCGATCTCGTTCGCTGGTCGCCTGCTGGGGAAACAACGACGGCGACGAGCTGCGTGCGGTCATGCCCGAACGTGCCGACGTGGTACTCGGCGGCGTGCGCTTCACCGTCGTCCACGAGACCGGAGCCGCGACAGGACGCGAGCGCCGGATGGCGACCGAATACCCCGATACCGACGTCCTCGTGTTCGGACACAGTCACATTCCGTGGGATACGACGGCCGACAACGGTCTACGGCTGCTCAACCCCGGATCGCCGACGGATCGGCGCCGGCAGCCGTTCTGTACCTACCTCACCGCCGTTGCCGATGGCGGCGAGCTGACAGACGTCGAGCTGCATCGACTTCCGCCTCGCTGATCGGCATGCCGAGTGTCCGTCACATTCCGCCTGCGACTCTGACGACCGTTCCGGTGGCGTAGCGCGAATCCTCGGACAACAGCCACGACACCGCGCCGGCGATCTCGTCGGGTACTCCAGGGCGGCCGAGGGGGATGCTCGACGCCATTTTCCGTGGTCGCTCACGGTCTTTGTGAAACTCGGTCTCGATGACCCCCGGCGCGACGGCGTTGACACGAATGTTCTGCGCGGCAAGCTCTTTGGACAGACCGACCGTCAAGGTGTCGACGGCTGCCTTGGCCGCGGCGTAGTGCACGTACTTACCGGGACTTCCGATGGTGGCTGCCGCGGAGGAGATGTTGACGATGGCACCGCCGTGGTCGGCCATCGCGTGTATGGCGTACTTGCAGCAGGTCAGGACGCCGACCAGGTTGACGTCCAAGTCTGCCCTGATCGTCTCGATGTCGTTGTTCGCCAGGGTCCCTACTGCGCGCGCCGATCCGGCGTTGTTCACCAATCCGGTGACAGTGCCGATCTCGGCAGCAGCAGCGAACAGATCGATCACCGACCGCTCGTCGGTGGTGTCGGCACGTATCGCGACGACCGTTCGGTCGGCGCTCGACAGTTCGTTCACCACTGCGTCGGCGGTCGCAGAATCCGAGCGGTAGGCGATCACGACGTCGTGCCCATCGGCCACGAGACGCCGAGATACTGCGGCTCCGATTCCGCGGCTGCCGCCGGTCACGATCGTCAAAGGGGCATTCATCGTTCGACAATAGCGAGTACCGAAGGAGCACAATGGCGGGCAACGCACGACAGAGGAGGGTTCTGTTGATCGACAGACCGGAATTGGCCGCTTTTCTCAAGCAGCGCCGAGAGGCGCTACAGCCCGAGGATGTCGGACTTCCGCGTGGACAACGGCGTCGAACGCGGGGTCTGCGCCGGGAAGAAGTAGCCGGCCTGTGCCACATGTCGACCGATTACTACGCGCGCCTCGAGCGCGGAACAGGCCCCGCTCCATCGGAGCAGATGATCGCGTCGATAGCGCAGGGTCTGCACCTGTCGTTGGACGAGCGCGACCACGTCTTCCGCTTGGCCGGCCAGAGTCCACCGGTACGCGGTGCGGCAAGCGAGCACGTCAGCCCTGGCCTGTTGCGCATCATGGATCGCCTGCACGACACGCCGGCCGAGATCATCTCCGAGATCGGAGAGACCCTTCGACAGACGCCTCTGGCAGCAGCCTTGACCGGAGACGCAACGCACCGGACCGGGCCGGATAGGAGTCTCGGATATCGCTGGTTCACCGATCCTGCTGTCCAGCAGTCGTATCCGCTCGAAGATCGCGCCTTGCTGTCGAGGGCATACGCCTCGGGTTTACGGGAAGTCGCGACCCTGCGCGGCCCGGACTCGCAGGCGGCTCGACTGGCCGCTCGACTCCAAGCGTCCAGCGAGGAATTCCGAGTGTTGTGGGAGCGGCGCGAAGTGGGTGTTCGTCCCCCCGAGTTCAAGACCTTCATCCATCCGGCGGTCGGCCAGATCGAGCTGCATTGTCAGACGCTGCTCGACCCCGAGCAATCGCATCGACTGCTGGTGTACACAGCCGTGCCGGGCAGCGAGAGCTATGCAAGATTGGAACTGCTCTCGGTTGTCGGTACTGACGTACTGACCTGACGAGGTCTGCTCATCAGTGGATCGGCAAGTCCTGGATCAGAGCGGCGTGTGGCACGACCATGGATGTCAGCGCATCCAAATCGCTCGATCACTACAGCCGAGGAGCTCACAATGGCCCGCATCGCAGATACATCGATCAGGAATCTCACTGGAAAGCGTGTCGTCGTCACCGGAGCGAGTGACGGTCTCGGCGCGGTGATTGCGACTTCTCTCGCTCGTTCGGGAGCCGAGGTCGTCATGCCCGTGCGCTCAGCCGCCAAGGGAGAGCGGGTAGTCGAATCGATTCGGTCATCCGTGCCGAACGCGAAGGTCAGCACTCGGCTCCTCGATCTGTCGTCACTGACCTCCGTTGGCGCATCGGTCGACGAGTTCTTGTCGGAAGGCCGACCGATCGACGTTCTCGTCAACAACGCCGGTGTCATGCAACCGCCGCAGCGGCAGGTCACCCAGGACGGGTTCGAGCTGCAATTCGGTACGAACCACCTCGGTCACTTCGCCTTCACCCTCGGCCTGCTCCCACTGCTCCGAGAAGGCGCAGGACGGGTCACTCACCAGACCAGCATCGCGGCACGCGTGGGGGCCATCAACTGGGACGACTTGAATTGGGAGCAGTCCTACGACGTCATGAAGGCCTACAGCCAATCCAAGATCGCTGTGGGGCTGTTCGCCCGTGAGCTCGAGGCGCGCAGTAGGGCCGGCGGGTGGGGAATCACCAGCAACATGGCGCATCCCGGAATCTCCCCGACGAATCTGCTTGCGGCTCAACCGGGCCTGGGACGACCCAAGGATTCGGCCGGCCGCGGGCTGATCAGCGTTCTGGCTCGCGTCGGGATTGCGGGGAGCGTGGACAGCGCCGCGCAGCCGGCTGTGGTGGCAGCAGCGGGAACACTGTCGCGAGGCGACCAGTTCGTAGGACCCAGACGCCTGATCGGTGGTCCCCCGGCCGAGGTCTCCATATGGAAGCCGTTGCGCAGCATGGACGATGCGCGACGTCTGTGGGACGCATCCGAGGTTCTCACCGGTGTACGACTCGGATCCTGAGTCGCGGGCCCTGCTCGGTGCCCACTGCTGGGTTCTCAATGCTGGGTCGGTGCGGGCTCTCTGGCATGGTCGACCAAGTCGTGCACCAGTCCGATGATGACGTCCATCTGTTCGATGACCTCCACGCGCAGTCGGTCCTGCTGCTCATCGGGCATGACCGGGGCATTCGGGCCGTCGAGGGACATCAACAGATCGATGTTGGTGCGCAGCGCGGTCAACGGTTCCATCAGTTCGGCACCGGCGTCGACTATCAACTGTCCCTGTCGTGCCCGCGAAAGCGAGAGCGCAGCCAGCATCTCGTTGAAACTGTTGGCGAGAGACGCCAGTTCGTCGTCTCCGTTGACGTCGATGGGCTCGAAGGCACCCGTCCTGGCCACTCGTTCCGTTCCGGCGCGCAACCGTCTGACCGGACGAAGTCCGGTGCGAGCGACGGCTGCGCCGGCCACACCAGCGAGGGCCACGAGAAACGCCCCGACGAGGATCAGGGCAAGCGTGAGTTTTCCGAGCAGTGGAGACGTACCGCTCAGGGCTTCGGCCACCATGATCGTCTCACCGGAATCGGTGCGCTCGGCGGAGATGTAGTAGCCGCGAACCTCCCGCAGTGACCGATCGGCGCGGCCCTCGGTGACAGCCTTCTCCGGATCGTCGAGCCCACCATCGGAGTTGGTGAAAGGGTAGGTGCCGTTGGACGAGGACACCAAGGTGCCATCGGTGGTCATCAACGCAACTTTGACCGCGGTTCCTTCCGTGTCCTCGATCCCGAACCCGAACAGATCGGCCGGCACTCCCGACGCTGCGCTGGCGATCAGCGCATCGCTGTTTCGGCCGACACGGTCGATGATCTGCGAACGAAGCGACTGCTCTGCGACGAGGTAGATCGCCAGAGCGCTGACCGCAACGGCGAGCGCGGCCAGGCTCATCGTCAACACTCGAATCCGTCCGTGCAACGACAGCGCCCTCGGGCGGGTGTGCGCACGTGAATACGTCATGGATCGAGTATGCCGGTCGGCAGCGACCAGAATTCGCGAGGCTGCCATGAGGAGGCACCGCAGAGCGCACCGATACTCAGAAGGGCGGCTCCTCGTCTTCTTCGTTGGTCGGTTCTGGCTCGGGGGTCGGGTTGTCGGGTGGGTCGGGGTAGGCGATGATGCCTGATCTTCTGGGTTGGGTGGGGATGTGTGGCCGGAGGTCGTTGCCGATGATGGGTACTGTGGTTCCGTTGGCTGGCAGGGTGATTCGGGTGGTCTTCGAGGTGGAGGTCCATAGGATGGCGCCGCCGGGGAGCATGACGGCGGTCCAGTAGCCTGCGGTTTTGACGCTGTGGTGGTATTCGCAGAGGCATTGGAGGTTGTTGACGGTGGTCCAGCCGCCGCCGAGTGGGTTGGCGTGGTCGAACGGGATCACGTGGTCGAGTTGGCAGCGTGCGGCGGGTCGGTGGCAGCCGGGGAAGCGGCAGTGGCGGTCGCGGAGTCGGACGGCGGCGATGGTGAGGGCGTCGGGTCTGTAGATCAGGGCTCGGTCGGTGAGTGGGTCGCGCCCGACGGATGTTCCGAGAGTGGGGTCGGCGGCGATGGCGGCTTCGAGTGCTGCGGCGAGGGACGCATTGCCGAGGTAGATGCCTGCCGGTGTGTGCATGATGCGGCGGTTCGACCGGATCATCGAGGGTAGGTCGAGGGCAGAGCTGTGCCGTGCGCCCCGGCCGATTGGGGTGTGAGTACAGAACAGTGCCGCTGCGGAGGCAAGGGCATTCCGACGTCGTTGCCGGGTGTCCTCATCAACGGTCGGCTCGGGTGGTGTCGGAACAGTCGTCGAATCGGTCTGTGCAGCAGCCGAACCCGGACCCGGCCCTGCATCGTCCACGCGTTCTGCACTGTCGGTTGCATTCTTGGTCGCGCCTTCGGTGTGAGTTGTCGGTGCTGCCGTGTCCGCTGGCGCTGACTTCTCCGTTGCGTTGTCCGTCGGCGCTGCTGCGCGCGTTGCGGTGCTGGTGCCTGTGTCTGTGCGTGTATCCGCATGCGCTGGAGGTTTATTCGATTCCGTCGCGTTCCATTCGGCTACGTTCGATGCTGCCGACTTCGGCTGTGCCGGCTCGGGTTCTGTCGTGTTCGGCTGGGCTGTGGTGTCTGTGGTGTCTGTCGATTCAGCCGATCGTCGTTCCCACTCCCCGGTCTCCGGGTTCTGCACCGCCAGTCCGAGTGCCTCTGCAAGGGTCACTGCTTCGGTGAGCAGGATCTGCCACTGACTGTTGCGCGCCAACTCTCGTGCCAGATCAGGGTCGATGGAACCGTGCCCGGCCAGGTACGCAGGGTTCGCGAGCAGTCCGATGAGGGTGGCGATGTCGACGGTGATCATCGTCAACGGCACCCGACGATCCGGCAATACGGTCTCGGTCTCGGTCTTCGGGCAGTCCGCGCGTTGGCACAGGCATGTCAGCCTGGGTTCACCGTGCATCCGCGCCATGAACGCATCACACAGTCGTTCCTGCTTACCGCGCGGATCCTTCACGCACACCGTGTCGGCCATCTCCTCCGGGAGCTGCCATGCGGCTGCGGCTTCGGGTGCAGTCAATTCTGCTCGTATGCGGGCCAATTCCCCGGCCGGGCTGTAGGTGACGTTACGAAACCTCTTGGCGAACTCGCGTAGTGCTGCTGCTTCCTCCGGTGCGACCCGCAGCAGAATGTCCCAGATCTCCTTCTCCAACGGCCCCGGTGACGACCGTCGGGCCGCCTCGACGATGTCGCCCTCGACGGACCTCACGATGTCGTCGGAGAGGTTGTCGAGGATCCGGCACACCGTACGTACGCGGGGGAGGTCGATGTCGCCGGCTTCGAATGTGGTTTTCACCAGAGGAAGCCGGGTGTGCAGTGCCACGCCGACGGACACGTACGCTTCGGCGACGGTGGCGGAGCAGCTCAACGCGAGTGCCATTTCGGTGCGTCCGTACCGGCTGTACTGCCGATGCTTCGCATCCTGGGCGATGCAGGTGAGGTGGAAGTCGTAGCAGGCAGCGATCTTTCGGGCCGCATGCCGATTCTCTTCCCGCGCGGCAGTGATCAACGCCTCCAACGACACCACTGGTGCAGCCATTTTTTTCACCCCCCGGTGACCCCCAGTTCAGAACATGCGTTCGAACTGGGGAAAGCGTATCTCCACCCACCGACAAGAATGGAAAGGTGCCTCGTGGGCACGTGCTGACACTGCCTGAATACGTCGGGCTGATGCTGTGGTGCGGCAATCGACGCCATGTTGCACGTTGTCGTTGCCGAGTTCGGCGCAATCGACGTTCTGGTTCTCAATGCCTCGGGTGGCCTGGAGTTCGGTGCAGAACCCGACTACGCGATGAGTATCAATCGCGACGCGCAGTTGGCGCTGGCTCGCGCAAGTATCGCCCGTATGGAGCCGGGCTCGCGGATCGTCTTCCTCACCAGCCACCAGGCGCATTTTCACGGCAAGAAACCGGTCCCCGTCGAATACGAACCCGTTGCTGCGAGCAAACGGGCGGGGGAGGATGCACTGCGTGGGATGATTCCTGAATTGGATTCTCGGGGAATCGAATTGGTCGTGGTGTCCGGGGACATGATCGAGGGGATGATCGTGGTCACCCTGCTCGAACGCCGTAATCCGGACTCAGTCGCTGCGCGAACCGCGCAGGGTGCGCTCCCGACCATTGCGGAGTTCGCGTCGGCTGTGACGGAGGCTGCAATCGGACCCATCGAGAAGTCCGGCCGGACTGTCTACGTAGGTGGAGCCGACTACCTCGACGGGTCCGTGTCGGGGTAGTCGGCTCCGCTCGATCGGATGAAGAATCAGCTACCGAGAACGCAGAACTGACCGCTCGTGAGGTTCAGTGCCAACGACAGCGGCCCGACGCAGTCGACGCCGCGTGCCTCGGATGTGGCACCGGATCCCCATCCTGCGACCGCGAGGGTCGTCTGGCCGGCATCTGCCCACGAGTGCGCGATTCCGCCGCCGAGTGCGAGCGCGTATGCCGTGCCCGCGTTCTTGCTCGCTCCGAGCGCGACACCGTAACCGTTGGCGTAGGTGTTGGTTGCGCCCGGCCCGTCGTTGACACTGACGGCAGTTCCGCTGTCGGCGGCACCGGCGGTGGCGCTTCCGGGTCCGCTCGAGGTGGCTCCGCAGCTCGCTGTGTCACTCACCTGGATGTCGTTGGCCGAGGGCGGCGACACGCACGTGACCGGTGCCGCCGACGCGGTGGCGGTGCCGGCGAAGGCGGCCGCCGTCAGGCCCGATCCGATGGCGAAAATAGCTGCGGTGCGGGCGATTCGACTACCGAACCGACTGAACGTTCGCGCGGAGGAGGAGTTGGAAGAAACCGTACGGGGCAGGGAAACAGAGAACAACAGAAAGCTCCTTCACGAGCGAAACGGGTCGGTGCGGCACACGGTACCCCGCTCCGGGGGTCCGTGACAGCAAGCAGACACAGATTGTGTAACGGTGCCGATGGCATCGGGAGATGAATCGTCGTAGAAGTCCGATTTCTCGGACCCCTGCGGTATCGGTCGAGCCGGTTCGTACCGCCTTTGTACTGTCCAGGTTCTACGTGCGAAGTCCGGCCAATTCCGTTCCGTCAGTGCATGATTGAGGCTTGCCTGTCGGCTCGGTGCCGGTCTCCGAAGCGGGTGGCGATGCTCCGAGTCGGCATGCCCGGGCGACCGCCGAACGAAAGGAAATTGTTATCGGACGGCTGGCGAGCCGTCGGAGGCGGCTCGCTAGTTGGGTCTCACAGCGCAGGTGCCGTTCCGGCCAGATCGATTTGTCGACGCTCACAATCGATTTGACGTGCGAGGACGCAGGCATGCCCACCGGGCCGAACGGTTGTTTCACCCGGATCACGGACCCGTGGCGCCGCCGTATGTTGCGATCTTGTACTCGGTTGCCACGAGAGACAGTTGCAGTTCTCGGATGCGCTTGTGAACAGCGTCGCGATGCGCGATGAGCATCTCGAGTCGTTCCGGGACAGTCTGGTCGCCGCTGTCGACCAGCGCGACGTATCTCCGGAGGTCGCGCATGGGCATACCCGAGAGCCGCATCCTTGTCAGGAACACCAATCGACGGACGGCCGCGGAATCGTATTGTCTGTGCTCGAGTCCGTCGCGATCGACGTCGATGAGGCCGCATCGCTCGTAGTACCGCAGCGTGTGTGTGGAGATGCCGAGTAGTTCGGCTACCTCGGCGATACCGAGCGGTTCGGGCAGTTCCGACGGCTCGATCAGGTCGTGCAGCAGCTCCACCGTCAGGGGCGCAGCCGAGCCCACGGCCGCCGACAGCGCCCTGTTCATCAATTCGTTCGTCGACATGAGAGGGAAGATAGTCCTACCTGGGCAGTCATACCGGACGGACGGATTCGGGCACACCGGGGAAATCCGCGCTTGCGGACAATTCGGCATGGGTGTTCAAGGAGTCGAGTTCCCGACGGTACGACTCGCGTAGCCGTCGAACCGCTTCTCGCCCCAGTGGGATGCGCAGGGGAGCGGATTCGGCGTCGACCAGTCGGCGGATGATGTGCGCGGCGCGGGCCGGATCGCCTTCTTGTCGTCCGTCGACGTCGAGCATGTCGACTCTGAGCGCGCCCAACAGGGCGGTGTAGGCATCGATGGGGTCTGCGATCTCGAGTACATCGGCATTGTTGAACCCGGTCCTGAACCGACTCGGTTCGACGATGAGAACTCGAATGCCGAACCGAGCGACCTCGCCGGCAAGGGCTTCAGACCAGCCTTCGAGCGCGAATTTACCTGCAGAATACGAGCCGGCACCCGGGAACGAGACGCGGCCGCCTTGGCTGCTGACCTGCACGATGGTTCCCGCGCTCCGCTCTCGCATGTGAGGCAGGACTGCGCGGGTCAGAGCAGCAGGCCCGACCACGTGTTGTTCGAGCATGTCGCGCAATCGCGAGTCGTCTATCTCCTCCGCCGCACCGATCTGCCCGACGCCTCCGTTGTTCACCAGTACGTCGACGCGTCCGAACCGGCCGATCGCGGCCTCGACGACGGTCGGCGCGAATTCGGTGTTTCTGACGTCGAAGGCGATGGTCAGTAGGGATTCCGGGTTCTCGGCAACCAGGTCGTCGAGACGTTCGGGTCGCCGCATCGCTGCGACGACGGTGTCGCCTGCCTCCAGGGCGGCGACGGTGAGCGCCCGACCCAGGCCGGAGGATGCTCCGGTGATGAGCCAATGCCGTTGTCCGAGCGGTTGTGTCATGAACGGAAAGCTATGGCTTCGAGCGCACTCGAACGCAAATCGCTCAGACGCTGCCCTGATAGTCGTGTTGGCGCCAGGCCTCGTACATCGTCACTGCTGCGGCGTTCGCCAGGTTGAGTGATCGGCGTCCGGGGATCATCGGGATTCGCAGCTGATCGGTCACATGGGGGTCGGTCAGGACGTCGTCGGGGAGTCCGGTGGGTTCCGGTCCGAACAGTAGGACGTCACCGGGTTGGTAGGCGACGTCGGCGTAGGAGCGTGTTGCGTGCGCGGTGAAGGCGAAGACCCGTTCCGGGGCCAGTGCGGACCACGCCGACGGCAGGTCCTGGTGCACGGTGACCGACGCGAGGTCGTGGTAGTCCAATCCCGCGCGTTTGAGCTTGGGTTCGGACATGTCGAACCCGAGGGGGCCAACGAGATGCAGTTCGCATCCGGTGCCGGCGACGAGGCGAATCGCATTGCCGGTGTTCTGCGGAATCCGGGGCTCGAAGAACATGAGTCGAAACACCCGGATCACTCTGCCACCACGAGCCCGGGGAGGATGGGGCAGGTGGACGACGAACAGACCATCGGCGAAGATTTCTCGGATTCTCGACTCGACGGGCGGGAGTGGTCGGGCAGGCAGTTCGTCCGGTGCACCTTCCGTGACGCAGACATGAGCAATGTGCGAACCGACTCGGTCGTCTTCACCGAATGCGACTTCACCGGTACCGACCTCACGGATTCGGTGCACACCAACTCGGCCTTTCGATCGTGCACGTTCACTCGAACCAACCTGCAGCACAGCGTCTTCCGTCACTCGACGTTGATGGGATCGGTGTTCGTGGACACTCGCATGCGTCCGGCCACCTACGACGAAGTCGATTTCACGTTGGCCTCGCTGGGTAATGCCGACCTGCGCGGCGTCGATCTGACCGGATGTCGGATGCGGGAAGCGAACCTGACCTCGACCGATCTTCGCAAAGCGGTGCTGCGGTCCGTCGATCTCGCGGGCGCACGAACCGTCGGTGCCAAAATGGAGGAGTCGGACCTGCGCGGAGCCGTCGTCGATGCGTCGCTGTGGGTCGGCGCAGGGGTGCGCGGGGCCAAGATCGAACTGATGCAAGCAGTGGCCTTCGCGGCTGCGCAGGGCTTGATCGTCGAGAGCTGACCGCGGTGATCGGCCCGGCGCGCCGCCGGACCGGCAGAACCTGAAACAATGGCCCGGTGACTGCAACGATCCTCGATGGCAAAGCGACTCGTGACGAGATTTTCGTCGACCTCACCGCCCGTGTGGCACGTCTGCGGGAGCAGGGCATCACTCCCGGCCTGGCGACGGTGCTCGTCGGAGATGATCCGGGTTCTGCCGCATACGTGCGGGGCAAGCACAACGACTGCGCGAAGGTGGGCATCACTTCCATCCGACGCGATCTTCCCGCGGATATCACTCAGTCCGATCTCGAAGCGGTCATCGACGAGCTCAACGCCAACCCCGACTGCACGGGGTACATCGTGCAGCTTCCGTTGCCCAAGCATCTGGACGAGAACGCCGCGCTCGAGCGCATCGATCCCGACAAAGATGCCGACGGTCTGCACCCGATCAACCTCGGCCGCTTGGTGCTGGGCAAGGACGCCGCATTGCCGTGCACCCCGCGGGGCATCGTCCACCTGCTGCGTCGCTACGACGTCGCACTCGACGGGGCGCGCGCTGTGGTCATCGGCCGCGGTGTGACGGTGGGCCGGCCGATCGGACTGCTGCTGACCCGCCGTTCGGAGAACGCGACGGTCACGTTGTGCCACACCGGAACTCGTGATCTTGCCGCAGAGGTCTCCCGCGCCGACATCGTCATCGCGGCCGCCGGGGTTCCCGGTTTGATCACCGCAGACATGGTCAAGCCCGGGGCGGCTGTGCTCGACGTCGGGGTCACCCGCACCGAGGACGGATTGCGCGGAGACGTCGCGGACGACGTCGCCGAGGTGGCCGGTTTCCTGTCGCCCAACCCCGGTGGAGTCGGGCCGTTGACGCGCGCGTTTCTGCTGTCCAATGTCGTGGAGCGAGCCGAACGCACTGCGGCCCAGAGTTGAGCGAGCCGAGGTGAACGACGTACAGGATGCGCGAGGCGATCACGTGCCGGGTCTCCGAGCGGCGCTCGCTCGGAATCTACCGATGGTCGTGGTGTCGATCATCGTGCTCGCCGCGCTGGTCCTGGTTCTCGCCGACCGCTGGCGGCGCGGGTCGTTCATCTTCGGGTGCGCAGCGGTGGTGGCAGCGTTGCTGCGACTGTGCCTACCCGAGTCACGCGTCGGCACCCTGAAGGTGCGCAGCAGGGGATTCGACGTGTTGGCGCTGGGAGGCGTCGGCGGTGCCATCGTCTTTCTGTCGCTGTCGATCGATCCCCTGGGGACGGACTGACGTAGACCGATCGACTCGGGTCAGCGCCGTCCGAGGCGGGCGAGCTCCATCGTCTCGGCCAGCAACTTCGCCACCGAATCGGCCTCGGTGAGAAATCCGTCGTGGCCGTCTCGCGACTGGATCACTTCGAGCCCCCGGCACTGTGGGAGTTCACGCGCAATTTCTTTCTGCAGTCGAAGCGGGTAGAGGCGATCGGAATCGACGCCCCCGACGATGGTCGGAACCGGCACGGACGCAAGGGCTTCGGCGACTCCGCCGCGTCCTCGGCCCACGTCGTGGCGGTTCATCGCTTCGCTCAGAAGAACGTACGTCGCCGCGTCGAATCGATTGACCAGTTTGGCGGCCTGATGCTCGAGGTAGCTCTGCGCGGAGTACCTGCCGCCGGCCCACGGATCCTCGTCGTTCTGCGGAGAGTTTCCGAACCGAATGTCGAGTTCGCTCTCGGTTCGGTACGTCAGATGCGCGATGCGACGAGCGATTCCGAGTCCGGCGGTCGGGGCGGTGCCGGTGTCGTGGTAATTGCCGCCGAGCCAACCCGGATCGGCCTTGATCGCGGCGATCTGGGTGGTTTGTGTCCCGATCTGGTCTGCTGTCGCGCGGGCACCGACGGCGAGCACCAGCGCGGCACCCACCCGATCCGGATGTCCCACAATCCATTCGAGGGTGCGCATGCCGCCCATCGACCCGCCCACGACGGCGGCGAACCGATCGATGCCCAGAACATCGGCAACCGCGACCTCTGCCGCCACCTGATCGCGAATCGAAATTTCCGGGAAGCGAGAACCGTACGGGGTGCCGTCGGGGGAGATGCTGCTCGGCCCGGTGGTGCCTCCGCATCCGCCGAGCACGTTGGTGGCCACGACACACCATTCGTCGGTGTCGATGGGGCTGCCCGGGCCGACCATCCCGTTCCACCAACCGGGCAGTACGTGGTCGGCATCCGGCGGTCCCGAAACGTGGGAATCACCGGTCAACGCATGTTCGACGAGCACGACGTTGCTGCGATCGGCCGCCATCTCGCCCCAACGCTGCACCGCCACGGTCACGTGCGGAATATGAGAACCGTTCTCGAGATCGAGACCACCGATGTCGACGGTTCCCAACCGCCCGTCCGGAGACGGAAGGACCGCCTCCGGACGAACGCCTGTGTTCAAACTGTGGCTCAAGACGCCGCCGCGCGGAAGCCGACCTCGAGATCGGCGATGATGTCGTCGATTCCTTCTATACCGACGGCCAGACGCACGAGGCCGGGAGTGACGCCGGAGGCCAACTGCTCTTCCGGGGTCAACTGCGAATGCGTGGTGGACGCGGGATGGATGACGAGAGAACGCACGTCTCCGATGTTAGCCACATGACTGTGCAGAGTGAGAGCGTTGACGAACTTCTTGCCCGCGTCCACTCCTCCTTTCAGCTCGAACGCGATGATCGCGCCCTGCCCCTTCGGGAGCAGCTGCTGCCCGCGCTCGTACCAGGGCGAGGACTCGAGTCCGGCGTAGTTGATCGAGACGACGTCGTCGCGACCGGCCAAGAAGGCGGCCACCTTCTGCGCGTTCGCCACGTGCCGCTCGATTCGAAGACTCAACGTCTCGAGGCCCTGGCTGATCAGGAACGCATTGAAGGGTGACACAGCAGCCCCGATGTCACGCAACAACTGCACCCGCGCCTTCAGGGCGAAGGCCGGAGCGCCGAGATCGGCGAAGACGACACCGTGGTAACTCGGATCCGGGGTGGTGAAGTTGGGGTGACGGCCCTGCGTCCAGTCGAACGTTCCGCCGTCGACGATGACGCCCGCGATCGCCGTGCCGTGACCGCCGAGGTACTTCGTCGCCGAGTGCACCACGATGTCGGCACCGTGCTTCAGCGGCTGCAGCAGGTACGGCGTCGCGACGGTGTTGTCGACGATCAGCGGAATGCCGTTCTCGTGGGCGATCGCCGAAATGCCGGGGATATCGAGAACGTCGTTCTTCGGGTTGGAGATCGTCTCACCGTAGAACGCTTTGGTCGACGGTGTGATGGCCGCGCGCCACTGCTCGAGATCGTCCGGATCGTCGACGAACGAGACGGTGATCCCCAGCTTCGGAAGCGTGTAATGGAACAGGTTGTACGTGCCGCCGTAGAGCCGCGGGCTCGAGACGATGTGATCGCCCGCCTCGGCGAGATTGAGAATGGCGAACGTTTCTGCTGCCTGGCCCGACGCGAGCAGAAGCGCTGCGACGCCCCCTTCGAGAGCGGCGATGCGCTGCTCGACGACATCCTGCGTGGGGTTGATGATGCGGGTGTAGATGTTGCCCGGTTCCGCCAGGCCGAACAGTGCGGCCGCGTGATCGGTGTTGTCGAACGTGTACGAGGTGGTCTGGTAGATGGGCAACGCACGAGCCCTGGTGGTGCCGTCCGGTGTCTGACCCGAATGGATCTGCTTGGTCTCGAAGCTCCAGTCGGCTGCGGGATCGGTGAACGGATCCTCGGTGGGTGCTCCGGTGGCGTCGACGACGTCGGGGGTCGAATCGGTCATGGCTGGTGATACTCCGTTTTCTCAGACGTGTTTTCTGTCGAATGAAGCTCGAGAACTCGAGCGTTACGGGGCGTATCGGTACAGCAACACATGAGAACCTCCTGACATGCCTCGGCCCGTGGGGACCGAAGATCAGTGGGTCCGCTTCGGAGCGGACCCGCGCTTGTCGATACGACACGGATGTGTTGCATCGGCCTGGTCGTTCACCCGGGGCACCCCACCGCGGTTGGAGGGTTGCCGGCCAGCAAGCCGGGGCTCGATGCTGGCACTCATGACCTGGCAGGAATCTTAGCGGGTACGGGTGTCTCGGGGGAACGAGGGCGCTCACGACCCTCGAGCAGATGCTCTGGTGAGGACAATCACCGCCCGACGACTCGAAAACGAGTCGCCTCGGGGAAGACAATGAACACGACGAACGTTGTGCCGTCCGGTCGGGCTGTACTGAATCGATCCACCAGGTCGTCGATTTACCAGGTCGTCGATCCACCAGCCCCTGGCCCGCTCTGTAATCCGATTGCTTACGAAGGTTGTTCTGCTGTGACTGTCACCGATTCCGCTCTCGCCAGAAACGTCAGCGCCGTGCGCGGCAAGGTGTCGAGTGGGTTGAGCGTCGGCCATCGACCGCACTCGACCCGCCGCAGGCTCGCCATGCTGGCCCTGTCCATCGGCGGCTTCGGCATCGGCACCACCGAATTCGCGTCGATGGGCCTGCTCCCGGACATCGCGACGACGATGGGAATATCGGAGCCGTCGGCCGGCCACATGATCTCCGCCTACGCGCTCGGCGTCGTCGTCGGTGCGCCGACAATCGCCGCTCTTGCGGCGCGTGTTCCTCGGCGCATGTTGTTGCTGGCGCTGATGGTGGCGTTCACTCTCGGCAATCTCGGGACGGTCTTCGCGCCGAGTTTCAACGAGTTGGTGGCCTCCCGGTTCGTGGCCGGTCTGCCGCACGGCGCGTATTTCGGCGTTGCCGCACTGGTGGCGGCGCACCTCGCTGAGCCGGGCAAACGAGCCAAGGCCGTCGCGATGGTGATGATGGGTCTATCGGTGGCGAACGTCGTCGGTGTACCGGTGGCGACCTGGATCGGCCAGGCCCTCGGGTGGCGAAGCGCATTCGCCCTCGTCGCCGTGATCGGGTTGCTCACCGTCAGTGCACTCGTCCTGTGGATGCCGCGACTCGACGCCATGCCGACCACCAGCCCGATCACCGAGCTCGGTGCCCTCCGCCGTGGCCAGGTGTGGATGACCCTGTTCGTCGGCATCGTCGGATTCGGCGGCATGTTCGCGGTGTACACCTACATCGCGTCGACCCTGACCGACGTCGCAGGCCTTGCCCGTGCACTGGTTCCGGTGGCCTTGATGATCTACGGCCTCGGCATGGTTGCCGGCAACTACGCGGGCGGTTGGTTGGCCGACAAGTACAAGCTCAAAGGCACCTTCATCGGGCTGGCCGCGACCGCGGTGTCCCTGGCCGTCTTCGTCGTCGCGGCTCACAACCCGGTGACCGCGCTGCTTCTCGTGTTCTTGATCGGCGCGTCCGGCTCGTCCGTCGTCCCCGGACTTCAGACCCGTCTGATGGACGTGGCGGAGGACGCGCAGACTCTCGCCGCGTCACTCAACCACGCGGCGTTCAACCTGGCCAATGCCATCGGAGCCGCGGTGGGCGGCGCGGTGATCGCCGCAGGTCTCGGCTACACGGCACCGGCCGCCGTCGGCTCGGGTCTCGCTGTTGCCGGCCTCGGCGTTCTGTCCGTCGCCATGTGGATGGAGAAGCGCTCCGCGGCATGAGTCAGGACGTGATGGTGGTGGCGGTGCCGCCGAGCGCCTCGGAGAGTGCCGGAGCCACCTTGTCGATCACGTACGGCAGGCTCAGCACACTCGTGAAGTAGATCGCCCCCGCCGTCACCCCATCGGTGAAGACGAGGTTGCCGTCCTTCACCGGCTGCAGAGCGTTGTACACCGGTTCCTTCTCCAACTGGCCGCGATCGCCCGGGTTCTCCGTTCCCCAGATCAGCACGTCTGCAGTGTCGAGGACCGACAGGTTCTCCAGCGGTATGCTCGCCTGCGCACTGCCGTCGGCCGGCACGAACGCGTCGATGTCGTCGGGGATCACAAGACCGAGCTTCGTCAGGAAGTCGGTGCTCAAACCGTCCTGGTACGCGATGGCCTTGCCCTCGTAGAACGCGTTCTGCAAGAAAATCGCCTTCTTGCCCGCGAACTCGGGGTGAGCCGCCGCGGCATCGGCGAACTTCTGATTCACACCGTCGATGAGTCCGTCCACTTCGGCTTTCTTGCCCAACGCCCGGCCGATCTTCTCCGCCTGTACGTCCCAGGGCTCGAAGTAGGCGGTCGACGCGTCGGACTGGGCGAGCGTGGGTGCGATGTTGCTCAGAGTCCGGTAGCTGTCCGCGGTGAGACCGGCGTTGGTGGCGATGATCAGATCGGGCTCGAGGGCGGCGATCTTCTCGGTTTCGAAACCGTCGCCGTTGTTGGTGAGCACCTCGGGCTGGGCATTTCCCAGCGCGGCCCGAGCCCAGGGCCAGGTCGCGTACGGCTGGTCGCCGTACCACTCCGTCACTCCGACGGGGATCACGCCGAGGGCCAACACCGTGTCCTGTTCGGTGTATCCCGCCACCACGACGCGCGTGGGTTCCTCGGGAACGACGGTCTCGCCGAACGCATGCTTTACCGAGACGGGAAAGACGCCCGAGCTGGCGGTCGTGGGGGAGTCGGGGCCGTCGGACGTGCCGTCGGAGTTCGAGCAGGCGCTCAGTAGTCCCGCCGTGGTCAGCGCGATCGCGCACACCGCCAAAGTTCTCCGAAGTGGTCGGGTACGCATCGAGTGGGCCTTTCGTCAGGTCGGGTATCGAAAGGAAGGGTAGCCCACCCTTAGTTCGACTTTCAGGTCAACCTTCACCGAACCTCCACATTTCCCGACGAAGTCCTCCATGTGCGACCTCTAGGGTCAATTCTCATGAGCCGCACAGTTCTCGTAGTCGACGACGAACCCACGATCTCCGACGCTGTTGCCGCTCGACTGCGAGGCGAAGGGTACGAGGTGGTCACTGCCGCCGACGGCCCCTCCGCGGTGGAGGTGTGCGGCCGGATCGACCCCGACGTGGTGGTGCTGGATCTGATGCTTCCCGGTTTCGACGGACTCGAAGTGTGCCGACGCATCCAGGCGTCCCGGCCGGTACCGGTGCTGATGTTGACGGCCAAGTCCGACGAGACCGACATGCTCGTCGGGCTGGGCGTCGGTGCGGACGACTACTTGGGCAAGCCGTTCAGCATGCGTGAACTGGTCGCGCGTGTGCACGCTCTCATCAGGCGCGCCGAGCGCGTCGTCACTCCCGAGCAGTACACCACTCGAATCGGCGACGTGCACATCGATCACCGGGAGCGACGCGTCTCCACCGACGCGGGCGACATCCACGTCACCAGAACCGAATTCGACATCCTGGCGTATCTGGCCGCTCGACCTCGCACGGCGGTGTCCAGGGAGACCCTGCTGTCGGAACTGTGGGGTTGGGACGATTCGGCCAGCAGTCGTACTGTCGACAGTCACGTGAAAGCCCTGCGGCGCAAGCTCGGTGGCGACCTGATTCGTACCGTCCACGGCGTCGGATACGCCGTGGAGGCACCGCGATGAGGCCGATGCTGCCGCGTCCACTCGATCCTTTGCGGTCGTTCAAACTCAAGGTCTCGCTCGTGGTGGGCATCGTGCTGGTGCTGGCGAGCGTCGTCTTCTGGATCGGGGCCGGCTGGCAGTTTCGCTACACACTTCTCGCGGCATTGATCGTGTCCTTGGCCGCAACACAATTCGTCGCGCACGGCATGACGTCGCCGCTGCGGGAGATGACCTCGGCGGCCAAAGCGATGGCGCGAGGAGACTATTCGACCCGGGTGCGTGCCACGTCCCGCGACGAGGTGGGCGAGCTCGCCACCGCGTTCAACACTATGGCGAGCGACTTGGAAGCCGCCGAGAAGTACCGCCGCGAGCTGATCGGAAACGTCTCCCACGAATTGAAAACTCCGATCGCTGCCTTGCGTGCAGTGCTCGAGAACATGGTCGACGGGGTGACCGAACCCGACCCGGCCACGTTGTCGGTGGCTCTCGGCCAGACCGAGAGACTGGGAAACCTGGTGACCGAACTGCTCGATCTGTCGAGGGTCGAGGGCGGAGTGCTGAGCATCGCCCCGACGGAATTCCCGGTGCGCCCCTTCCTCGAGGAGGCGACCGGCGTTCACCGAGAACGAGTATCGATCGTCGTCTCACCCGGTGCCGGGACGGTCGTCGCCGATCGCGCTCGAATGACGCAGGTGATCACCAATCTCGTCGACAACGCCGTACGGCATTCGCCGCAGTCGGGCACGGTGAGTATCCGGGCGCATCGAACCGGGGACCGGTTCGCGTTCGATGTTCGCGACGAGGGTCCCGGCATCGCACCGGCCGACCGTCACGCGGTGTTCGACCGGTTCACACGCGGCGGATCCACCGACGGCGGAACAGGTCTCGGACTCGGAATCGCGCGGTGGGCCACCGAACTGCACGGCGGGACCATCGACGTTCTCGACAGTGAATCGGGCTGCCACATCCGAGTGGCCATCCCCGGGCGCTGACGACCCACCTTCTCTCACACACCCACTCACCTCGACTGCTCGTCCCTGGACCGCAGCCGCGGTTCGGCATGCCTCGAACACAGAAATGGATGACAGCCATGACCACGATCGGAATACCCATGCACCCCAGAACGCGGCCTCGTCGATCGCTGTGGAGCCCTCGAACCTGGCCGGTGCTGCGACACTCTAAGGCACCCCGCGCGGCACTTGTCGGAGCGCTCGCTGCCGGCCTCGTCAGTGCAGTGGTATTGGGCTACAACAACTTCGGCGTACCCATCACTGCCGCAAGCATCATGGCTGTCGTCGTAGCGGTACGACGCGCGTCGTTGTCGCCGTGGGAGTGGGTGGGTGTGGCGGGGGTCCTCGCGTTGTCCAGCGTCGCGGCGCTACGAGAGGCGGAGTGGATCGTCGCTCTGTCCGTTGCCCTTGCTGTCGTCGTCGGGTCGGTGGTTCTCTCGCGGGCCTGGACTTGGACGGGCATCGCTCTCGGCGCCGTGCTGCCGCTGCTGCTGCCCTTGCGGGTCGTGCGGTGGACGCGACGAGGGGCGGGAACCATCGATCTCGACGGGCCCAAGCCGATCCGAATCGGCGTGGTCGCCGCCGTCACCGTCGCGCTCTGTGTGGTGTTCGCCGCGCTGTTCGGGGCGGCGGATCGACGTTTCGCGGATGCTCTGGGCTCGGTCACTCCGCAGTTCGATCTCGGATCGATTTTCGGGCGAGTGGTCGTATTCGTACTGACGGCCGCAGGTGCGCTCGCCGCCGCATACGTGGCCGTGCATCCGCCGCGCTTCGACCGCCTGGCGGCAACACCGCGTCGCACACTTCGGTTGTGGGAGTGGGCAATACCGCTCGGCGCTGTCGTCGGCCTGTTCGGCGTGTTCGTCGCCTTTCAGATTCCGAGCTTGTTCGGCGGCCAGGGACACGTTCTGAGCACCGAAGGTCTGACCAACGCCGAGTACGCACGGCAGGGCTTCTGGCAGTTGCTGACGGTGACGGTATTGACCTTGCTCGTCATCGCGGTCACCGTGACCAAGGCCGAACGAACGGACCTACGCGACCGACTCGCATTGCGGGTTCTGCTCGGCGCGCTGTGCGCACTGTCGGTGGTGATCGTGGCGTCGGCGTTGCATCGAATGTCGTTGTACGAGGAGCAGTACGGCTACACCACCCTGCGGCTGTTCGTCACCGCCGTCGAATGGTGGTTGGGTTCGGTGTTCGTATTGCTGCTCGTCACGGGCGTACGGATGTCGGGTCGCTGGCTTCCGCGAGCAGTCGGTGTGGGAGCAGTGCTGACCGTTCTCGCCCTCGCGGCCGTGAACCCGGACGCGTACATCGCGCGGCAGAACGTCGAACGGTTCGAGGAGACGGGGCGGATCGACGTGTTCTACCTCGGCGGGTTGTCGGCGGACGCAGATTCCGAACTCGATCGCCTGCCCGAACGTGTTCGTGAGTGTGTTCAGGCCCGGGGCCCGGTCTCCTGGGGAGACAGCTGGTACCGGTGCACAGACCCGACGGTATCTGTATCCTGAGCAACGACTCGACGATCGGTGACGTAAGGACGGAGGTGCACGATGGGCTACCAGAACCTCGTCGTCACGTCGGTGCTGTTCTTCACGCTGCTACTGACGACTCCGGCCGGACCGGCGGATCTCGCACTGATCATCGTCGCTGCTCTGGCGGCGGCAGTGTTCTACGCGCATCGTGCCGGGGCGCTGAGCCTTCTGTACCGTCCGTCGAACGACGGACCGAATGCGGAGGAGCGCCACCTTCGTGGCTCGTTCCGACGTCAACATCGCCCCGACGCACCCGGTCGCCCGCAGCCGCGAGCACCCGGTCTCCTGGTGGGAGCGCTGTAGTTCGACAGCTCTCCCACACCTCACGTGCCCCTGGTCCACGAGGTTCATCGGGAGAATCACTATGTTGTCCATCGACAACGCCACCCGCCGTGTCGGTTCGACGGCTGCATTCGACGTAATTTCCAGGCGTGCGGTGTCGCCGTGGCGAGCCGCAGTGGTCACCCTTGTCGGGGTGGCGGCAGTCCTGCTGGTCGTCTTCGCCGTCGTCGATGCCCAGCCCGCGGCCCAGATAGCGATGTTCGGTGCGTTGGTGGCTGCGGCACTGCTGGTGACGGGTGCATCGGCCGACGTCCTCGTCGTGGTGCCGCCCGCGTCCACAACCGCCGGATCCGACGGCGGCAGACTCCGCGGGGCCTACCGCAGACAAGAGCAACCCGACACGCCAGGCCGCCCTATGCCGAGAGCACCCGGATCGGTTCACGGACCGGATCGGTGGCTCCAGTTCCGCTGAGTCACTGCGAGATCCGGTCGAGACGTCATCCGACCGATTTCTCTCTCAGTGAGGCACTCCATCATGCTCGATTTCGTCTATTACCCCGTCTCCGCGGTGCTGTGGTTCTGGCACCGGGTATTCGGTTTCGTGCTCGGCCCCGACAACGGCGTCGCCTGGGCCTTGGCCGTCGTATTTTTGGTCTTCACGCTACGAACGCTGTTGATCAAGCCGTTCGTCGGTCAGATTCGTTCACAGCTCGCCATGAAGAAACTCCAACCCAGGCTCGAGGAGGTACGGAAGAAGTACTCCGGTGACCGGGCTCGACAGGCCACGGAAATCCGCACAGTGCAAAAGGAACACGGGGTGAACCCACTGATGGGTTGCCTCCCGCTGCTCGCGCAAGCACCGGTGTTCATCGGTCTGCTGCACGTGTTGCGCTCGTTCAACCGGACGGGAACCGGGTTCGGGCATCTCGGTATGTCGGCGCAGGAGAATGCGAGTACAGCCAACTACGTGTTCGGTGCGGGCGATGTGCAGTCGTTTCTCGACGCGCGGCTGTTCGGCGCACCGATCTCCGCTGCCGTCAGTAGCTCTCGAGATGTTCTCGAAGCGTTCGGTCCGTTCGGTGGGGTGCCGTCGGTGTGGAGCATCGCGGTCGTCGCGGTGCCGTTGATGATCGTTGCCGCGGTGGCTACCCACCTGAACTCCCGGGCATCGATCGCGCGTCAGGATGCGGCCGCCGCGGCGAACCCGCAGACCGCGATCATGAACAAGCTCGCGCTGTGGGTCTTCCCGGCCGGGGTGCTGATCGGTGGCCCGGTGCTGCCCGTTGCGGTGCTGCTCTATTGGGTGAGCAACAACATCTGGACCTACGCCCAGCAGCACATCGTCTACCGACGGATCGACCGGGAGCCGGTCGCGGTGCCGTCGACGACTTCGGCGGTGACGGCTCCGAAGCCAGGAGCCAAACCGAAGAGAAGGTGAGCCTGCGGAGGCCACCTGCCGGTTGTCGGTGGCCTCCGCTACGGTCGTCGGCGTGCCGATCACTATTTCCACTGTCAACGTCAACGGGATCCGCGCCGCTGTTCGCAAGGGCATGCTTCCGTGGCTCGAGGCCACCGATGCCGACGTCATCTGTCTTCAGGAGACGCGGGCCAACGACGGCGAGCTGACCACAGCACTGGCCCCGGCCCTCGATGCGGGATGGCATCTGGCGTCGGCGGAACCGTCGGCGAAGGGACGCAACGGTGTGGCCCTGTTGTCGAGGGCCGCGCCGGAGGCGATCAGAACCGGCATCGGAGTCGCTGAATTCGCCGACGCGGGTCGCTACATCGAAGGAGACTACGGTGACGTCACCGTGGCGAGCCTGTACCTGCCGTCGGGCGAGGTGGGGACCGACCGACAGGACGAGAAGGAACGCTTCATGGCGGCGTTCGCGAAGTATCTCGCCAAGACCGCCAAGGCAACGACGTCCGCCGAGCGCGACGTCGTGGTCTGCGGCGACTGGAACATCGCCCACACCGAAGCGGATCTGAAGTCGTGGAAGACCAACCGCAAGAAGTCGGGTTTCCTCCCCGAAGAACGTGAGTGGGTATCGCGATTGCTCGCCGAGAAGTCACCGTGGACCGACGTCGTGCGTGAGCTGCACCCCGGCGTCGAGGGGCCGTACAGCTGGTGGTCCTACCGCGGCAAGGCGTTCGACAACGACGCCGGGTGGCGCATCGACTACCAACTCGCCACAAGTGATCTGGCCGAGCGTGCGAAAGAAGCTGTCACCGAAAGAGCGGAGGCGTACGACCAGCGGTGGTCCGATCACGCGCCGGTGACGGTGCGCTACCGCTAGGAGCGGAGCCTGCGGAGCGGCTGGTGTGGCAAGGCAATCGGTACGGGTCGGGGGCGGCGTGAAAAGATTGCCGCATGTCTTCTCCTGACTCGATCGACACGTCGCAGGGTCCGCGTCGTCGGGTGCTTTCGGGCATCCAACCAACGGCGGATTCGTTCCATCTCGGTAACTACCTGGGTGCGGTGCGGAACTGGGTGGAGTTGCAGGAGGAGTTCGATGCGTTCTACTTCGTTCCCGATCTCCATGCGATCACGGTTCCGCAGGACCCGAAGGAATTGCGTCGGCGCACCCGGATAGCGGCCGCACAACTGTTGGCGGTGGGTATCGATCCCGAGAAGTCGACGTTGTTCGTGCAGAGCCAGGTTCCCGAGCATGCGCAGTTGGCGTGGGTTCTCAACTGCATCACCGGGTTCGGCGAAGCCGGCCGGATGACGCAGTTCAAGGACAAGTCCGCCAAGCAGGGTCGCGATCACACCAGCGTCGGGTTGTTCACCTATCCCATTCTGCAGGCCGCGGACATCCTGCTGTACCGGCCGAATCTCGTTCCGGTGGGCGAGGATCAGCGTCAGCATCTGGAGTTGACTCGCGATCTGGCGCAGAGGTTCAACTCGCGGTTCAAGAAGACCTTCGTGGTTCCCGATGCACACATCATCAAGGGCACGGCCAAGATCTTCGACCTGCAGGATCCGACGGCGAAGATGAGCAAGTCGTCGTCGAATCCGGCGGGCATCGTCAACATCCTGGACGATCCGAAGGTGTCCGCGAAGAAGATTCGTTCGGCAGTGACGGACAACGAACGCGATATCGTCTTCGATCCGGAGAACAAGGCAGGCGTCAGCAATCTTCTGGTCATTCAGTCCGCTCTGTCCGGGAAGAGCATCGATAATCTGGTCGCCGGTTACGCAGGCAAGGGCTACGGCGATCTCAAGTCCGACACTGCCGACGTGCTGACCGAGTTCGTGGTTCCGCTGCGCGAACGAATGGACGGATTCATGTCCGACGTAGCCGAACTGGATCGCCTCCTCGCTGTCGGTGCGGATCGAGCCAGGGAGGTCGCGAGCAGAACGCTGGCTCAGGTGTACGACAGGGTGGGGTTCCTTCCTCCCGGCGCATAGCCCTGTCAGTACACGATATTCGCGCTACACGACATTTCGAGGACACGGCCCGAACAGCCGCCGACGACAGCGAAAAGGTGAGTGCCATGCCCGATTTCAAGGCCATGCTCGACAATCGGCGTGCTCGGTGGCCGTGGCTGGATCACACTGTTGTTGCCGCGCAGCGGTATCAGGGGCAGAAGGGCGATTACTACGCCGCGGGAATGACGTATTTCAGTGTGCTGGCGTTGTTTCCGCTGCTGATGGTTGCATTCGCCGTTGCCGGGTTCGTACTGGTGAATCAGCCCGAATGGCTTGCCGAGATTCAGTCGCAGATCGCGGAGAATGTCCCGGGCAGCTTCGGTGAGACGATCAGCTCGCTGATCGATACCGCGATCGAGTCCCGTACCGGTGTCGGTGTCATCGGTCTGCTCGGCGCGCTGTACGCGGGGCTCGGTTGGGTGGCCAATCTGCGTGAAGCCCTGACCGCGATGTGGGAAAGCCAGCACGAGTCGGGCGGATTCCTTGCGACCAAGGCCAAGGACCTCGCGGCTCTGCTCGGCCTGGGAGCAGCACTGGTGCTATCTCTCGGGCTGTCCGCGTTGGCCGGGGGCGGCGTCATGCGTGGCATTCTCGAATGGTTGAACCTCGATTCCGTTCCCGGCGTCGGAGTGGCGCTGCGGGTCTTCTCGATACTGCTCGCGCTTGCCGGAACCTGGGCGCTGTTCACCTGGGTGATCTCACGTCTGCCCCGCGAACCGGTGTCGTGGCGCAGTGCGGCCAAAGGTGCGCTGTTGGCCGCAGTCGGTTTCGAGATCTTCAAGCAACTCGGCGCGATCTACCTCGCGTCCGTCACGAGCGGGCCCGCCGGAGTCGTGTTCGGTCCCATCATCGGTCTGTTGGTGTTCGTGTTCACGACGTCGCGGTTGGTGCTGTTCTCGACTGCGTTCGCAGCCACCACTCGGGAGAGCCTTGCTGACGCCCATGTGCCGGCGCCGGACCCCGCGGTGATCAACACCCGGGTCGAGGTGAGCGACGGCCCGGGTGTCAAGGGTGGTCTGGCCTTGGTGGGCGCGGGCGCTCTGGCCGCTCTGGGTATCGCTGGACTTCGCAATCGGCGACGCTGATCCGAGGCAACCTACTTGCGAATGTGAGAGGCGGCGGGGGAGTTCAGGGGCGGCGAGACAGTGTGCGTGCGCCCCACAGCAAACCGGCCACGACCAGTGCACCGATGACCCCGATTGCGATGCGCACGACCGTGTCGCCCTGCGCCTGCAGATCGGATTGTCGGGTACCCGATTCGGCACTCGACGCCGACGCAGGGGGTTGAGCAAGGGTCGGCACCGCGCTGGTGGCACGTGTACTCGTTACCGGCGACGTGGAATCCGGTTCGACCAGATCGCCGACGCTGCTGCTCGTATCCAGGGCGAACCCGTAGTCGAGCAGCCGAGCCGCCTGTTCCCACGGCCGGATCGGTAGTACGTCACCCTTCATGAGCGTCACGACCAGACGGCGACCGTTGCGTTCGGCACCCGCCACGAAGGTCTGCCGGGCATCGTCGGTGTAGCCGGTCTTGCCGCCGAGAGCGCCCGGATAGTTGTAGAGCAGCTGGTTGTCGTTGGACAGCGTGAAACCGGGGCGGTCTTGGTCGTCGGGGATCGTGGGATCCTTCGGATAGCCGGGAAACTGCACGTTCTCGGTCGAAATCAGTTGCGCGAAGGTCGAATTGCGCATGGCCTCCCGGTAGAACAGTGCCAGGTCGTAGGCCGAGCTCGCCATGCCGGGCCCGTCCAGGCCGGAGGGGGTCGCGGTCCGTGTGTCGAGCGCGCCCAACTCTGCTGCCTTGGCATTCATCTTCTCGACGGTCGCGGCGTCACCTCCCAGCTGAGCCGACAAGGCATGCGCGGCATCGTTTCCCGACGCCATGACCAGGCCCTGCAACAGTTGCAGATTGGTGTAGACACCGTTCTTCCCGATGCCGACGGCGCTGCCTTCTGCGTCGGCGTCCTCGGCCGTCGCGGTGATCTGTTTGCCGAGGTCCAGCTCGTCCAGAGCGACGAGGGCGAGCAGTATTTTGATCGTGCTCGCCGGTCGGTGCCGACCGTGTGGATCCTTGGCGGCTACCACCGATCCGGAATCGAGGTCTGCCACCACGAACCCGGTTGCCGAGATGTCCGCGGGCAGTGGGGGCGCGCCGTCCGGCACGATCGCGCCGCACTCGGCCAGTCGGGATCCGCCCACCGGGTCCGCCGGGATCGGAACCGGTTGTGGCGCAGTGCTACCCGGAGCCGGAACTTCCGAGGAATCGATCGCCGGGGGCGGCGAGGCCGCGAACGGGCACGCGTCGGTGTTCGGCGTCGTGAACGGTGGCGTCGTCGATACGACGGGTGGCTCGACTGCCGGCTGCGCCGATGCCGGGCCGCCGCCGACGCCGGCGAGAGCGAGAGCTGTCGCCCACACGGCTACGAACTTTCGAGTCCTTTTCATCGCGAATTACCATAGGCGCTGCAGAGGTCACCGAGGCCGCGACCCACCGGGGAGCGGGCCGGTTCGAAGGCCCTGCCAAACTACGTCCATCGTCTGTGATCGGCATTACGTTGTACAGACAGTGATCCGCCGAGCTGTACTACCGACAGCTCGGTCGCCCGAGAGGAACCCGGATGACATTTCGACAGGCGACCCGTACCGGCTCGCTCCGCTCGGTTCGACGCCGCGCCGGTGGGGCGGGTGTCGCACTCGGGTTGGTGATGGTGCTGACGCTGACGGCCTGTTCGAGCACCGGTGGGGCTCCACGATCTACCGACAACGGCAGCAATGCGGGAGTGGCGAACACGCCTGCGGCGACGGTAGCGATGATCACGCACGAGGTACCGGGCGACACGTTCTGGGATCTCATCCGAAAGGGAGCCGAGGCCGCAGCCGCCAAGGACAACATCGAGCTCCGCTACTCGGCCGATCCGGAGGCACCCAATCAAGCCAATCTCGTTCAGAGCGCGATCGACTCGAAGGTGGACGGCATCGCTCTGACACTGGCCAAGCCCGAGGCCATGGCTCCGGCTGTCGAGGCGGCAACCGCAGCGGGCATCCCGGTCGTCGCCTTCAATTCCGGCTACGACGCATGGAGCGCAATGGGGGTGCAGCAGTACTTCGGTCAGGACGAAACCATCGCGGGTAGGGCTGCCGGGGCGCGGCTCACCGAAGACGGTGCGCGAAAGACCTTGTGCATCATCCAGGAGCAGGGTGCAGTAGCGCTCGAAGCGCGCTGCGCAGGAGTTCGACAGGGCTTCACCGGGGGCAGCACCGAAATTCTGAACGTCAACAGCAAGGACATGCCGTCGGTCGAGGCGACGATCACCGCGAAGCTCCAGCAGGACCCGAGCATCGATCACGTGGTAGCGCTCGCAGCCCCGATCGCACTGACCTCGGTGCAATCGAAGACCAATGCCGGTAGCGACGCCACCGTCGTCACGTTCGACACCAACGCGGCCCTCGTCGACGCGATCGAGTCAGGCGACGTCGCCTGGGCCATCGATCAGCAGCCCTATCTGCAGGGTTATCTCGCCATCGACTCCCTGTGGCTGTACCTCAACAACGGCAACACCATCGGCGGCGGCACCCCGGTGCTCACCGGCCCGGCCTTCGTCGACTCGACCAACATCGAGGCCATCGCCGAGTACGCCCGCAACGGAACTCGCTGAGCGTCGTCCGGACGCGGAAGGAACATCATGCCAACACAGGCCGACCCGGCTTCGGGAACGCACGCCGTGATCCTGGACGAGCGGGTGAAGAAACAGAAACCGTTGCAGCGCTTGCTGATTCGCCCAGAGATGGGTGCCCTGTTCGGTGCGATCGCCATCTTCGTCTTCTTCTGCATCGTCGCGCCGCCGTTTCGGTCTCCCGAAGCGCTGGCGACCGTGCTGTACGCGTCGTCGACGATCGGAATCATGGCGATCGGTGTCGCGCTGCTGATGATCGGCGGCGAGTTCGACCTGTCCACCGGGGTCGCGGTCACGTTCTCCTCGATCATGGCGTCGATGCTCGCCTACAACCTGCACCTGAACGTATGGACCGGAGCTGTGCTGGCGCTGGGCCTCGCATCGGCGGTCGGCTTCGTCAACGGGTATCTGGTGACGAAGACGAGAATTCCGTCGTTCCTGATCACGCTGGCGTCGTTCCTGATGCTCACCGGCATCAATCTGGCCGTCACCAAACTCGTCACCGGACAGGTTGCGACCCCGTCGATCTCGGACATGCAGGGCTTCGACTCGGCGAAAGCCGTGTTCTCCTCGTCGTTCTCGCTGTTCGGGGTCTCCATCCGCATCACCGTCGTGTGGTGGGTCGTGTTCACACTCGTGGCCACGTGGGTGCTGATGAGAACTCGCATCGGTAACTGGATCTTCGCCGTCGGCGGCGATCAGGAATCGGCCAGGGCAGTCGGTGTTCCGGTCACCAAGGTCAAGATCGGCCTGTTCGTGTTCGTGGGGTTCTGCGCGTGGTTCGTCGGGATGCACCTGCTGTTCGCGTTCGACACCGTGCAGTCCGGCCAAGGCGTCGGCAACGAATTCCTCTACATCATCGCGGCAGTCATCGGAGGGTGTCTGCTCACGGGTGGGTACGGCACCGCCGTCGGAGCCTTCATCGGTGCGTTCATCTTCGGAATGACCAACCAGGGCATCGTGTACGCCGGGTGGAATCCCGACTGGTTCAAGTTCTTTCTCGGCGCGATGCTTCTCTTCGCCGTGATCGCCAACAACTCCTTCCGTAACTACGCGGCGAAAAGGTGAGCATGACTACCTCCTCGGACCAGCCCGTCCAGTCGCCGTCGGCGCCGCTCATCGAGCTGAAGAACGTCGGTAAGAACTACGGCAACATCGTGGCGCTGCACGGAATCGACCTACGCGTCGGTGCCGGTGAGGTCACCGGAGTTCTCGGTGACAACGGCGCAGGCAAGTCCACGTTGATCAAGATCATGGCGGGCCTGCACAAGCAGTCCGAGGGGGAGCTGTTCGTCGACGGCACACCGAGGATGTTCGACTCGCCGAGGGATGCTCTCGACCTGGGTATCGCGACGGTCTACCAGGATCTTGCCGTGGTCGCGCTGATGCCGGTGTGGCGCAACTTCTTTCTCGGCCAGGAGCTCACGAAGGGCAGATTCTTCAAGACTCTGGACACGAACGCCATGCGCGCGACGACCATCGAAGAGCTGCGCAAGATGGGCATCGATCTGCCCGACGTCGATGCCCCCATCGGGGCGCTGTCCGGCGGTCAGCGGCAATGCGTGGCAATTGCGCGCGCGATCTTCTTCGGAGCCCGTGTGCTGATTCTCGACGAGCCCACCGCGGCACTGGGAGTCAAACAATCCGGGATGGTGCTGCGCTACATCTCCGCCGCCAAAGAGCAGGGACTGGGCGTCGTGTTCATCACCCACAATCCTCACCACGCATACCTGGTGGGCGATCATTTCGTCCTGCTCGACCGCGGCCGCCAGAAATTGGATTGCACCTACGACGACATCTCGCTCGACGAGCTCACGACCGAAATGGCCGGGGGCCAGGAGCTCGCAACCCTCACCCACGAACTCGGCCGCTGAGACCCGCGATGGGTGAGACAGGGGCACGGCGGGTAGAAGAGCAGTAGTGGTGCCCGAGCGCGGCACCGGACGAAGGAGTCGACCATGAGCAAGCACGAGCCCCTCGGGCCACTGTCGCCGGACTTCCTCGAATCGGATTTCTACGGGTATCAGGGCTTGCTCGACGAGGCCGAAGTCGACGTGGTGCTGCGTACCCGCCGGTTCCTCCAGGAGCAGGTTGCGCCGCGAGCCAACGAGTTCTGGGAGAAGGCCGTCTCACCGGTACACCTGATGCCGGCCATCGCCGAACTCGAAATCGCGGGCCTGGGATACGCATTTGACGACCGCAAGGCCTCCCGCAAGCTGCTCACCGGCTGGCTCGAGATGGAATTCGCGCGGGTCGACCCATCGACGGGAACGATGTTCAGCGTGCACAGTTCGCTGGCCATGAGCAGTATCTCCATCCTCGGCTCCGAGGAACAGCGGCAGCGCTGGTTGCCCAGCATGCGGCGGATGGAGACGATCGGGGCGTTCGGACTCTCCGAACCGCACGGCGGATCGGACGTCGCCGGCGGGCTGGAGACCACGGCTCGCCTCGATGGAGACCATTGGATTCTCAACGGAAGCAAGCGATGGATCGGTAATGCGACGTTCGCGGACCTGACGATCGTCTTCGCCAAGGACGAGGCCGACGGCGAGGTCAAGGGCTTCGTGGTCGAGAAGGAATTCGAGGGGTTCCGGGCCGAGAAGATCGAAGGGAAGTACTCGCTTCGCGCCGTGGAGAACGCCGATGTCCATCTCGAGAACTGCCGCGTCCCGGTCGCCAACAAGCTGGCCGATGCCAACTCGTTCGCCGACACCGCCAAGGTGCTGCGGCTGACCCGGGGTGGGGTGGCGTTCCAAGCCGTCGGCGTCATGATGGGCGCGTACGAGCGAGCCGTCGCCTACGCGCGCGAACGGGAGCAGTTCGGGTCTCCGATCGCCTCGTTCCAGCTCATTGCCGATCTCATCGCGCGGATGACGGCGAACATCACCGCGTCTCTGGGGATGGCCGTTCGCGTCGCACAACTGCAGGGCAACGGAGTTCATCACGACGAGCATGCGGCGCTCGCGAAGACGTTCTGCACGACGCGTCTGCGCGAGGTGGTCGGATGGGCCCGAGAGATCATGGGCGGCAACGGAATTCTCATCGAGCACGAGGTCATCAGGTTCTTCTCCGATGCCGAGGCGTTGTACTCGTACGAGGGCACCGCTCAGATCAACAACCTCATCGTCGGCCGCGGCGTGACGGGCTACAGCGCGTTCGTGTGACGGACAGACGAAAGCGCCCCTTCGCGTGTGCGAAGGGGCGCTTTCGTCGTAGCCGTGGTGACTAGCGAGCGAACAGCAGTGCGCGCTTGACTTCCTGGATGGCCTTGGTCACCTGGATGCCACGAGGGCATGCGTCGGTGCAGTTGAACGTGGTGCGGCAGCGCCACACACCCTCGACGTCGTTGAGGATGTCCAGACGCTCGGTGGCACCCTCGTCACGGCTGTCGAAGATGAACCGGTGCGCGTTGACGATGGCCGCCGGACCGAAGTAGCTTCCGTCGCTCCAGAACACCGGGCACGAGGTGGTGCAGCACGCACACAGGATGCACTTGGTGGTGTCGTCGAAACGGGCGCGGTCCGCAGCCGACTGAATGCGCTCGCGGGTCGGCTCGTTGCCCGTCGTCATGAGGAACGGCTTCACGGCGCGGAACGCGTCGAAGAAGGGCTCCATGTTGACGATGAGATCCTTCTCCACCGGCAAGCCACGGATGGGCTCGATGGTGATGTTGAGGGTCTTCGACGAATCCTTCGGCAGCATGTCGCGCATCAGCACCTTGCAGGCGAGACGGTTGACGCCGTTGATGCGCATCGCGTCACTGCCACAGACGCCGTGGGCGCACGAGCGACGGAACGTCAGAGTTCCGTCGAGGTAGCCCTTGACGTAGTGCAGCAGGTTCAGCAGTCGGTCGGTGGGCAGCGTGGGGACCTGGAAGGTGTCCCAATACTGGCCGTCGCCGCTCTCGGGGTTGAAACGAGCGATCTTGAGCGTGACCATGACCGCGCCGTCGGGCACGGGAGGCAGATCGTTCTGTTCGGACTTCTTGTCCAGTGTGGGTGCGCTCATGTCAGTACTTCCGCTCCATCGGCTCGTAGCGGGTCTGGATTACCGGCTTGTAGTCCAGGCGGATCTCGGTGAGCAAACCTTCGCCCTCCTTGTAGGCCATGGTGTGCTTCATGTACTCGGCGTCGTTGCGATCGGGGAAGTCCTCGCGAGCGTGTCCGCCGCGCGATTCCTTGCGATTGAGCGCTCCGACGACGGTCACCTCGGCCATCTCGAGCAGGAAGCCGAGTTCGATGGCTTCGAGCAGGTCGCTGTTGTAGCGCTTGCCCTTGTCCGCGACGGTGATGTGGTTGTAGCGCTCCTTGAGGGCACGCACATCCTTCAGCGCCGTCTCGAGGCGTTCCTGCGTGCGGAAGACCGACGCGTTGTTGTCCATCGACTGCTGCATCTCGGAACGGATGTCGGCCACCCGCTCGTGACCGTGGTCGGACAGGATCAGCTCGAGCCAGTCCTGCACCATCTTCGCCGGCTCCTCGGGGAGCGGGGTGAAGTCCACCGAGTTGGCGTACTCGGCCGCGGCGATGCCCGCACGACGACCGAAGACGTTGATGTCGAGCAGCGAGTTGGTTCCCAGACGGTTTGCGCCGTGCACCGACACACAGGCGCACTCACCTGCCGCGTACAGGCCGGGGACGATGTCCTCGTTGTTGCGCAGCACCTCACCGCGAATCTTGGTGGGGATACCGCCCATGACGTAGTGACAGGTCGGGTAGACCGGCACCGGCTCCTTGACGGGGTCGACACCGAGGTAGGTGCGCGAGAACTCCATGATGTCGGGGAGTTTCTCGTCGAGAACTTCCTCGGGGATGTGGGTGACGTCGATGTAGACGTAGTCCTTGTTGGGACCACCGCCGCGTCCCTCGAGAACCTCGAGCACCATCGACCGCGCCACGATGTCGCGCGGAGCGAGGTCCTTGATGGTCGGGGCGTACCGCTCCATGAAGCGTTCACCCGACTCGTTGCGCAGAATGCCGCCTTCGCCGCGGACGGCCTCGGAGATGAGGATGCCCAGGCCTGCGAGGCCGGTCGGATGGAACTGGTGGAACTCCATGTCCTCCAAGGGAAGTCCCTTGCGGAACACGATGCTCATGCCGTCGCCGGTCAGAGTGTGCGCGTTGGAGGTCGTCTTGTAGATACGTCCCGAGCCGCCGGTCGCGAAGATGATCGACTTGGCGTGGAAGATGTGCAGTTCGCCGGTGGCGAGTTCGTAGGCGATGATGCCGGTGGCAACCGGCCCGTCGTCCGTCTCGGTCAGGCAGAGATCGAGCGCGTAGAACTCGTTGTAGAACTCGACGTCGTGCTTGACGCAGTTCTGGTAGAGCGTCTGCAGAATCATGTGACCGGTGCGGTCGGCTGCGTAGCACGCGCGACGAACGGGTGCCTTGCCGTGGTCACGGGTGTGGCCGCCGAAGCGTCGCTGATCGATCTTTCCTTCGGGTGTCCGGTTGAACGGAAGACCCATCTTCTCGAGGTCGAGGACGGCGTCGATGGCCTCCTTGGCCATGATCTCCACCGCGTCCTGGTCGGCGAGGTAGTCGCCGCCCTTGACGGTGTCGAACGTGTGCCACTCCCAGTTGTCTTCCTCCACGTTGGCCAGGGCGGCACACATGCCGCCCTGAGCTGCTCCGGTGTGGGAGCGGGTGGGGTAGAGCTTGGTCAATACGGCTGTCCGAGCACGGGGTCCGGCTTCGATCGCAGCACGCATTCCGGCACCGCCTGCGCCGACGATCAGTACGTCGTAACGATGTTCCTGCATGTAAGCGTCAGTGTCCTTAGCTCGCCGAGATGTTGGGATCGAAGGTGAAGATGACGTAGGTGCCGACGCCCATGATGAGGATCATCGACAGCACCAGCAAGGTCGTCAGCCAGAATCGCGTCGAGTCCTTGCGGGAGTAGTCGGCGATGATGGTGCGCAGGCCGTTGCCGCCGTGCAGCTGTGCCAGCCACAGCATCGTCAGATCCCAGAACTGCCAGAACGGGCTGGCCCAACGGCCGGCGACGAAGGCGAAGTTGATGCGGTGCACGCCGTCGTCGAGCATCAGCATGATGAACATGTGGCCCAGGACCAGCACGACGAGTGCCAGGCCGGAGAACCGCATGAACAGCCACGCGTAGAGCTCGAAGTTGCCCTTGCTCTGACGCCGCGGCGAACGCGGGTTGGCCAGGCTGGCCGGACGGTCGTAGTTCGTGCCGAGGACCTTCGCCTCGGGACCCTGCGTCGACATCAGTGACCACCCGCCGTGAACATGTTGTAGAAGATTCGTCCCGCGCCCGGGATCATGACGACGAGCCAGACGACTGCGATGACCCAGAGCATCAGCTTCTGGTACTGCGGTCCCTTGGCCCAGAAGTCGATCAGCATGACTCGGATGCCGTTCAACGCGTGGTACAGCACTGCCGCGACGAGGCCGAGTTCCATGAGTCCGACGAGCGGGGTCTTGTAGGTTTCGATGATGGCGTCGTACGTCTCGGGATTGACCCGAACCATCGCCGTGTCGAGAACGTGGACGAACAAGAAGAAGAACGTCAACACGCCTGTGATGCGGTGCAGAACCCAGGACCACATTCCCGGGTCCCCGCGGTACAGAGACCGCTTGCGCTCCTTGACCGGAGCGGCTTCCGTCGTGCTACTCATCGAGTGCAATGCCTCCAACGTCGTTGGTGGACGCGTCGAGCCCGGTGGCCGGGCTTAACCTGGCTCGATTTGTCGCGATTCGGCCCTAGTGCTGGTTGTACTAGCCGCTTGATAGAAACTGTAAACCCATTCGAAACACGGAACTAATTCGACTCGAGGTTCGTATGGTGCCGAAATCCCGTGTTAGGTTTGCCTTCCCAATTCATTCGGGCGGTTTCGGGTAGATCTCTGCATCAATTCAGACAGCGTGATTGGATGGGTGACCATGAACGAAATCGACTGGAATGCGTTGCGCGACAATGCCCATGGGGCCATGAGGCACGCATACGCCCCGTACTCCAATTTTCCGGTGGGCGCGGCAGCTCTGGTGGACGACAATCGCATTGTCACCGGGTGCAATGTGGAAAATGTCTCATACGGTTTGGGCCTGTGCGCCGAGTGCGGGTTGGTGTCGAACCTGCACTCGACCGGCGGGGGCAGGCTCGTTGCCTTTTCCTGTTGCGATTCCCGACGCGAGATCCTCATGCCGTGCGGGCGGTGCAGGCAGTTGCTGTACGAGTTCGGCGGCGCGGATCTGCTCGTCGATACCGCCACCGGGCCGCGTCGGCTGGCAGAGTTGCTCCCGGACGCTTTCGGCCCCGACAACCTCGACGAAGGACGCGTGAACAACCATGCCTGACGCCGTATCGATCATCAGCGCCAAACGCGACGGACGCGTTCTCGACGACGAGCAGATCGAGTGGGTGATCGCCGAGTTCACCCGCGGAAGCGTCGCGCCGGAACAGATGTCGGCGTTGGCGATGGCAATTCTGCTGCGCGGATTGTCGCGCCGGGAGTTGAGCACATGGACGAACGCCATGATCGCGTCGGGCACGCGAATGGACTTCTCCGCGTTGCCGCTCCCTACCGTGGACAAGCATTCGACCGGTGGCGTCGGAGACAAGATCACGCTGCCGCTCGCACCCTTGGTCGCTGCGTGCGGAGCGGCGGTGCCGCAACTGTCGGGCCGCGGGCTGGGACATACCGGGGGCACCTTGGACAAGCTCGAGTCCATCCCCGGATGGCGAGCTGATCTCAGCGGCGACGAGATGCACCGGATTCTTGCCGACCCGGCCGTGGGCGCGGTGGTCTGCGCGGCAGGCGCAGATCTGGCTCCGGCCGACAAGAAGCTCTACGCCCTGCGCGACGTCACCGGAACCGTCGAGTCGATTCCGTTGATCGCCAGTTCGATCATGAGCAAGAAGATCGCGGAGGGCACGGGCGCGTTGGTGCTCGACGTGAAGGTCGGGGCGGGCGCGTTCATGAAGAACGTCGACGATGCACGCGAACTGGCAACGGCGATGGTCGAACTCGGAACGGATGCGGGCGTACGGACCCTGGCGGTGCTGACGGCGATGGACACACCGCTCGGCCTCACCGCGGGCAACGCGCTCGAAGTGCAGGAGTCGGTGGAGGTTCTGGCCGGCGGCGGACCGTCGGACATCGTGGAGCTGACGATCACGCTGGCACGCACCATGCTCGCCGCGGCCGGGATCGAGGGCATCGATCCGGCAGACAAGCTTGCCGACGGGTCCGCCATGGACCGTTGGCGCACGATGATCGCCGCGCAGGGCGGCGACCCCGACGCCGCGCTGCCCGTCGCCCGTGAGAGCCAGGAATTCACTGCGACGCAGGACGGCGTCGTCACCGGCTTGGACGCGATGGGAGTCGGCCTCGCGGCGTGGCGGCTCGGCGCGGGCCGGGAGCGGCAGGGCGAGCCGGTACAGAGCGCAGCCGGGGTGCGTCTGCACGCCAAGCCGGGCGATCGGGTGCGGGCCGGGGATCGGCTCGCAACCCTGTACACCGACACCCCGGAGAAGTTCGACTACGCGCAGCAGGCCCTCGAGGGCAGTTGGGAGATCGGCACCACCGCCGCGCAGCCGACCCCCCTCGTCATCGACCGTATCGGGCAGTAGCACCGGCGATCAGATCAGGTTGCCCGCCTCGGTCAGCACGCTGCGCAGAATTTGTTCCATCTCGTCGAACTCCTTCTGCCCGCAGATCAGTGGCGGAGCCAGCTGTACCACCGGGTCGCCGCGATCGTCGGCCCGGCAGTACAGCCCGGCGTCGAACAGGGCGGTGGACAGGAACCCGCGGAGGATGCGTTCTGCTTCGGCGTCGCTGAACGTTTCCTTCGTGGCCTTGTCCTTCACCAACTCGATGCCGTAGAAGTACCCTTCGCCGCGCACATCGCCGACGATGGGCAGATCGTGCAGTTTTTCGAGCGTCGCGCGGAACGCGGGTGCGTTGTCCGCAACGTGGGCGTTGAGCCCCTCGCGTTCGAAGATGTCGAGATTGGCCATCGCGACGGCTGCGGAGACGGGGTGCCCGCCGAAGGTGTAGCCGTGGGCGAAGCTCGACGTGCCGTCGTCGAACGGCTCGAAGAGCTTGTCGGAGGCGATCATCGCGCCGATGGGGGAGTAGCCCGAGGTCATTCCCTTGGCGCAGGTGATGATGTCGGGCACGTAGCCGAAGTCGTTGCAGGCGAACATCGATCCGATGCGCCCGAACGCGCAAATGACCTCGTCCGAGACCAACAGGACGTCGTAGCGATCGCAGATCTCGCGGACCCGCTCGAAGTATCCGGGTGGAGGAGGGAAGCAGCCACCCGCATTCTGGACCGGTTCGAGGAACACCGCGGCCACCGAGTCGGGGCCCTCGAATTCGATGGCCTCGGCGATGCGGTCGGCCGCCCAGATTCCGAACGCCTTGGGATCGGTGTCCATGGGGGCCGCAGCCCGATAGATATTGGTGTTCGGCACCCGAAATGCGCCCGGGGTCAACGGTTCGAACGGTTCCTTGAGTGCCGGGATACCGGTGATGGCCAGAGCGCCCTGCGGGGTGCCGTGGTACGCGATGGCACGCGAGATCACCTTGTGCTTACCTGGTTTGCCGACCTTCTTGAAATACTGCTTGGCCAGCTTCCATGCGCTCTCGACTGCTTCGCCACCGCCGGTGGTGAAGAAAACTCGATTGAGGTCCCCAGGGGCGTATCCGGCGAGCCGTTCGGCGAGTTCGATGGCAGGCTCGGTGGCGTACGACCACAGTGGGAAGTACGCCAATTCCTTGGCCTGCTTGGCCGCGGCCTCGGCCAGTTCTTCGCGGCCGTGCCCCACCTGCACCACGAACAGGCCCGACAGTCCGTCGATGTAGCTCTTGCCGTTCGAGTCCCAGATGGTCGAACCCTCGCCGCGGGTGATGATCGGGGGAGTGACCCCGCCGCCGTGACGGGTGAAGTGGCCCCACAGATGCTTGGCCGCGGAGGCGTCGAGCTCGGATGTGGTTCGCGTCATCGTGTTCCCCAATTGTATTGCTGCTTCACGAGTTTCAGATAGACCAGGGTTTCGGTACTGGTGACCGCGTCGAGGCTGCGGATCTGCTTGTTGAGAATCCGTAATAGTTGTTCGTCGTCCTCGCACACCACTTCGACAACGATGTCGAACGAGCCTGCCGTGAGGACCACGTAGTCGATCGCGTCGATCGCCGAGAGTTGCTCGGCCAGTGCATGACTGTCTCCGGTGCACTTGATGCCGATCATGGCCTGCCGCTTGAATCCGACCTGTACCGGATCGGTGACGGCGACGATCTGCATGACGCCGGAGTCCGTCAAGCGTTGAACACGTTGCCGCACCGCCGCTTCCGACAACCCGACGGCTTTGCCGATCGCGGCGTAGGAGCGTCGCCCGTCCTCCTGAAGTTGTTCGATGATCGCCTTGGAGACGTCGTCGAGTGCGATGGGTGACTGATCCGGCATCAGTCGATCTTGTCACCGACACCGCCGCCGACACAAGCGATAGGCGATGAAATTCGCAATAAATATCTGTTTCGACGACAGAATCGGTTGTTGCAGGATCGGAAACCGGGCGAATCCGTGGATCGGTCGGTATCGTGCAGTCATGGCGAACATTCCTGGTTGTTGGATCGACGGACGCGCAGTGGACGGCAGCGGCGACCGCTGCGGCGTCGAGAACCCGGCGACCGGAACCGTGGTGTCCGAGTTCGGTCTCGCCACGGCAGCGGACGTCGAAGCGGCTCTCGTTCGAGCGCGCTCGGCGCTGCCGGAGTGGGCCACCGCAACTCCGGCCCAGCGCGGCGCGGTGCTTGCCGAGTTGGCGCGATCGGTGGCGGCCGACGCCGAATTCGCAACCGAAGAGGTGGCCCAGACCGGCAAGACCGTGCGTCTGGCAACGGAGTTCGACGTTCCGGGCAGTGTCGACAACATCGAGTTCTTCGCCGGAGCTGCCCGACATCTGGACGGCAAGGCAACGGCCGAGTACTCGGGCGAACACACCTCGGCCATCCGACGCGACCCGGTCGGCGTGGTCGGATCGATCACGCCGTGGAACTATCCGCTGCAGATGGCCGTCTGGAAGGCGATCCCGGCGTTGGCGGCCGGGTGTTCCATCGTGCTCAAGCCCAGTGAACTCACGCCTCTGACCACGCTGCGTCTGGCGCGTCTCGCCTCGGAGGCCGGCCTGCCCGACGGGGTGTTCAACGTGGTCACCGGAACCGGAGCGGAGGCCGGAGTCGCGTTGTCCTCGCATGCGGGCCTGGACCTGATGACTTTCACCGGTTCCACTCCCGTCGGGAGACAGGTGATGTCGCAGGCAGCCGTGCACGGCACCCGGGTGCAGCTCGAACTCGGCGGCAAGGCCCCCTTCGTGGTGTTCGACGATGCCGACCTCGAGGCTGCGATTCGCGGTGCCGTCGCCGGTTCGTTGATCAACGGCGGACAAGACTGCACGGCAGCCACCCGCGCCATCGTCGCGGACTCGCTGTACGACGATTTCGTCGCCGGAGTAGCCGAGGTGATGGAACGCGTCGTCATGGGAGATCCGACGGATCCGGCGACCGACATGGGATCGCTGATCTCGATCGCGCATCGGGATCGGGTTGCGGCCATGGTGGATCGGGCTCGCGATATCGGAGCGAGGATCGTCACCGGTGGTCGTGTCCCGGACGGTAGGGGTGCTTTCTACCCGCCGACGTTGATCGCCGATGTGGGTGAGCAGGACGAGATCTACCGCGACGAGGTGTTCGGACCGGTGCTCACGGTGTCGCGGCACTACGGCGACGACGATGCGATTCGGCGGGCCAACGACACCGCGTTCGGACTGGCGGCCTCGGCGTGGACCCGCGACGTGTACCGCGCGGGCCGAGCGTCGCGGGAGATCGCGGCCGGTTGTGTGTGGATCAACGACCACATCCCGATCATCAGCGAGATGCCGCACGGCGGTTTCGGAGCGTCGGGCTTCGGCAAGGACATGTCGAGCTACTCGCTCGACGAGTACCTCACCGTCAAACACGTGATGACCGACATCACCGGTGTGGCCCGAAAGTCCTGGCATCGCACCGTTTTCGCCAGCGCAGGACCCGAGGATCAGGAGCTACGACGATGAGCGCATCCTGGGCGACCGAACCCACCGATCGCGGCGTGGCGATGGTTCTCGGAGCAGCGCCGCAGCCCTTCTGGCTCGACCGACCGGAACGACCGACGCCCAGGCCGCGGCACTCCGGTTCGACGTCTGCGGATCTGGTGATCGTCGGCGGCGGGTTCACCGGATTGTGGGCGGCTCTGCAGGCGGCAGAGGAGAACCCCGACAGATCGATTGTCTTGCTCGAAGGCGACCGCATTGCCGAGGGCGCCACCGGACGCAACGGCGGCTTCTGCGCGGCCAGCCTGACGCACGGACTGGGCAACGGACTCGACCGGTATGCCGACGAACTACCCGAGTTGCTGCGAATGGGAACCGAGACGCTCGACGCGATTTGCGCGACTGCGAAGAAGTACGGAATCGACGCCGACATCGAACGCACCGGCGAGCTCGACATCGCCAATTTCGACTGGCAGGTCGACGACCTCCGTGAGCTCGGCGACGAGGGGAGACGACTGTCGCAACCGATGGAATACCTCGACGCCGCTGCAGTGAGAGCCAAAATCACCTCACCGATGGCGCGCGGTGCCCTGTTCGACCCCGACGTCGCGATGATCGATCCTGCCAAATTGGCCTGGGGCCTGGCCGACGCGGCGGAGTCGCTCGGCGTACGCATCCACGAGAACACTCGGGCCTTGTCGATCGACAAGTCCAGCAACGGTATTCGGGTGAAGACGGGCTACGGCACCATCGAGGCAGCCAAGGTTCTGCTGGCCACCTCGGCATCGAAATCGTTGCGGCGCAAGCTCCGTCACTGGATAGTCCCGGTGTGGGACTACGTGATCATGACCGAACCACTGACGCCGGCGCAGCTCGCCGCAATCGGCTGGTCCGGCCGCGAGGGATTGGCCGACTCCGGCAATCGATTCCACTACTTCCGGTTGACGGCCGACGATCGCATCCTGTTCGGTGGGTGGGACGCGCACTACTTCTACGGTAGCGACACCGACCCACGCCGAACCCAACATCCAGAAGAGTTTGCGTTGCTCGCCGAACATCTGCTGCAGATGTTCCCAGCCCTCGAGGGAATCCGTGCCACCCACGCGTGGGGCGGATCGATCGACACGTGCTCGCGGTTCAGTGCCTTCTGGGATCTGGGTATGAACGGGCGAGTGGCGTCGGTGGCCGGGTTCACCGGCCTCGGCGTAGGCGCGTCGCACTTCGGGGCCCGAACGGCACTGGATCTGCTCGACGGGCGCGACACCGAACGAACGCGCCTGAAGATGGTGCGTACCAAGCCGTTGCCGTTTCCACCCGAGCCCCTCAAGTCGATCGGGATCAACATCACTCGTGCGCAATTCGCTCGTGCAGACCGCAACGAGGGACGGCGGGGATTGTGGCTGAAGGGAATGGACGCGTTGGGTCTGGGCTTCGACAGTTAGAGCGGCTGCGCCGCACGTGAGTGGAAACTCGGGCTCTGCTACGCATTTCCACTCACATGCGGCGAAGCCGCTCTACTCGTGCGGAACGACGACCACCGGCACCGGGGCAGCACGCAGAATCTTGGCGGCACTCGAGCCCAGGAACACCCGCTTGGGGGTCGCCAGCCGACTCGAGCCGAGCAACAACACATCACCCGGTTTCCAGTCGAGGTTGCCCACGGCCTCGTCCAGTGTCGACCCGTCGGCCACCACGGATTCGAGGCCCTCGATGCCGGGGAGAGTGCGGGCCGCGAGTTCCAGATTCTCCTGTGCGGCAGCGACTTGCCGTCGACGCGTGTCCAGTGAAGTCTCGTCGCTCGGGGTTCCGGTCGATTCCAGAGAGACCAGCGAGACCAATCGGAGAGGCACGTGCGCAGCGCTGGCGAGAGTGAAAGCGAACGGCAACGGGTTCGGGGCGGATGACCGGGTGGGGACGGCGACGGTGAGATCGGTGATCGGTGCGCTGGAGAGCCGGTAACCCCGAGGGGCAAGTGCCAACGGAACTTCCGAGGCGTGCAGAAGCTGACCGGCGACCGAGCCGATCGAATGTCGGTTCAGCAGGCCGTCACTGGCACCGCCGACAACGATCATGTCGGCATCGGAGTTCACGGCGAAGTCGATCAGGGCGCGGGCGAACGACTCGTGGCTGAGCACGTGCGTGGTCACCTCGATACCCGACGGGACCTGGGCGGCCGCGTCGTCCACCCAGCCCCTCGCCTTGGCCTCGAGAATCTTTCGATACGGTCCGCTGCCTTCCATGACAGGTTCGTCGACGGCCATGACCAGCACGATGTCGATGGATGCGTCGAGGGCGCGGGCGAGGGCGGTGGCCAGGGCTACGCCGTCGTCGCCGCTGGGGGTGGCGAGGTAGCCGACGGTGATCTTCATGAGTTTCGGTCCTTCTCTTCTAGTAAGTGTCCGGAACCTTGACTTCGGTGGACGCGGTGAGTGTCTTGCCCTGGAAGAAATCCTTGTTGCCCACGAAGCAGAGCAGCATCAGTGGGATTCCGAGTACCAGCATGCCGACACCGAGGACGAACACTCCGCCGATCGGACCGTAGACGGTGTAACCGTAGTCGGGCTTGATCATGTCGACTGCGCTCTGCACGAACGCCCACGTCATGGACAGCCCGCCGAGGAGTGGAAAGATGCCGCGCATGAACAGGTTTCGGGCGGACGAGAACAGTGTCCGACGGAAGTACCATGTGCACGCGTATGCGGTGATGCCGTAGTAGAACGCGACCGCGAGCCCGAGCGATGCCACCGAATCCTGCAGCGCGTTGGCGCTGACGAAGGTGAGCACAAGGTAGAACATCAGGGCTGCGGCACCCATCACGAGCGTGCCGAAGCCGGGCGTCATGTACTTGGGGTGCACGCTGGCGAACCGCTTGGGGATTGCCTCGTACACAGCCATCGACAGTGTTCCGCGGGCCGTGGGCAGGATGGTCGTCTGTGTAGAGGACAGCGCCGAGATGGACACGGTCAACAGCAGCAGCGACGCGACGATCGAGCCGGCGACCGGATCGCCGAGAATGGTGAGCACATCGTCGACGTTGTCCGGGTTGTTCAGACCGATACCCGTGTCTCCGAACCCGGCGAACGATTGCACGGCGTATCCGACGAGCACGTAGGTCGCGACGAGAATCAGCGTGGTGATCACTGCGGCCCGTCCCGGCGTCTTCTCCGAGTCCTTCGTTTCCTCGCCGACGGCAAGGCAGGCATCCCATCCCCAGTAGATGAAGATGCACAGGATGATGGCCTGGGCCGCGTCGGACATCGTCACCCCGGTGGGCACCAACCAGCTCCATTGCGGCGTGATGGCCTGCGGACCGGCCGTACCCGTCCCCACCTTGACCAGTGCCGTCACCGACACTCCGATGAGTACGCCGAACTGGACGACCAGCAACACGTTCTGCATGCGTTCGCTGATGAGGATGCCGCGAAAACTGACGTAGGTCATCGCGACGATGAAGAACGAACCGAGGGCGACCTTGGCCGCGGTTGACTCCGCCAAGTCCGACAGGCCGAGGAACTCGAACAGGTAGATGGCTGCGATCTCGGCGACGTTGGCCAGCACGATGATCGCCGAGACGGCCAGCCCCCACCCGGCCATCCAACCGACCCAGGGCCCGAAGGCCTTGGTGCCCCAGGTGAACGACGTCCCGCAGTCCGGTGTGTCGCGCCCGAGCTCGCGGTAGGCGAAGGCGGTGAGCAGCATCGGAACGAAGGCGATGAGAAACATCGACGGTGCTTTGTCGCCGACGGCCAGAACGACGTAGCCGAGGGTGGCGGCGAGACTGTAGGCCGGGGCCACCGCCGACAGTCCGATGACGATGTTGCCGACCAACCCGAGCGCGCCGGTGTTGAGTCCCTTGCCCGGAATGGTGTTGGGCGGTTCCGCAATCGACATAGGTCTCTCCGAGGTTCGAGTCGACCGAGGCGTCGGAAGGGGACCCGACAGAATCGGTCGCGTGTGATGGATGAACACTACGATTTCCGTCGCCGATTCGCTGTGCATCGACGGAATAGTTTTCATTGGAGTAACAATGCAACGAAATAGGTCGCGGAAGTGGCGGACGTCGGGGGAATCCGCGGACTCGCCGAGTGGCGATGACAGGCGCGCGTCCGCGCACGACGCGCGCTACCGTCGACACATGAGCACCGCGGAGAACACTCAGTCCTCGATCGGTGGCAGTGCGCCACTCGATCTCGCGTCCATCAGGTCGGCTCCGAAGGCGTTGCTCCACGATCATCTCGACGGCGGACTCCGACCGCAGACCGTGCTCGAACTGGCCGACGAATGCGGATACGACGGGTTACCCGCGACCGACGGTGCCGCTCTGGGGGAGTGGTTCCGCGATGCAGCGGACAGTGGATCGCTCGAGCGCTACCTCGAGACCTTCGCGCACACCGTGGCCGTCATGCAAACCCCCGAGGGGTTGTTCAGGGTGGCGCGCGAATGCGCCGAGGATCTGGCCGACGACGGCGTCGTGTACGCCGAGGTGCGCTTCGCGCCGGAACAGCACCTCGAACGCGGGCTGACCCTCGACGAGGTCGTCACCCACACCCTCGCCGGTTTCGAGGCGGGCATCTCCGCAGCCAAGGTGCGGGGCAAGAACATCACCATAGGCACCCTGCTGACGGCCATGCGGCACGCCGCACGTTCACGAGAAATCGCGGAACTGACGGTGCGTTTCCGTGACCGCGGGGTGGTGGGCTTCGACATCGCCGGGGCCGAGGCGGGCTTCCCCCCCAGCCGCCATCTCGACGCCTTCGAATACATGCGAGCCAGCAACGCGCACTTCACCATTCACGCGGGCGAGGCCTTCGGTCTGCCGTCCATCCAGGAAGCGGTGGCGTTCTGCGGAACCGACCGGCTCGGACACGGAGTGCGCATCACCGACGACATCACGACGAACTCCGACGGCACGCCGTCACTCGGTCTGTTGGCCGCGTACGTCCGCGACACCAGGATGCCTCTGGAGTTGTGCCCCAGTTCCAACGTGCAGACCGGTGCCGTCGAATCGTTGGCGACGCACCCCTTCGACCTGCTCGCACGACTGCGGTTTCGCGTCACCGTGAACACCGACAACCGATTGATGAGCGACACCTCGATGAGTCGAGAAATGGTCAAACTGGTGGATACGTTCGGCTACGGGTGGAGTGACCTCGAGCGATTCACCATCAATGCGATGAAGTCCGCATTCCTGCCGTTCGACGAGCGATTGGCGTTGATCGACGACGTCATCAAGCCCGGCTACGCGGTGCTGATCGGCTGACGAGCGAGCGCGCGGCCGGGCGAGAACGCCCTACTTCTTGCGGAGACGGCTCTCGAACTCTCGCTCGAGGGCGCGCCAGGCCTCGGCCTCGACGTCGAACGGTGCGCTCGGGGCCAGCCGATCGGGACTGGGCTCGAGGGTGTACGAGACGTACCAGCCCAACGGTGTGGACGTGGCGAGGGCCTCGTCCACCGAGCTGTCGCCGGCGAAATCGGCTGCATCGGTGAACAATTCGACGGCAAGATCGAGCTGGTCGACGTCCACTGCGGTGGGCCCGTCGGCAAGGTCGTCGGCGAGTCCGGGCAGTACGTAGACGTTGTCGTCGGTGATCGTGATGTCCAGGGAGCCGTCGATCGCGGCGGTCTGAACATCGGAGTAGGTGCTGACCTGCGCCAGATCGTGATCGTGATCGTCGGCGAGATAGCGAGCCAGCGACCGCTCGGACCCGAACACGCTGATGGCGCCACCGCGGCCGAGGAAGACGGGCTTGTCTCCGAGGTAGCAACGCAGGGTGTACAGCGTGTCGTCGGACGTGATGATGCGAATGGGATCGATACCGACGGTGGTCCAGAACGTCTCCTCCGCCGCGGCAGCGGCGATGGGATCTCGGTCGACGTCGTCCTCGTCGCTCTCTGCGTCGTCGTCGGACTCGTCGTCCTCGGTGTCGTCGTCGATGTCGTCCGTTGCGTCGTCTGCATCGACGGCGTTCTCCGCAGCCGCGGTGATCTCCGCGTCGGCGACGGCAACGGCGGCGCTGTCGACGTCGGGGGAGGTCACGATGGAATCGACTGCGTCGAGGACTTCGTCCCAATGCTTCGCCACTGCTGCGCCGATGCGGTCCCACAGCTCGGCACCTTCACGGCCGAGAAAGTTCTCGACGCCACCGGCCACCGCTCCGACGAACGGATTGGTTCCGAAAAAGCTTGTGACGGGCCGTAGTTCGCAGACATCACCGATGGACGAGACGATGTCGAAGGTGGCCTGCAGTTCGGCGAGAACGTCGGCTTCGGGGTCTGCAGCCACCAGCTCGGGCACTGCGACGAGGTCGAACCGATGCAGCTCGTCGGGCTCGAGTTCGTAGGCCGCGAGAGCGGACACCACCGGCCACGACGGGTGGTCGACGAGGTCGTTGTCGTCGTCGGATCGGACGAATGCGGCGAGCTCGGCAACCGTGGCGAATCCGTAGAGATCTTCCTCGTGTCCGAGGAATGCCTCCCATTCGTCGTCGCCTTCTCGCCACTCCGGTGCCCACAGTGTCGAGAAGTCACCGGCGGTCAGACCGAGTTCGATCGGGATGATGTCTCCAGCCATGGCGCGAAGCCTATCTCAGGAGTCTGTGAACGAAGCCTGCAGACTTTGCAGGATGGTCTCGCGCTGGTCCAACGCTGCGGACGCCGCCTCGGCGGCTGTGAGAACGATGGTCGACGCGAGTTCGCGGGCAGTCACCGATCCGAGATCCTCCGCGAGATCGAGGCCGACCATGGCCCCGGTTCCGTCCGCGACGACGGTCACGAGCCCGTTGGGCGAGGCCACTCGAATCCTGATTTGCTCGACGCGCTCCTGTGTCTCACGCAATCCGTCGAGCCGGCATCGGGCGTTGTCGATCACGGTGTCGAGATCGGTGGGGTGAGAGTGGGTCATACCGGTCGCAACCAACTCGTGGGTGCCGGATCCTGGGCCAGATCGTCGTTCGCGTCGGCGGCCACTCGGGCGTCGGTCGGCAGACCCAGGCGATGGAGGATGTCGGCGGGAACCCCGTCCTCGGCCAACCGGATTCGGCGCTGTGCCCGAGCGGCTGTGGTCGCCCGCGTGCATCGATCCAGGATCGTCGACGCCAATGCTGTTCCCCCGAAACGTAGTTCACCTTCGTCGATAGCGATTGCGATCGGCACTCCATGCTCGGTGGCGCGAACGTATACCGAGCCGGATCGAGTTGCCGATACCGCGCTGACGACGGTGGTGTTCGCGTCCGTCATCGACTTCCTCTCATTCGGTCTGCCTCTCGTTCGGTCCGACCGTTATTGGGTCGGGCGGTAGAAGCCCTTGAATGCCATGTCGCTGTTGGTCGTTCTGATCGGTCCTACCTGCACCGGGTCTCCCGCCTCGACGAGCTGGCCGTTGCCGATGACCATCGCTACGTGGCCGTCCCACACCGCGAGATCGCCGGGCTGCACGTCACCGGCCGCCACCGATGTGCCGATGTCCTGTTCCTGCGCCAGCCGGGGGATGTCGACGCCCTGCTGTGCGTACGCCCATTGCGTCAACCCACTGCAGTCCAGTCCGGTGCCCGGCGTCGTACCGCCCCAGGCGTAGGGGACGCCCTGCTGCGTCAGCGCGCTGCGAACGGCACCTGCGGCTTCGGCGTTGGGGGCGGTGACGGTGCTCCCGTCGGGCAATCGCACCTCTACTCCTCGGTCGGCGTCCCCGGCGCCGGGCGAATCCATCGCCGAATTGCCCAAGAAGTGCTGTGCTCCAACGGCTCCGGGGGAGTCCGGCGTGCCGCCGGTGTGTGAGAGCGACTGCGCGAACGTCTTCGCCAGCTTCTCCCCGGTCTCGATCACCTGAGCCGTTGCAGGTGAGGTCATCAGGTTCGAGGGCGAGCCCGGCACCGCTGCCGGGCCGGAGTCGATGGGTGTGGGGACCGCGGGCGGGGAGGCCAGCTCGCCGGCTGTCGCAGCGTGCACGGCCAGTTCGGCGCGCACACGCGCGACCACCGCCAGAGCGCGCTCGAGGTGCTCGATCGCGGCCGAGATCAGCATCGTCTGCCCCATCGGGGTGGCGATGATCGGTCCTGCGGAAAGGGCGATGCCCACGAACGACTGCACTATTGCCTGTAGTTCGACGAAACCCTGCTCGGTATCCCGACATGCCCGATCGACGACGGCGGCGATATCGTCCGCGTGATCGGCAAGGGCCAGAGCACTCGCATGAGCGTTCTCGGCGTACCGAAGTGCTGCGTCCGCGGCGTCGCCGTTCCAGTTCGAAGCAAGTTCGGTGATCGCGATGCGGCCGATTCCCTGGGCGGCCTCGATCGCAGCCGACGACAGTCGCAACACGTCCGCGGGGCCTCCGGAGGGAACGGTACCGCCGCCGAAGGCACCGAGTAGCTCGACGATGGGGCGAGACAGTAGATCGATCATCGCCGCTTACCGAGCGTCCGGTGCGCGACCGGCAGAGTGGGCCGTGACGGCCGCCCCGGTTGCGTCGTCGGTGCGGGCGTACGACACCGCAGCATCGGCGGCCGCAGAACCGAGGCTCGCCACCGCTCCCGCCAGGCGAACGACCGCATCGGTATGCGCCAGATGGGTTCCGGTCACCGTGGCCAGAAATTCCTGCCCGATCAGGCCGAACACCGGCGCCAACACGGCGGGCCCGCAGGCAGCGGCGGCAGCACCGGCCGCCGCGATCTGCTCGGCCATGGTCGACGCAGCCGCACCGTAGGCGAGCACCCCCTCGGTCTCGACGACGAGTTCGTCCATGAGTCCCCCTGAAATCGCGTGCGTTCGCGCAGTCGCCGAATGCGACGCCCAACTGGTTCGACGCGACTGCGGGCACATCGGTTCCCACGACTTGCCGTTCACCGTGCGTCTCGGCGATCTCCTCCGCTGGGGCTCATCGTGTGGGGCCTCATGGTGCTGGGCCTTATCCTGTGAGACATGGATACACACGTGGTCGACCACCCACTGGCCGCCGCCCTGCTCACCACCATGCGGGACGAGCGGAGCGACAACGCCACGTTCCGCACTGCGCTCCGCCAGCTCACCCACATGCTGGTGTACGAGGCCACCAGGGACGCCGACATCGACACGTTCGAGGTACGTACTCCCGTCGCAGTCACCCAGGGAACCCGGTTGGCTCGTCCGCCGCTGCTCGTGCCCGTACTGCGTGCCGGTCTCGGCATGGTGGAGAAGGCGAGCGGTCTGATTCCACAGTCTCGCGTCGGGTTCGTCGGGATGGCCAGGGACGAGCAGACGCATCAGCCGGTGCCCTACATGGAGTCCCTGCCCGACGACCTGTCCCAGACTCCGGTCTATGTGCTCGACCCCATGCTGGCGACCGGCGGATCGATGGTGCACACGATCGAGCTGCTCGTCGGACGCGGCGCAACCGATGTCACTGCCATCTGCGTCGTGGCCGCCCCCGAAGGCGTCGCAGCGCTCGAAGCATCGGGACTCCCGGTGCGACTCGTTGCCGCGAGCATCGACGACGGACTCAACGACAATGCCTTCATCGTCCCGGGCCTCGGCGACGCGGGCGACCGTCAGTTCGGGCCCCGCTGATTCGCTCCGGTGCAACCCTGCTCGCGCTCGGGGTGTCCTGGCCCTCCGCCGGTCCTGACACCCCGCGGTTGCGCCTGCTCGACATCGAGGCCGAGCAGGTCGAGTTTCAGGAGCTGGTGGGTAACACACTGAGCTACCGCGCTCTCGGCGGTGCGGCAGACCGATACTGCACGGGCCGAACGGCATTCACTGCGGACGGGCCGCCGCGGTACGTTCCGTGCCCGGGCCGGGAGCCGGCCGTCGGATCAAGCCAGTGTGCACGGTGCGCGGACAAAGACGTGTTTCGTTTCGTTCATACCGTGCACCGCAGCGGATTCGTCTCCCGCGATCTGGAAAAGCATGTCATGGCACCGCATTGGCTCTACCTGGCGGCGTTTGCCAACGGCACCTTCAAGATCGGGACGGCCGCGCAGACTCGCAAATGGGGTCGGCTGGCCGAGCAGGGGGCTATCTGTGCGCAGTACGTCGCGCACGCGGACGACGGCAAGGCCGTGCGTGTCGCCGAGGACCTGGTGACCGAAAGGCTCGGACTACGGCAGGCCGTACGGTCGGCGACGAAAGCAGCATCGCTGTGCGTGCCACTCGATCTCGACCGGTTGGAGGCAGGCACTGCCGCGCGTGCGGAGCAGGTCCGTCAGCTGTTGACCGACGCCGCGATCGGCGGATGTCGGCCGATCGCGGAGCGGTGGACTCCGCCTGCGGGGCGGGAAACATTGAGCGAAAACGATACTCGGGTTGCCTACCCCGCCGATGTCGCAACCGGCTCTCATGGACTGCAGATCAGGACATGCGTCGGGCAGGCGGTGATCGCCTCGGTCGACGAGCAGACCTACGTCGCGGATCTGGCGGCATTGAAGGGTCGGCGCATCGAGCTCGGGGCCTTCACGTCCGATCTGCCTGCGGTGCAGTCGGCACTGTTCTGAGTTACAGCTCTTTTGCGAACGCGGAGAGCTGGGCCAGGAGTTCGTCCGCCGTCGCTCTCGCCCTTGCCAGATCCTGCCGGTCCGAGACGGGCTCGACGACCTCGAGGTACGCCTTCAGCTTGGGTTCGGTCCCGGACGGCCGCACGATGACCCGGAGCCCGGATCCCACGATTTCGACTGCGTCGGTGCGCAACTCGTCGTCCCGGTGGGCGTAGTCCATGACGGTCACCGTGCGTCCGGCCAGCTCGGTCGGTGGCGTACTGCGCAGTCGGCGCATCATGTCCCCGATGTCGGTGAGATCCTGCACTCGGCGCGACACCTGCGCGCCGCTGTGGACTCCGAATTCGACGGCGAGGTCGTCGAGTGCGTCGAGTAGCGTGCGTCCGTCCTGCTTCAGCGCTGCCGCGAGGTCCGCCAGTACGACGGCGGCAGAGATCCCGTCCTTGTCTCGCACCACATTCGGATCTACGCAGTGACCGATCGCTTCTTCGTAGGCGTACACGAGGCCGTCTCCGGCGCGCACGAGCCATTTGAAACCGGTCAGTGTGCGGGCATAGCGCGCGCCGCGGGCCGGTGCCAGTGCCGAGAGCAGCTGCGAGGACACGATGGTGTTGGCCACCAGTGAGCCGGGCGGTGCGTCACGCAGCAGGTAGTCGGCCAGTAGAGCGCCGGTTTCGTCCCCGGTCAGCATCCGCCAACCGTGAGCGTCTCGGACTCCGACTGCGCAGCGATCGGCATCGGGGTCGAGTGCCACGGCGAGGTCGGCGTCGGTCTCGGCCGCCAGCGCGAGAACCGCGTCCGCAGCACCCGGCTCTTCCGGGTTGGGGAAGGTCACCGTCGGGAAGGACGGATCGGGCTCGAACTGCTCCTCGACCACCCGGATGTCGCGGAACCCAGCGCCGCGCAGTGCCGCCACGGCGAGTTCTCCGCCGACGCCGTGCAGTGCAGTCAGGGCGATACGAACATCGCGTGATCTCGAACGGGGCAGTCTCACAACCGAATCGAGGTAGCGCGACGCGATGTCCGAGCCGCTGGGCTCGACGGCTGTGCGAGGCACGTCGACTGCATCTGCGCTGGCCTCGATGAGCGCCTCGATCTGGGCATCGCTCGGCGGAATCAACTGCGACCCGCCCCGCAGATACACCTTGTACCCGTTGTCGGCGGCCGGGTTGTGCGATGCGGTGATCTGCACCCCCAGCTCGGCATCGAGCGCCCGTACGGCGAAGGCGACAACGGGCGTGGGGAGTGGTCGAGGGAGAAGGACCACCGAAAATCCCTGCGCGGCCAACGTTTCCGCCGCTGCGAAGGCGAACTGTTCCGAACCGGTGCGCGCGTCACGGCCCACCACGACGGTGGATCCGCCGAGGCCCTGCCCGAGCAGCCACGCTGCGATACCGGCGGTTGCTCGCACGACCACGGCGACGTTCATGCCGTTCGGGCCGGCGCGCACCGGCCCTCGGAGGCCGGCGGTGCCGAAGGTCAACGGACCGCTGAATCGGTCCGCGAGTTCGGAATCGGAGAGGCCGTCGAGTTCGACGCGGCTCGCCGGATCGGGATCTCCCGCGATCCAGCGTTGCACACGCTCGGTGAGATCCTCGATCACAGTCGGGTGACCAACTCGTGCAGCAGAGCGCCCATCCGAGCTGCCGAATCCTTGCCCGCAGCGAGCACTTCGGAATGATCGAGGTGTTCTCCGGTCATGCCGGCAGCGAGGTTGGTGACCAACGAAATTCCCAGCACGCGAGCACCCTTTGCACGGGCGGCGATCGTCTCGTGCACCGTCGACATGCCCACCAGATCTGCACCGAACGTGCGCAGCATCTTGATTTCGGCAGGCGTCTCGTAGTGAGGGCCCGGCAGTCCCGCGTAGACGCCGTCCTCGAGAGACGGATCGATCTCGGCCGCGAGAGCGCGGAGTTCGGGTGAGTAGGCACCGACGAGATCGACGAATTCGGCGCCGACGAGCGGCGAACGGGCGGTCAGGTTGAGGTGATCGGAAATCAGAACGGGTTGGCCGACGCTCATGCCTTCACGGATGCCGCCGGCGGCGTTTGTGAGGACGACGGTCGTCGCGCCTGCCGCGATCGCGGTGCGCACCGGGTGCACGACGCGTCGGAGGTCGTGGCCCTCGTAGGCGTGGGTACGGCCCTGAAGTAACAGAGTGTGGGTTCCGCCTACGTCCACCGAGGTGATCGTGCCGGAGTGGCCTGACGCGGACGGCGGCGCGAAGCCGGGGAGATCGGCCATGCGCACGGTCGCGGTGGGGGAGCCGAAGACATCTGCGGCCGCCTGCCAGCCGGAGCCGAGGACGATGGCGACGGTATGGGTGTCGATGCCGGTCGCTGCAGCGAGAGCATCGGCGGCGGTGCGCGCCGCCGCATCGGGATCGGTCACGGGATCGGTTGCTCGTGCGTCGGAAGTTGCCACGATGAACAACAGTATGAGATCGCTGCGATGGATGTGGAACCGAGACGGTGCGACCGGGAAGTTACCGCCGAGTAGTATCCGCTGCATGCCTTATCTCGAACGCGACGGTGATGTCCACATCTTGTTCCTCGGTGCCCAGGAGGGCGCGGGCAATCCAGAGAACAGGTTCCACCCCGACTGGATAGATGCCGTCCATGCACTGCTCGACGAGGTCGAGGCATCGACCGGTCCGGCCGCGCTGGTCACCACCTCGGCAGGCAAGTTCTACAGCAACGGACTCGATACCGATTGGCTGTTCGCGAACCTGGACCGGATCACCTGGTACCTCGACCGCGTGCACACGCTCTACACGCGGCTGCTGGCGTTCCCGATGCCCACGGTCGCAGCGGTGCAGGGCCATGCGTTCGGTGCCGGCGCGATGTTCGCAACATCGCAGGATTTCCGCATCCAGCGCGCAGACCGAGGCTTCTACTGCCTGCCGGAGGTCAACCTCAACATGCCGTTCACCGTCGGCATGTCTGCCCTGATCAACTCCAGGCTGCCCAAGCAGACCGCCGTCGAGGCGATGCTGACCGGCCGTCGTTACGGCGGGGCCGATGCGGTGGCCGCAGGAATCGTCGAGGCCACCGCGTCCGAGGAATCCGTGGTCTCCGACGCCGTTGCCAAGGCGGCGGCGCTGACCAGCACCCGGGGAGCGAACCTGGCCGGCATCAAGAGTCGGATGCACGTGGACCTGCTCGCTGCGCTGACGACGCCGACGGACGACAGCAACTTCAGCTTCGGCAACTAGCCTCGTCCGGCACTGTTCGGGCTCGGAGTCGGCACAGCCGTTCCGACACGCCGCCGCGCTAGTGACACACTGTCTCTCGTGATCGACGAACCGAACAGTGCCGCCGTGGGCGAGGAGATCGGCCGCGCGCTCGCTCACGCAACCGACGAAGTGGTTGCGCTGTCGCATTCGATTCACGCAGAACCGGAACTGGCGTTCGAGGAATACCGCAGCGTTGCGAAGGTCCTCGACACGCTTCGCGCCCACCATTTCGAGATCGAATCCGGGGTCGCCGGCATCGACACCGCATTCACCGCGTCGGTGGGTAGCGGTGAGCTCGTGATCGGAATCTGCGCGGAGTACGACGCGTTGCCCGAGATCGGTCATGCCTGCGGCCACAACATCATCGCCGCGTCCGCGGTGGGTGCCGCCCTGGCGCTCGCGCCGGTGGCCGATGCGCTCGGCATCACGGTCCGAGTGCTCGGCACCCCTGCCGAGGAAACCGGCGGCGGCAAGGTCCTGATGCTCGAGCGCGGCGTCTTCGACGACATCGGTGCCGCACTGATGGTGCATCCGGGCCCGTTCGACATCGTGGGCGCGACGTCGCTGGCATTGGCCGACGTTGCCGTCAAATTCACCGGCCGCGCTGCCCATGCCTCGGCCGCCCCCGAGTGGGGAATCAACGCGGGCGATGCCGTCACCGTCGCACAGGTGGCGCTCGGCCTCATTCGGCAACACCTCTCGCCCGGACAGCAACTGCACGGCATCGTCAGCGACGGCGGCGTCGCGCCGAACATCGTGCCCGGACATGCCGAGCTGCTCTACTATCTTCGCGCGAACAGCACCGAGTCACTCGAGGCGCTGACGAAGAAGACGTTCGCCTGTTTCGCGGCGGGTGCCATTGCCACCGGATGCACACACGAAATCCGCACGGTGTCGCCGACGTACGCGGCCCTGACCCCGGATTCGTGGCTGGTGGCGGCATTTCGTCAGGAAATCGAATCATTGGGACGGTCGCCCTTGGCACCGGATTTGGAAGGATTTCGCCCGTTGGGCAGCACTGACATGGGAAACGTGACGAATGTTCTACCCGGAATCCACCCCGTCGTCGGCCTCGATGCCGGAGGGGCGGTGACGCATCAACCGGAGTTCGCCGCAGCGTGTGTCACCGAGTCCGCCGATCGTGCACTGCTCGACGGTGCTCTCGCCCTCGCCGGAACGGCCGCTCGCGCCGCAGCCGATCCACAGACCCGGGCGCGTCTGCTCGACGGTGTGAACGCTCGATCGGCGGTGCAGCGATGAGTTCACGTGAAGCCGCGATCGATCGGTGGATTCAGGCTCACACAGAAGATCTGTCCCTGTGGCGTCGGCACATTCACGCCCATCCGGAACTGGCCCGTCGTGAATTCGCTACGACGGCGTTCGTCATGGAGCAGCTCTCGGCGGCAGGCCTGTCACCCAAGCCGCTGCCCGGCGGCACGGGCTTGATCTGCGATATCGGTCCCGACGGCCCGCGCGTCGCGCTGCGCGCGGACATGGACGCGTTGCCGCTGCAGGAGATCACCGGTGCGCCGTACACGTCGACGGTTCCCGGCGTATCCCACGCGTGCGGGCACGATGCCCACACCACGGTGTTGCTGGCGACCGGACTAGCGCTGGCGTCGCTGCCGGACCTGCAGTACGGGGTTCGGCTGATCTTCCAGCCTGCCGAAGAGGTCATGCCGGGCGGTGCACTCGACGCCGTTGCCGCGGGTGCGCTCGACGGGGTGTCGAAGATTTTCGCGTTGCATTGCGATCCTCGGCTCGAGGTGGGGCAGGTGGGAGTGCGTGTCGGGGCCATCACCTCCGCCGCCGACACCGTCGAATTGCGTCTGGACTCGCCGGGCGGGCACACGTCGAGGCCGCATCTGACGACCGATCTGGTCTACGCGTTGGGCACCGTCATCACCGGGCTGCCCGGCATGTTGAGCAGACGAATCGATCCGCGAACCAGCACAGTGATGGTCTGGGGCGCGGTCGTGGCGGGGCAGGCCCCCAACGCCATTCCGCAGACCGGCATGCTCACCGGAACAGTACGGACCGGCGACCACGAAACGTGGGCGCTGCTCGAGCCGCTCGTTTCCGAGATCGTCACCGGTCTGCTGGCACCGACCGGGGTGCGCTTCGAGCTGCACTACCGTCGCGGCGTACCGCCCGTGGTGAACGACCCGGCGTCCACGGCCACCTTCGAGAAGGCCATCGGCCGAGTCGGCCCGACAGCATTGGCCGACACGGCGCAGTCCGGTGGCGGCGAGGACTTCTCGTGGTACCTGGAGAACGTGCCGGGAGCGATGGCCCGACTGGGCGTGTGGTCGGGGACCGGTCCGCAACTCGACATCCATCAGCCGACATTCGACCTCGACGAGCGAGCCTTGGCCGTGGGTGTGAAGGTGATGACCGGAATCGCATTGGACCCGAACTAGCGGAGGGGTAACCGTGGATTTCGCGGTCTCACCGATCGGGGTCGTTCGCTCCGATCGCGCAGAGGTGGTGGACGACAACTGGGGTGCAGTCGTGTCCGTGATCGAACTGGACGAGACCGTGCTGGACGCCGATGCGACTCTCGGGCTCGAGGAGTTCTCTCACCTCGAGGTCGTCTATCGGTTCCACCTGTGCGATCCGGACTCGACGACACTCGGCTCGCGCCACCCCCGCGGTGATACGACGCTCCCTCGGGTTGGCGTCTTGGCGCAACGCGTCAAGGACCGGCCGAATCACCTCGGAGTGTCGCGGTGCGAGATCGTCGAGGTCCAAGGTCTGCGCATCCGGGTCCGCGGTCTCGACGCGATCGACGGGTCACCGATATTCGACGTCAAGCCGTTCCTTCAGTCCATGGTTCCGACACGTGAAGACGTGACCGAGCCGGCCTGGGTGGCGTCGGTGATGAAGAACTACTTCTGATCTGTCCTTCTGGCTACGAGGCTGTACCGGGCCCTACGTTGCGGCTGTTCCTGGTGCGTAGGTCGCGAACGTATTCGGCTGGGGCACCGGCAATTTCGGCTGCCTCGGCCATGACCCCGAGGTAGCGTGCCGACGGTAGGCCACCCTCGTAGGCGTCGAGAACGTAGAGCCACGCGAGGACCGGCTCGCCTCCGGTCTCGATGCGCAGCCGGATCTTGCGGTGGATGCCGAGCTCCGAGCCCTCCCACCGATCCAGGCTTTCCTCGTCCTCGTCGGAGACGTCGTAGAGCACCACGAAGACCTGTGAGTCCGGGTCCTCGACGATCGTGGCGAGCGCGCCCTCCCAGCCGATGTCGCCACCGCCGAAGGTCAAGCGCCACCCGTGCAGCCACCCGGTTCCCGACAGCGGTGAGTGGGGGCAACGCTGCAACATCTGCTCCGGATGCATGTTCGATCCGTAGGCGGCATAAATTGGCACGTCGGCCAGCCTAAACCGTATCGCCGCCCGTTGACGCCCCGTGGTGGTGTTTCGGTGCGTCGTCGCAGGTACGCCGAGCGGCGGGTGGAGTGAAGCTAGCCTTACCGACGCGCGGAACCGGACACTGCAATACCGTTGACGTGACACAGTACAAAGATTTCAGCACGCGAGAAGAGGATCAATGACCCGGATTGTGATCATCGGTGGTGGTCCGGCAGGGTACGAAGCAGCATTGGTGGCGGCGCAGCACGGCGGACAGGTGACGCTCGTCGATTCCGACGGCATCGGTGGTGCCTGCGTTCTGTGGGACTGCGTGCCGTCGAAGACGTTCATCGCCTCGACCGGCATTCGCACCGAGATGCGTCGCGCGAGCGACCTCGGAATCTCACTCGACCCATCACAGGCAGCGGTCGCGCTGCCCCAGATTCATTCGCGAGTGAAGAGCCTCGCGCAGGCGCAGTCCACCGACATCGCGCACCGGGTCACCTCGGTGGGCGTCGAAATACTGGCCGGTCGCGCCGAGATGATCGACACGCACGTCGGATTGGCCTCGCACCAGATCAAGGCGGTGTTGGCCGACGGCGAGGAGCGAATTCTCGACGCCGATGTCGTCCTCGTCGCCACCGGAGCGCGCCCCCGCGTCGTCAAGGGTGCCGAGCCGGACGGCGAACGCATTCTCAACTGGCGGCAGTTGTACGACCTCGAAGCACTGCCAGAACACCTTGTCGTCGTGGGATCCGGTGTGACCGGTGCCGAGTTCGTCTCGGCCTACACCGAGATGGGCGTCAAGGTCACCGCGGTATCGAGCCGCGATCGCGTCCTCCCGCACGAGGACGAGGACGCTGCCCTGGTGCTCGAAGACGCGTTCAACGAACGTGGCGTCACCCTCGTCAAGCATGCCCGCGCAGACTCGGTCGTCCGCACCGACGACGGTATCGTCGTCACGCTGTCCGACGGGCGCACCGTCGAGGGCAGCCACGCGCTGATGACCGTCGGATCGGTCCCGAACACGTCGGGACTCGGTTTGGAGAAGGTCGGGATCGAGCTCGACAAGGGTGGATACCTGCGTGTCGACCGCGTGTCTCGTACCGCGGTCGCGGGCATCTACGCGGCGGGTGACTGCACGGGTCTGCTGCCGTTGGCGTCGGTGGCCGCGATGCAGGGACGCATCGCGATGTACCACGCCCTGGGCCAGGCCGTCAGTCCCATCAAGCTCAAGACCGTAGCGTCGGCGGTGTTCACGCGGCCCGAGATCGCATCGGTCGGCGTCGCACAGTCCGCGATCGATGCAGGCGACGTACCGGCACGCACGGTGATGTTGCCGTTGACGACCAACCCGCGAGCGAAGATGAGTGGTCTCAAGCGTGGTTTCGTCAAGATTTTCTGTCGCCCCGCCACCGGTGTGGTCATCGGTGGCGTGGTGGTTGCTCCGAGCGCATCGGAGTTGATTCTTCCGATCGCGATGGCCGTGCAGAACAATCTGTCGGTGAACGACCTGGCCAACACGTTCTCGGTCTATCCGTCGCTGTCGGGTTCGGTCATCGAGGCCGCGCGTCAGTTGATGGCGCACGACGACCTGGACTGATTTCACAATGTGAGAAGTGCGTTTCATATTCCGGACGCACATGACATAGTCGAGAGAGCGGACACACCCGTCCGCTCTCTCTTCGACTCTGCGGATCCGCGGGCCGTTCTTCCCGTCCCTGCTGCCCTGGAGTCTCTTTCGTGTCTTCGATTCATCCGCCTGCCGGCTTGGCCCGACGCACCGCAACACTCGACAGCTCGGCCATCCGCGACCTTCTGGCCCTGACCGCTCGCGACGAGATCATCAGCCTGGCCGGCGGTTTACCGGCCACAGATCTCATACCGGTCGACCGCATCGCTGCCGCAGCGGACGCAGTGCTGCGACACTCGGACGCAGTGCAGTACTGCGAGACCCCCGGCCACCGCACACTGCGCAACGTGATCGCCGCCAGAGAGAGCGCTGTGCGCGGGGGAGTGACGGTTCCGACTGACACCGTCGTTGTGACGCACGGATCGCAGCAGGCCCTGACACTGCTCGCGCAGGCGCTGATCGACCCGGGTGCCGTCGTGGTGGTCGACGAGCCGGCGTATACCGGAGCGCTGCAGGTGTTTTCGATTGCCGAGGCACAGATCGAATCCATCCCCATCACCGATGGCGGGATGGATGTCGACGAGCTCGAAGCGCGGCTGCTCGCCGGCCTGCGGCCCGCGGTGGTCCATACGGTCGCCAACTTTCACAACCCCCGCGGCGTGACGATGACCGAGGCTCGCCGTCGCCGACTCGCGGCCCTGGCCGACCGGTACGGATTCTGGATCATCGAGGACGATCCCTACGGCGAGATCTGGTTCGACACAATCGAATCCGGACCGCCTCCTTCGCCGATTGCGTGCCACAGCGATCGGGTCGTCAGGTTGTCGAGCGCGTCGAAGATCCTGGCGCCGACTCTGCGCGTGGGATGGTTCGTTGCCCCGCCCCGAGTGTGCGCGGCGGTGGAACTGCTCAAACAGGGTGCCGATCTGTGCGGTTCCTCGCTGACACAGCTGATGGCAGCGGACATGCTGGGCGACACCGAGTGGCTGGCGGACCACCTGACCGATCTTCGGCGCGAGTACGGTTGTCGCGCAGACGCATTGACGAGCGCTCTGTCCGGGGAATTCGGTTCGGCGCTGGACGTCTCGCGACCCACAGGTGGAATGTTCGCGTGGGCGACCTTTCGCGACGGGACCGATACCACCGAGCTGCTCGCTGCGGCGCTCGCGCACGGCGTCGCGTTCGTGCCGGGTAGCGCGTTCGTGCGCGCTGCAACGTCCACGTCGGCCGAGTGCTTCCGCCACTCGCTGAGGCTGAGCTTCGCCGGCTCCACACCGGAGGTGCTGAACGATGCGGTGCGGCGGCTGAGCGCGGCACATGCGTCGATGACACGGCGGAGCTGAACCGCGACCAGCCTGCGCTGGTTCTGCGCTCGGCCGACCTGGGGCGGTAGCCTGACATGGGAGACATCGCGAGGAATTTTCGAGGACAGGGAGCGCCCAGTGAGCAACCGATCGAACACGAAGTTCCTCGGACCCGCCCAACGGGTGGAGGCGTGGGACCAGCTCGGACGCGAACAATTCGACGTCGTGGTCGTCGGCGGTGGCGTCGTGGGTTCGGGTGCCGCGCTCGACGCGGCAACACGAGGCCTGAAGGTGGCGCTCGTGGAGGCGCGTGACTACGCGTCGGGCACGTCCTCTCGCTCGTCCAAGATGTTCCACGGTGGCCTTCGCTACCTCGAACAACTCGAGTTCGGACTCGTCCGTGAGGCGCTGCACGAACGTGAACTCTCGCTCTCCACACTCGCGCCGCATCTGGTCAAACCGCTGAAATTCCTGTTCCCCCTCACCCATCGGGGGTGGGAGCGCCCGTACATCGCGGCGGGCATCTTTCTGTACGACCGGATGGGCGGTGCCAAATCGGTTCCGCAACAGAAGCATCTGACCCGTTCGGGTGCCCTGCGGATGTCGCCCGGCCTCAAACGGAAATCGCTGATCGGCGGAATTCGGTACTACGACACCGTCGTCGACGACGCGCGGCACACGATGACCGTCGCCAGAACGGCAGCCCACTACGGCGCAGTGGTGCGTACGTCCACTCAGGTCGTGGGGTTCCTCCGTGAAGCCGACCGTGTTTCCGGTGTGCGAGTACGAGATTCGGAGACCGGGGCCACCACCGAGGTGCGTGCGCACGTGGTGATCAACGCCACGGGCGTGTGGACAGACGAAATTCAGTCGCTGTCGAACATGCGTGGTCGCTTCCGAGTACGGGCCTCGAAGGGTGTGCACATCGTGGTGCCGCGCGATCGGATCGTCAGCGAAGCCGCGATCATTCTGCGCACCGAGAAGTCCGTGCTGTTCATCATTCCGTGGGGCGCGCACTGGATCATCGGCACCACCGATACCGACTGGAACCTAGATCTCGCGCACCCCGCCGCGACCAAAGCCGATATCGACTACATTCTCGGAGAAGTCAACGGGGTGCTCGTCACGCCGCTCACGCACGACGACATCGACGGCGTCTACGCGGGATTGCGGCCGCTACTGGCGGGTGAGAGCGACGAGACGTCCAAGCTGTCCCGTGAGCACGCGGTGGCGCGGGTGGCACCGGGACTCATTGCCATCGCAGGTGGCAAGTACACGACCTACCGGGTGATGGCCGAGGACGCAGTGGATCTCGCGGCCGAGGACATCCCGGCGCGGGTGGCGTCGTCGATCACCGAGAAGGTGCCGCTCGTCGGCGCGGACGGTTACTTCGCGCTGGTCAATCAGGCCCCGCACCTGGGCGAAGTACACGGGCTGCATCCGCACCGAGTGACTCATCTGCTGGACCGGTACGGCTCGCTGATCGACGAGGTGCTGGCCATGGCGGACGGCAAACCCGAACTGCTGCAACCGTTGACCGACGCGCCCGCTTATCTGCAGGTCGAGGTGGTCTATGCCGCTGCGGCCGAGGGCGCCCTGCACCTCGAGGACGTGCTCTCGCGGCGCACCCGGATTTCCATCGAGTACTCGCATCGTGGGATGAACTGCGCGGGTCAGGTCGCCGCACTCATTGCCCCGATCCTGGGTTGGGACGAGGCCACGGTCGACCGTGAGGTCGACACGTACCGGGCTCGGGTCGAGGCCGAGATCGCGTCGCAGCGTCAGCCGGACGACGAATCTGCCGACGCTCTGCGGGTCGTCGCCCCCGAAGCGCGTCAGGAAATTCTCGAACCCGTCCGGACCCTCTGAGTCACGGAACCCGAACCAGCGTCCGCGGTGCGCGAGCAGCCGTCGCGCCGAAGACAGCCATGACCAGCAGGGTGAGTATCGCAAGTGTCAACATACGATCCATGGTGATCGGCGAAGCTGTGAGCAGGCTTGGTCTCACCTGACAGTGAGCCGTCAGATTTCGCCCGGGCGGTGCTGGTCGGGACCTACCGGCGATTCGAGCTGCGCGCGTAAAAACGCCCCTTCCGCCGGCGACGGGTCGAGAGACAGAGCGGTTGTTCGTGCACTTCTGGCCTCCTCCGCTCGGCCGAGTCGATCCAGCATCACAGCTCGACAGGCATGCCACAGATAATGCCCGCCCAGCGAGGCGATGGCATCGAGTGCTTCGAGTCCGGCGGCAGGACCTCGACTTTCCCCGACGGCCACCGCTCGGTTGAGTGCCACGATCGGTGTGTTCTCCACCCCGGACAGCACGTCGTACAGCTCGACGATCCGAGACCAGTCGGTGTCGGCGTAGGTTGCCGCGCCGGAGTGACATGCCGCGATGGCTGCTTGAACGGTGTACCGGTTCGGTCGGGTGTCGCTGCGACGTAGTGCACTGCCCACCCACTGCATGCCCTCCTCGATCGCCTCCCGATTCCAGCGAGATCGGTCCTGGTCTTCGAGCCTGACCAGGCCGCCCTCCTCGTCGATCCTCGTAGCCCGGCGCGAGTCCGTGAACAGCATCAGTGCCAGTAGTGCTCGAAGGGATGGCTCGTCCGGCATGAGCTCGATCATGAGACGGGCCAGGCGAATTGCCTCGTCACACAGCTGGGGCCGCACCAGCGTCTCGCCCCCGAGATGCCCGGCGGTGAACAGTAAATACACGGTGGTGGCCACCGCGTCGAGTCGTTGCGGTAATTCCGCCGAGTCCGGTACTCGGTACGCAATGTTGGCAGCGGCGATCTTCTTCTTCGCGCGTGTGAGCCGTTTGGCCATCGTGGCTTCCGGCACGAGCATCAGGCGGGCGACGTCGACCGTGGCGAGCCCGCAGAGGGTGCGCAGGCTCAACGCCACCTGTGCCTCGACGGAGAGCGCCGGGTGGCAGCAGGTGAACACCAGCCGCAGCATGTCGTCGCTGATCGAGTCTTCGTCTTCCGCACGCCAATCTTGGGTCAGCAGTGCAAGATTCGCTGCCTCTCGCTCCTTCACGCTGCGGCCGGCCTCGCGTCTGACGATGTCGAGAGCCTTGTTGCGCGCGACGGTCGTGAGCCACGCTCGTGGGTTGTCGGGGACGCCCGATCGAGGCCAGTGGTCGAGTGCGGCCACCACGGCCTCGGAGACCGCATCTTCGGCTACGGCAAGACTGCCGGTGATGCGGACGAGGGTCGCCAACACTCGGCGACCCTCGTCACGGATCGTGGCCGACAGCTGCTCGGCCGGTGTGCTCACTGAGCCATCGGGATGACCGGCCGGACTTCGATTGCTCCGTTCCACGCCGCGGGAATCTGCGCTGCCATCGCGATCGCCGCGTCGAGGTCCGGTGCCTCGAGGAGGAAGAACCCAGCGAGTACCTCTTTTGCTTCGGCGAACGGACCGTCCGTCGTCAGGACGTCACCGCCTTTGCCGCCCGACACACGCACCGTGGTGGCGGTCGACGTGGGGTACAGGACCGCGCCGCCGGTGATCGCCGGTCCGGCCGAGGCGCTGAATGCACCGTATTCGGCCATCTCGTCGGCCACGTCGGGCGAGGTCCAGTCGGCATCGTGGGTGTAGACGATGGCTGCGTATGCGGTCATGGTGAGCTCCTGACGATTCGTCGTGGTCTGCGCCGTTCGCCGACCTACATACGAAGGACGAACGGGGTTCGCCGAAAAGGACACCACGAACAGGACTAGCTCGCCACACCTCGAGGTTGGCAGTGCGGGCAGTAGTAGATCTGCCGTTCTTCGAGTGGGTTGTCGCCGATCAGTCCGAACTCGATGGTGGTACCGCACCGCCTGCACGGCTTGTTCTCACGGCCGTACACCCAGAAATGACGGCCCGCGCGACGATCCCCGGTGGTGACGCGCTGATTTCGATTCTTGTTGGCGGTGATGGTGCGGAAGGACAGGTCGATCATCTTCTTCAGGTCTCCGGAGTCCTCGACCGGCGTGCGGGGATCGACTCCGCGAAGGAAGCAGATCTCGTTGCGGTAGACATTGCCGAGTCCGGCTATGTTGCGCTGATCGAGCAGGGCCAGGCCGATCGGTCGGCCGGGGTCCGACTCCAGATTGGTCAGGGCGACACCTGGGTCCCAGTCGGGTCCGAGTAGATCCGGTCCGAGATAGCCGACAGCGTTGTCCTCGTTCTCGAGGATCTCCAGCACGCCCAGCTCGAATCCGATGGCCTGCGCCTTCTCGGTGTTCAGAATGATCCGAGCTTGGAAGGCCGGACGACGCCAGCGAGCCCCCAGTGCATAGACGTGCCAGGTGCCTTCCATCTTCAGGTGCGAGTGGATCGAGTAGCCGCCCACTCTGATCAGCAGGTGTTTGCCCCTCGACGCGACGGACTCGACCGTTTCGCCGGTGAAGTCGACTGTGGCGTAACGGGGTACACGAATGTCGCAGGCAGTGAGCTGCTGGCCCTCGAGCGCTGCCCGCAGAGTGTTGGCGGCGCGCCAGACGGTATCGCCCTCGGGCATCTACGTCCTCTCTCGTTCTTCGGTTCTCTTCTTCGTCAGTGGTGCGGTGCCTCAGCGCCGCAGGCGTAGTCCGCGGGGAGTCGCCGAGAAACCGGCCGCGGTCAACGTCTTGGAGAAGTCCGTGCCGTGGATGTCGTGACCGTTGATCCGTTCGACCAGTAACTTGTCCACCCCGCCGCGCTTGACCGTGGTCGCCAATGCCGTTGCTGCAGAAGCGATGTCCTCGGTGTTGTCGCCGAAGGTCAGCACCGACTTTCCGCCACGTTCGACGAACATCGTCAACTCCCCACGAACGAGTACGACCAGCGCTCCCGCCTTGCGACCCGGCCGGTGCTTCGTCGTGTCGTCGGTGTCTTCGCCGCCGGCCTTCGGCCAGGGCAGTGCACCGCCGTACGGGTTCGCCGGATCGCACGAGGCGAGCACCACGGCAGTGGCGTTCTTCTTCGGTTCGTCGTAGCTGCGCAACCGGTCGACGACGTCGGAGGTGGAGAACTGAGCGCCGCCGAGCGAATCGACGAAGTATCCGCGTCGGCAGCGACCGGAATCCTCGAACCCCGTCAGCACCTTGTACATCGTGGCGAACCCGCCGGGGACACCTTCGTTCATGACCGAACCACGCGTCACCACGCCGTAGCGTTCGAGGAGTACGTCTGCGGTCGCGTGAGCGCGGACGGTGAGGTCCGGTTCGAGTTCGGGCAACCGTGACCACCGACCGCCGGCCGTCGGTGGGCCGGTGCGGGTGGGCAGGGACGGCCGCTCGAACTGACGGTAGGAACGCAGGCGCGGGGTTCGACGCGGTGATCGATGACTCGGGGCGGAGCGGGTGGCCGTGGAGTTCAACAGCGCTCGCAGTGGCGCGAACGTGTCGTTGCTGAGCCGTCCGGCCCACACCAGCTCCCACAGCGCAGCCTGCAGAGCATTGTCGTCGGTGCTCCCGACGGTATCGGAGAGCTGGCGGAAGAAGTACGCGCCACCGCCCGCGACTGCGTCCTGGATGCGAATCTGTAACTCGGACAGGTCGGATTCGGCGGCGGGCACCAGAGTCAGCGGCGCGGTGTCGGCCATGTGCAGGCTCACCCAGCCGTCTTTGGACGAGATCGCACCGTGCCCCGCCCACAACACCTCGCCGGTCGAGGTCAACTCGTCGAGCATGGCGGGGCTGTAGTCGCTCACCCGGGAGGCGAGCACGAGAGTTTCCCACGCCGACGCCGGAACGGGCACGCCCGCAAGCTGTTCGATGACCGTTGCCACACCGTCGATCCCGCTCAACCGGCGACTGTCCACGTGCTGCCACGCCGGCAGGAAGCGGCCGAGCGTGGCGGTGGACACGGGTTCGACTTCCTGCCGTGCCGCCGCCAGAGATCGCCGCCGCAATCGCCGAAGAACCTCGGCGTCGCACCATTCGCTGCCCGTTGCACCGGGACGGAATTCGCCCTCGACGACGCGTTTGTCGACGGCCAGTCGGCGCAGGACGTCACGCACCACGGCGGTACCGACGCCGAACCGCGCTGCTGCGTCGTCGAGGGTGAACGGTCCGTGGGTTCGGGCGTACCGGCTGATCAGGTCGACGAGTGGGTCGTCGACGGGCTCGATGAACGCGGCGGGAGTGCCGATCGGTAGCGGAACACCGAGTGCATCGCGCAAGCGAGCCGCGTCCTCGATGGCCGTCCACCAGTTCTGGCCGGCGAACGAAACTTCCATTGCCCGCTTTGCATCGGCCAACTCGGCGAGCCACTGCGGATATTCGTCGCCGTTGGTGCGCTGTCCGACTTCCGTGGCGGTCAGCGGACCGAGCAGCCGCAGCAGATCCGCAACACCCTCGATGTCCTTGGCGTGTCTGTCCTCGGGCAGTCGCTGCAACTCGAGCTCGGTGGTGGTGATGACGCTGTCGTCCAACAACTCTCGCAGCTCGACGCGTCCGAGCAACTCGGCCAGCAGAGCTGAATCGAGAGACAGTGCGGCGGCCCGCCGTTCGGCGAGCGGGCTGTCGCCCTCGTACATGAAAGCGCCGACGTAGTTGAACAGCAACGAATTCGCGAACGGTGACGGTGACGGCGTCTCGACGTCGACGATCCTGATCTGGCGTCGCCCGATGCGGGCCAGGATGTCTTCGAGGGCGGGGAGGTCGTAGACGTCCTGCAGGCACTCGCGCACGGTTTCGAGCAGGATCGGGAACGTGGGGTATTTACGAGCGACGTCGAGCAGCTGTGCCGAACGCTGCCGTTGTTGCCACAGTGGTGCGCGCTTGCCAGGGTTGCGGCGGGGCAGAAGCAGTGCGCGAGCGGCACATTCGCGAAATCTCGACGCGAACAATGCCGATCCACCGACCTGCTCGGTGACGATGTCGGCGATCTCGTCACGCTCGAACACGAACAGTTCCGCGCCGGGCGGCTGGTCGTCGGTATCGGGTAGCCGGACGATGATGCCGTCGTCGGATGCGGTGGGGGCGGCGTCGATGCCGTATCGCTCGATCAGCCTCGCGCCGACCGCGAGGGCCCACGGCGCGTGTACCTGCTGACCGTAGGTGGAGTGCAGCACCAATCGCCAGTCGCCGAGTTCGTCGCGAAAGCGCTCGACGATCATCGTCTTGTCGGTGGGCAGTTGGCCGGTGGCCTCCAACTGTTCGTCGAGCAGAGCGATCAGGTTGTTGACCGCGTTGGCGTCGAGACCGTCGGTGCTCAGCCGCTCGGCCAGGTTGCTGCGGTCGGTGGTGCTCCGCAGAAACTCGCCCAGGGCCCGGCCCAATTCGGCCGGTCGACCGAGGCCGTCTCCGTGCCAGAACGGCAGCCTGCCCGGTTGGCCGTATGCGGGACTGACCAACACCCGGTCGTGGGTGATCTCTTCGATGCGCCAGCTGGTGGCACCGAGTGCGAACACGTCGCCCACTCGCGATTCGTAGACCATCTCCTCGTCGAGTTCGCCTACCCGAGACTGCTTTTCGCCCACCATGTAGACGGTGAACAGGCCGCGGTCGGGGATGGTTCCGCCGGACGTGACGGCCAGTCGCTGCGACCCGGGACGGCCGGTGAGAGTGTTGGCGTCGCGGTCCCACACGAGCCGTGGCCGTAGTTCGGCGAACTCGTCCGACGGGTAACGGCCCGAGAGCAGGTCGAGTGTCGACTCGTAGGCAGATCTGGGCAGAGTGGCGAAACTGCCGGTGCGACGGACTGATTCGAACCAATCCTCGGCGTCGATGGGTTCGAGTGCGCACGCTGCGACGGTTTGCTGGGCGAGGACATCGAGGGGATTGGCCGGGACGAAGAGGGCCTCGATCTTGCCCGACGTCATGCGTTCGACGGTGACCGCGCAATGGATGAGATCGGTGCGGTGCTTGGGGAACAGCACGCCCTTGGAGATCTCGCCCACCTGGTGGCCGGCGCGACCGACGCGCTGCAGGCCACTGGCCACCGACGGCGGTGCCTCGACCTGGACCACCAGATCGACTGCGCCCATGTCGATTCCGAGCTCCAGGCTGCTGGTGGCCACAACGCAGCGCAGACGACCGGTCTTCAGATCGTCTTCGATCAGCGCGCGCTGGTCCTTGCTGACACTGCCGTGGTGGGCCCGTGCCAGCAGAGGATCGGCACCGTGGTTGACGTCGGATGCGGTGCCGACCTGAGATGGTGGTTTGTGCTCGGTATCGACTCCGCCGCCGATACGTTCGGCGTACACCTCGTTGAGCCGCGCGGTGAGTCGTTCCGCGAGCCGGCGCGAGTTGGCGAAGACGATGCACGATTTGTGCTCGAGGATGAGATCGACCATCTTCTCCTCGACGTGCGGCCAGATCGATCCCTGAGCCGGGGGAGCGGCGGAGGTGTCCGCATTCGGGTCGGTGACGCCGAGTTCGGTCATGTCCTCCACGGGCACCTGCACCGTCAGGTCGAAGGTCTTCGGTGCGGGTGGGGCGACGATCTCGATGGGAGCGGCACCGGCGAGGAATCTGCCCACTTCCTCGTGGGGTCGCACCGTCGCGGACAGGCCGATGCGTTGCGCGGGCTTGTCCAGCATCGCGTCGAGCCGCTCGAGAGACACCGCGAGGTGCGCGCCACGTTTGGTGCCTGCGACGGCGTGTACCTCGTCGACGATCACCGTGTCGACCTCGGCCAGGATGTCCCGCGCCGCGGAGGTGAGCATGAGGAAGAGGGACTCGGGAGTGGTGATGAGGATGTCGGGCGGAGTCTTGATCATGGTCCGGCGATCGGCAGCGCTGGTGTCGCCCGAGCGGACTCCGACGGAAATCTCCGGCGGGTTCAGACCGAGACGCTTGGCCGTCTGAGTGATGCCGACCAACGGAGCTCGCAGGTTGCGCTCGACGTCCACTGCGAGAGCCTTGAGCGGCGATATGTAGAGCACCTTGGTCTTGCGGGTGCTGTCCGCACCCAGTTGGGCCAGCTCGTCGAGGGCCCACAGGAACGCCGACAGCGTTTTGCCCGAGCCGGTCGGCGCGACCACCAGGGTGTGAGATCCGCTGGAAATGGACGACCACGCACCGAGTTGCGCCGACGTGGGGGCCGGAAATGCGCCGTTGAACCACTCGCGAGTCGGCCGCGACAGCTTCTCCATGATGTCGGTGCCGATACTGTGCGTGGCCATCCCACCATCATGCCCCGAGGCACCGACAGGTAACCCCGGAGCGCGAAGCTCGTGCGCTGCGGTGTCGTTTCGCCCGATTCGGGTACCCGGTGGCCATGACCGACGACCAAGAGATCATGCAGAAGATTTCCGCGAAACTCGACGCACTGCTCGGCAGCAAGACGAACGGCCTGCAGAACGAGGTGCCGCCGGGTGCAAGCATCCAATCGGACGAGGACGACGCCGAGCACGGTCCACTCGGCCGGGATTACCACTTGGCGAGCAAGTACGCCCAGGCGCTGGCCATCAACGAGCCTCAAGTGATCGACCGTGACGAGTTCGACCGCTTGGTCGCCGAATACGGCTGAGCCGACGCATTCGAGTGAGCCCCGACCCCTGCAGGGGATCGGGGCTCACTCGTCTCGGGCGCACCTGGCGAACGCGCGCGGCCGGTTCTACAGTCGATAGAGTGACCGAACGCAAGAAGCCAGGAGTCACGTTCGAGTCCTGGGTCGACAAACAGATCCGCGAGGCGCAGGACGCCGGCGCATTCGAAGGACTCGACGGCACCGGTAAACCCATCCCGATGGGCGATTCCGACGACGAACTGTGGTGGGTTCGCGGCTATCTGAGGCGAGAGAACCTGCCGGTCGATGCGCTCTTGCCCACGGCGTTGGCGTTGCGCAAAGAGATCGAGCGGCTGCCCTCGACGTTGATCGGTCTCCGGCGCGAGGAGTCCGTACGAGACGTGTTGGACGAGCTCAACGCTCGCATCGTCGACTGGATTCGCTTTCCTACCCCGCCGATCGTGCCGCTCGGCCCCGTGGATGTCGAGACGTGGGTGTCCCGGTGGCGTACCAATCGAGCCGAGGTCGACCGCCTGGAAAGACAGCACGACGCGGAGTCGGCTGTGACGTCGGGCCGGCCCTCGGCGGCGGACCACGACGGTGCATCGTGGTTCGCGCGCGTTCGCAGCAGGCTCAGCTGGTGGCGCTGAGTCCGATCGTCCTGGCGCAGTAGGCCAGAGCGTCCGCCGCAGTGGACACGAACGGAAGCGCAGCTGTGCCGTCCACGCGAACTCGAGAAGGCAACAGCCCGTCGGGGCACTTCGGTTCCTCGAGTGTCGTCCACCCGGTTGCGCGCCGACGCACGCCGCCGACCAGGGTGTCGGTCGCGTGCCGGACTCCGCTGCGCAGCGCAATGGGGGCGGTGTCGAGGTGCGTGCGAGCGAAGCGCAGTGCGGCGTCGACAGCGTCCACGGTCTGGGTGGCCGATGATCGACCGCGCAGCCCGGTGCTCAGGCCGTGGCCGGGGAGATCCAGTACCACCACGTCGACGCCTGCCCGTGCGATCTCGGCGGCCACGGGTGTCAGGTAGCGGGCATGCAGACCGGTATCGGCAACCAGCACCACCGACTGGTCGGTGGCCGTCGCCGATCGGTGTACTTCGATGTGTACTCGCCCGCCGGCGATGTCGAGCTGCCGGTGCACGACATCGAGGCCGGCGACGTCTGCGCGGGCGAGCGCGACCGCGTCGGAGGCCGGCCGCAACGCTGCCTCGCAGGCGAGGTCGCGTTCGAGGGCGTCCTGACTCCTCAGCAGCGACTTGCCCTGCAGCAGAATCATCACGGCGGCAGCCTCGTGGGAGGTGAGGGTGGGTGCCCAGCCGGTGGCGGCACCGAGCGCGGTCGAATCGACGATGGGCTCTCCGGGCGTGACCCACTGCCCGGAGAACGGCGTGAGGCCCAGGGCGAAGGCAATGTTCGCGATACGCGTCGCCGCTTTCTGTGGAACGTCGAACATCAACTGGCCCTGCATCGCAGCGAGTTCGCGCACGCCGACCCAGTCCACCGGACCCAGGTTGTACGGACCGACGAGGTCGGTCTTGGCCGCGCGGTGAAAGGCGTCGGCCATATCGTCCTGGAACAAGAATTGGTACGAGGCCCGATCCGCTTCCGGGAACGCGCCGATCGGCCCGGTGAACTGGTCGATCCCGTCGTTGGCGAAGTCGGGTCCGACGATGTACGTGCACCGCAACATGGAGATGGCCATCTCACCGGGGTGCCTACGCAGCCACCACTCCGCATAGTGTTCTACCTCGGCCTTGTCGTAGAAGTAGTAGCGATTGGGATCGCCTGCGGGATAACTGTTCTCGGTGAGCGGCTCCGGAGCTATGTCGGCACCGTACGCGTTGATGCTGGACGCGATCACCACTCTCCCCACGCCTGCTCGATATGCCGAATCGATGACGTTGCGTGACCCGCGCAGGTTGATGTCGTGGGTCTCGGTCTTGTCTTTGAGCTCCTCGACCACGAACGCCAAGTGCAGCACGACGTCGCACTCGGCGAACGTCTCCTCGAGGTCGGGAGAGCGAATGTCCGAGCGGATCGCGGTGAACTTCGGGTGCGTGATTCGGGCTGGGCGACGGGCTATCCCGACGACCGCGTCCACCTCGGGATCCTCGAACAGCCTCGGGAGAATCGCGGCCGCGAAGTCACTGGTAGCTCCGGTGACCGCGATACGCACGCCGCGGTGGCGCTCACTCATGAGGGCAGCTCCGCTACGGCCTCGATGATCTGCTCCGTGGCGGTCGACAGGTGTTCTTCGGTGTGCGTTGCCATCACGCACAGGCGAAGTATGGCACCGGATTTCGGCACGGCGGGATGCAACGCGGCGCTGGTGAAGATGCCGCGGTCGTAGAGGTTCTTCCACAGACTCATGGCCACGAGGTCGTCGCCGATGTGGAGTGAGACGATGGGGGCGGCCGTATCGCCGTGGGGTGTGGACGAGCGGCCTGCCACGTCGAGGCCGGCCGATTGCAGTCCGCCGCGCAGGATCTCGGCGTTGTCGAGTACGCGCCGAGCCCGATCCTTGCCCTCGTCGCTTCGGATCAGGCGGACGGAAGCCAATGCGGCACCCACCGCAGCAGGCACACCGGAGGTCGTGAACAGGAAGGCGCGGGCCTTGACCCGGAGGGTGTCGATCAAGTCGCTCGAGCCGGTCACGAACCCGCCGGTGGAACTGGGGCTCTTCGACAGTGACGCCATCGTGACGTCGACGTCCTTGGTGATGCCGAACAGCTCTGCCGCTCCGGTGAGTTCGGGCCCGTAGACACCGAGGCTGTGGGCTTCGTCGACCATCAGCGCTGCGTGATAGCGGATACACAGCTCGGAGACGACGTCGAGCGGTGCCAGGTCGCCCTCCATGGAGTACAGACCGTCGACGATCACCAGCACGGCTCCGTCGTCGACGACGGGTTGCTGGAGTTTGGCTTCGAGATCGGCCATGTCGTTGTGCTTGAACTTGACCACCGACGCGCCCGAGAGAGTGCTGCCGTCGCGGATCGATGCGTGGGCCGCCGAATCGACGATCACCGTGTCACCGGGGCCGACGATCGCACTGATCGTTCCGAGGTTCGTCTGGTAGCCCGTGGTGAAGACGAGTGCGTCGTCCGTTCCGTGCCACTGGGCGATCTCGTGCTCGAGTTCGAGGTGGAGGTCCAGAGTGCCGTTGAGCAAACGACTTCCGGTGACTGCGCTGCCGAATGTGTCGAGCGCGTGCTGGGCACCCTCGACAACCTTGGGATGATCGGCAATGCCGAGGTAATTGTTGGATCCGAGCATGATCTTGTCCCGGCCCTCGACGCGAACGACCGGGGCAACGGCCGATTCCATCTTGCGGAAGTACGGGACCACATCGGCGTCTCGAACAGCGCGCAGCAAATCCACGCGCTCGTCTCCGCCGAGTCGTTTCATCAATCTGTTGACAACCATCGTGTACCAGAACTCCTCACAGAGTCGATTGTGGATTGTCGCGAATTCATGAGTTCATTCGGAGCGGGCGGCGCGGGCGATTGGTATTCGGCGGAAGAATATTCAGCGTTTCAAAAGATGCTCTTGCGACGGAAATCGGTTGGTAAATGCGCCCCGAAAAATAACTTCGGTTTCTTTCGATGGGCAAACTTTACGAGACCTTTAGTTTATCGCCGCAGGTGGCGGGGTATTGTCGGGGTCCAGCGCGAATTCACCTGCTTTACCGCTGTCCATGTTGATATTCGACTGATTTTTCCAGGTCGACTGATGGTACAAATTGGACGACGCCGCAATCAATCAGTGACACACAATCGATTAGTGACAAAAGGAGATGAACAGTGACTGGATTAATGGTGCGCGAAAGAGAAACGCTCGAGAAGTACATGCCGGGTTTGCTGCAGTATCTGGACACAACCCCACTGGACCGACTGGAGTCGCGCGATTCGGACGCGATCGACAAGTTTCGGGAATTCGGCGGTACCGGCTTGGTGGTCCCGGGCGAATTGGGTGGTCTCGGTGCTCCGGCCATCGACGCGGTTCGGGCGCAAAGGGCCATCGGGTCTCGCTCACCCTCTCTGGGCGCGGGAACCACGATGCACCATCTCTCACTCGCGTCCCTGACCGAATTCGCTCGTGGTGCCACCGACGACGACCGAGCATTGATCAAGGGATTGGTCGATCAGAAGGCGATCGTCGCTTCCGGGTTCTCCGAGGGCGTCACCGGCGGGAGTGTGTTCATTCCGACGATGACCGCCGTGAAGAAGGGCGACAACTACATCGTCAACGGAAGCAAGAAGCCGTGCAGTCTGGCACGTTCGATGGACTTGCTGACCTGCAGCGTCGAGATCGACTCCGGTGACCGCGCCGTCGCGCTGATTCCGGCCGGCCTTCCGGGTATGAGTGTGAAGCCGTTCTGGACCACTGACATTCTGGCCGGCGCGCAGAGCGAGGAAGTGTTGCTCGAAGACGTCGAAGTACCGGCAAGCCTCGTCCTACCCAACAAGGACGACGATCCCGATGGCGTGCACGAGATGACCGGCTACCTCTGGTTCGGGATGCTGATCTCCGCCAACTACATCGGCGCAGCGACCTCTCTGCTCGAGCGGATGATCGAGCAGGACAAGGGTGACTACGAAGGCTACGTTCGAGCGGCGGCCGAACTCGAGGTGTCCATGGCGGCAATCGAGAACGTGGCCCGTGCCTTCGACGAAGGTGAACGCGGACAGGACATCTCGGTGAAGTTGCTGTTCAACCGCATCGCGATTCGTGACGCACTGGTGCGCAGCAGTTCGGCTGCCATCGAATCGCTGGGCGGGATCGGCTTCATCAAGTCACCCGAAATCGCCTACGTCGCAGCAGCATTGCACGCGTTCGCATTTCATCCTCCATCACGGCGGTCCATTTCGGAGACCCTGGCCCGTTTCCACGCAGGTGAAGATTTCGCGTTCGTCAAATAGCGACTACCGCTGTTCGTCTTCCATCTCGTCGTTCAACTTGTCCTCGCCCCGGTTGCGGAAGAACTTGAATCCGGGGATGCCGATGACGGCGCGCCTGACGTCCTTCGTCACTCCGAGAAGCTCGTGGATCTCGGGGGAGACCGTATCGAGGGTCGCGAGGATGGGGAGTAGAGCTTCCATGTGGTCGAGGAGTCCGGGAAGCTGATCGACCATGGCGATCGCTGCGTCGACCTCGGCGTCGGACAGGTTGTCGACGAAGCGTCGCGCCATCGGCTCGGACTTCTTGGCGATGGGATCGAACATCTCGATGAGCTCCAACGCCGTATGCGAGGCGGCCGATGCCGACGCGACCACGGTGTCCGCGGCACCGGTCGTCCGTTGTACATGAGCAACCACGGCATCGGCCGAATCGATGACATGGTCGATTCGTGTCATCAATGTCTCTATACGGCTCAGCAGTGCTTCGATTCTGCCGGGCAGGGTAAGCGCGAAATCGGCCGTGGTGAACATCCAGCTCACACCGGCCCGCGCCACTGCGGCTCCTCGCCGAAGCACCGTTTCGGTACCGAGAGGGTCGGGGAGGACCACACCTGCCAACACGAGAGCCATAGGAGCGACAATGCCATACCGACGCAACGCCCCGACTGCCGTTAGCCTCGACGCATGAGAGTCCTCGTGACCGGTGCCAGCGGGTACATCGGGTCTCGGCTGGTGGCGGCCCTGTTGGCAGACGACACGGACGTCGTCGTCGGGTCTCGGACTCCGAAGAACCTGCGCACTTTCGACTTCTACGATTCCGTGACCGCGGTGTCGCTCGACGTCACGGACGAACAATCCTGTGCCGCGGCCTTCGCCGAGTCGGGCGACATCGATGTCGCCTACTACCTCGTCCATGCGATCGGCGAAGCCGACTACCGTGCCCAGGACCGGACGTCCGCCGAGCAGTTCGCCGCGGCCGCCGCACGAGCGGGAGTGCGTCGCATCGTGTACCTGGGCGGCTTCGTCCCCGACGACGCCCACCTGTCGGAGCACCTGGCCAGTCGCGCCGACGTCGGTGAGGCGCTGACGGTGGACGGTATCGATCTGGTGTGGTTGCGAGCGGCGATCGTCATGGGTGCCGGCTCCACGTCGTACGAGATGCTCCGCTATCTGGCGGACCGCCTGCCGGTGCTGCCGTTGCCGAGCTGGCTCGCCGAGCCCGTTCAACCGATAGCAGTCGACGACGTACTGCACTACCTGGTGGCGTCGGCCGATACCGACACCGTCCCAGCAGGTTCCTACGACATCGGCGGCCCGGACGTGGTCCCGTACCGCGACCTGGTGTTCGCCTACGTCGAAGCCGCCGGGCTGCAGCGCATCGGGATACCGGTACCGCTCGTTCCGACGTCACTCGCCGGCAAGGTGATCGGAAAGATCATTCCTGTGCCCGCCGGGCTCGCCGAGGATCTGGTCGGTTCACTGCACAACACGATGACCACGTCTGAGAGCCGGATTCGGGATCTCGTCCCCGATCCGCCCCGTGGTCTGACCACCATCGCAGACGCCATGGCCCGTAGCGTGCGAGGAACCGTGGGCGAGCCGCCCGGGGTCTGTGCACTGAAGGACCCGCTGCGACTGGCGAACACCGACGCAGCATGGAGCGGCGGAGATGCGCTCGGCGTCCGGCGGCACGGCGTGGCCGCGTCCTCGGACCGCACCTGGGGTCTGGTCGAGGCTCTGGGCGGCCGTCGACTGCTGGCATCGAAGCCCGTGGCAGCAGCAGTGCGTACCAACCTCGATGTGGCTGCGAGTGTGAACCGACGCGCGAAGTCGGTCGTGCGCCGACTGACCGATACCGAGGAGGCATGATGGCAACGTGGTCGACGACCGCGCTGAACGTGATGAAGTCCGCTCTGGTCGATCCTGTCGAGCGCGACCACCGGGAGTCCGACGCGGCGTTCAGGAAACGGCGCATCATCGTGCTGATCACACTGGTGATCGGGGCGACGGTGCTGTATTTCTCGCTCAAGGTGGAACCGGGTGACCCGTCGTTCTACGCATTGACGCTCGTGTTGGCCGCAGTGTGGATCATTGGTGGATGTCTGTCGGGGCCGCTGCACCTCGGACGGATCAAGGTGGGCGGGTCCATCCGGCGGCCGATCGTGACCCCCATCCTCATCGGTCTCGCCGTCGGTGGCGTGTTCATGCTCGGCGGCCTCGTCGTCCGTCAGATTCCGCCGCTCGCCGATTTCACCGAGAACGTGCTCGCACACGCCCGAGTGGGGTCGCTGGTACTGATCGTGTTCATCGCGTTGCTCAACGGTGTCGCCGAGGAGATCTTCTTCCGAGGAGCCTTGTACTCCGCCATCGGGGTCAAACATCCGGTGATCATCTCGACGGTCGTCTACACCATCGCCACCCTCGCGTCCGGCAACCCGATGCTCGGCTTCGCCGCCGTGCTGCTCGGTTACGTGATGGGGCTGCAACGTCGGGCATCGGGCGGAATTCTGGCGCCGATCCTGACGCATGTCAGCTGGTCGGCGGTCATGGTTCTGGCCCTGCCCCCGCTGTTCGTGTGAGCAGAGGGTCATGTCTCGTGCGGGCAGAGGGGCATCGGCGGGGATCTGAGCTAGATTGCGCACGTGAGTGAAAACCTCGATCGCGTCGACCGCCTGATCGTCGACGAATTGATCTCGGACGGCCGCGCGACGTTGGCAACGTTGGCCGAGAAGGCGTCTCTGTCCGTGTCGGCTGTTCAGTCGCGAGTTCGACGCCTGGAGTCGCGACGGGTCATTCGCGGTTACACGGCGCAGGTCGATCCCGAAGCTCTGGGGCGTCCGTTGTCGGCGTTCGTCGCGATCACTCCGATCGATCCGGCTCGGCCGGACGACGCCCCTGCGCGATTGAAGCATCTGACCGCCATCGAGTCGTGTCACTCGGTTGCCGGCGAGGAGAGCTACGTCCTGATGGTGCGCGTCGAGTCGCCGCGTGCGCTCGAACATCTACTTCAGGAAATTCGCGCCACGGCGCACGTGCAGACGCGCAGCACGATCATTCTGCAGACGTTCTACGATCGTTGACCGCTCGCCAGACGCGGTCCGAGGACATGGGCAAGTGGTGCAAGCGCACTCCCACCGCGTCACGGATCGCGTTGGCCAGTGCGGGGGCGACGGGGTTGTACGGTGACTCGCTCATCGACTTCGCGCCGAACGGGCCCAATCGGTCGTAGGTGTCCGCGAACAGCACCTGGGTTCGTGGAATGTCCGCGAACTGGGGGACGTGGTAGCTACGAATGGAGTCGGTGGTGATTCGCCCCGCACCGTCGGTGCGCATCTCCTCGTACAGTGCGCTGCCGATGGCCTGCGCGACACCGCCTTCGACCTGACCCCGGCACTGCTGCGGGTTCATCACGGTGCCTGCGTCGGCGCTCTGCACCGACTGAAGGATCTCGACCGCACCGGTGGCTTCGTCGACCGCCACCCGAAATGCCTGCACGTTGAACGCCAGTGATCGCGGGAGTCCGCCGCTGTTGCCGTTCGCCGTCAACGTGCCGCCCGCCGATGCCAGTACGTCGTCCAACGGGACGAAGCGATCTCCGCACCTCACCCCCTCGGGCCCCAACGTGCAGTCCGAAGGGCGGCGCCCGGACGCGGTGGCGGCGACCTCGACGATGCGGGCCGACAACTCGCGCACAGCGGCGTAGAGCGCCTTGCCTGCCACCACGGTTCCCGCCGAGCCGAACGCACCGGTGTCGTAGGTGACCGACTCGGTATCGGACTGCACGACGCGGATACGGTCGACCGACGTGCACAGCTCGCTGGCCGCGATCTGGGTGTGGACGGTGGTGGTCCCGTTTCCGAACTCCGCTGTTCCGACGCGTATCTCGTAGCCACCTTCGGGCAGCAGCGACGCGGTGGCCTCGGCGCGGTGGCCGCGGGGCGGAATGGTGGCGATCATGGCCACCGCCATTCCTTCACCGATCTTCCAGCCGGGCGGCGCAGGCTCGCCGTTGCCTTGCCTGATGGCCCTCTCGGCGAGGTCGATGCACTGATCGAGACCGTAGCTGCCGAATTGCAGGTCGTCGCCTTCGAGGTGCGCGGCGACGATCTCGTCGCCGGGAACGATGACGTTGCGGCGGCGGAACTCGAACGGGTCTCTATCGAGCTCTCGGGCGAGATCGTCGAGGGCCGATTCGATCGCGAACATGACCTGTCCCAGTCCGTAGCCGCGGAAGGCACCCGATGGAATGTTGTTGGTGTACACGGTCTTCGCGTCGACCTTTTTGTTGGCGCACCGGTAGATCGCCACCGATTCGCCGCACCCGTGAAACATCACTCCGGCACTGTGATTGCCGTACGCCCCGGCATCGGTCAGCACGTCGATCGACAGGGCGGTCAACACGCCGTCGGCGCTCGCGGCGGCGGAGACGTCGACGCGAAACGGGTGTCGGCACGGTGCGACCGTAAACTCGTCCGTGCGGGTGAACTCGAACTGCACCGGCCGACCGGTCCGCAGAACGGCCAGCGCGACGACGTCCTCGGTCAGTAGTTCCTGTTTGCCGCCGAAGCCGCCACCCACCCGTGCGGTGAACACGCGGACACGATCCCGGGGGAGGCCGAAGATTTCGCATATTTCGTCGCGCACCAGGTAGGGAACCTGGGTGCTGGTGCGCAGATGAAGCCGGCCGTCGGCGTCCAGCCAACCGATGGTGCCGTGAGTTTCCAAGTGCACGTGCTGAATTCGCTGAGTCGTCCATCGCCCGGTGACCACCGCTGCTGCATCACGTACTGCAGCGTCGACGTCACCGGTGCTGCCGTGCAGTTCGGCCACCAGGTTTCGGGACGGGTCGGCGATCCGAGCCGATGTGTCCTTGTCGCCGTGGATCTTCGGTGCGTCCGGGGCGAGTGCCGACTCGGGGTCGAACACGGCGGGTAGCACCTCGTACTCGACGATCAGGGCGCGGCAGCCCTCCTGCGCGGCGGCGATCGACTCTGCGACCACGATCGCCACGCGTTGGCCGATGAACCGGACGACGGTGTCGAGTACCCGGGTGTCGTCGGGGTCGTCGACGCGGCTGTCGTGTCTGGCCGTGGAAAATGCCACCGCCGGGCTGTCTTTCGAGGTGAGCACCAGCTGCACGCCCGGAACCTGCTCCGCGGCCGTGGTATCGATGGAGACGATCCGCGCGTGGGCATGCGGACTGCCGAGAACGCTGGCGTGCAGCAGCCCGGGCGGGGAGTGATCGAGCGTGTACGGCTCGGTTCCGGTGACTACCCGTGTGCTCGCGGGGGCTTCGAGCGAACGCCCGCATGCCGGACCGTCTGCCACCTTCTCGGTGTTGACCACCCCGCACACGGCATCGGAAATGGCGCGATACCCGGTGCAGCGACACAGGTTTCCCTTCAATTTTGCCGGCAGCTCGTCCCTGTCTTCCGTGGTCAGGGTCGACGCGGTCACGACCATCCCGGCCGTACAGAACCCGCATTGGAATCCGGCGGCCTCGACGAACCGGCGCTGCATCGGGTGCAGATCCTGCGGGGTGCCGAGCCCGGCCACGGTGGTGACGGACCTGTCGGCCGCGCGGTAGGCGGGAAATATGCACGAGTGCACCGGTTCTCCGTCGACGAGGACCGTGCATGCGCCGCAGTCACCGGCGTCGCAGCCCTTCTTGACCTCGAAACGGTCGTGTTCGCGGAGCAATGTGCGCAGACATTGACCCGGTCGCGCGGCGACCTCGGTCGGTACGCCGTTGATGTCGACGATCATGACAGCTCCTCGCGAATGGACTGCGCCGCAGCGCAACTGATGTGTCGACGCCAATCCGGCGCACCATGGGGGTCGTCGTACCAGTGCTGCGGACCGATAGTGTCGGCAAGGGCGTCGTCGAGCTCGTGCGCCGTCGGTACGGCCGAAAACCGAAGTACGAACGGACGAACGGTCGACGCGGTAACGGTCAACACGAATGTGCCGTCGGGGTCGACGCGTCCTATCACCACCGCCGCCGATCGGCCGAGAGGTGAGAGCGACAGCGTGCGCATCGCCGTTCTCGACTCGAGGGCGTGCCGCGGAACGTCGATGCTGCGCAGCACATCCCCGGGTCGGAGCACCGTGGTCTGGGGGCCGACGACCAGCTGGTCGATAGGCAGACGGTAGTCGTGCTCGGGGCCGTGTGCCGACCACACCTCTGCGACGCCGTCCAGGGCGGCAGTCAACGAGATCATGGCTCCGGCAGGCAGGGCGAGCGCTACGTTTCCGCCGACTGTGGCCGTCTTCCAGATCTTGAACGAGGCCAGCAGGGCGGCTGCACACCGAGGGAACAAGGTGGTTGCGGGGAAGGCGGACTCGAATCGAGCCAGAGTCTCGATCGTGCACGTCGCTGCGATCCCGAGTCCGTTCTCGTCGACGATCAACGGCTCCCATCCCAGGGCCGTGATGTCGATCAGGGTGGTCAGGTGGTCCTGTTTCTCCGAGAACAGCCACGTGCCGCCCGCAACTACCGCGGCGTCCGCGCTGCCCGGCGGCAGATCCGCACGCGAGCGGGGAAGCAGAACACGATCGACAGTGCCGAGATCCATGGCTTCGTTCACCTCATTCTCGCCGGCCCGGATTCACCGCCCGGTGCGCCTTCTCGAACTGTAGTGACTTTCTGTTACCGATCTCGGTGCTCACGCGATACGCCCGAAACTCGGCGGAAACAACCCGCGCTTATCTTTGCCTCCGGCACGGCCGAACACACGAGGCGGGAGGTTCAGCGATGTACGTCGGAGACCTACTCGATGCCTCGCACCTGGGCATCCGATTGCTCACCTCCGATCGCGACGCCCTCGGACGTACCCTGCGGTGGACGTTCACCACCGACCTACCCGACCCGTCCCGATACATCGCGGGCGGCGAGTTGGTCATCACCGGACTCGTATGGCGGCGCACGCCCGACGACAGCGAAGTGTTCGTTCGATCGGTGGCCGAATCCGCTGCGACGGCATTGGCCGCGGGGGAGGGGTTGCTCGGACACATTCCGCTCGATTTCGTCGACGCATGCGAGCGACACGGTCTGCCGCTCCTCGCTGTTCCCGACACCGTGTCGTTCGGTGAGGTCACCGAATTTCTCGTCGGCCGGGTCACCGGTGATCGAATTGCCTCGCTGAACAATTCGCTCGTGCGCCAACGCCAGTTGCTCACCGCGGTCGCCGACGGCAGAGCCCTCGACGAACTGGCACTGCACATCTCCAGAGAAACGGGAATGGCGTGTCTGATCTACACCGCCACCGGGCGTCGGTTGGTCACCGAGGCATCTGCTTTGTCCGACGCAGATGTCGACACCTTGACGCACGCGGCACTCTCGTCCGAAACACTTCCTACGACAACCGTTCTCGCTGATGGCTCGACCTACAGTGTCTTCGGCGTCGGGCCATCGCTCGTACAGCGCACCACGCGATGGTTCCTGGCTGTGGCCGGAGACATGGATTCGTTCTCTCCCGACGTCTCCGAGGCGTTCGGGCAACTCGCAGCCATCGCCGCGCTCGACCGTGCCCGGCGTGAAGAAGGACGGCTGGTACGGCGTGAGATCGCAGACCAAGCGGTGGCGTTGATCGAACACGACAGCACCGGATTCGAGGCACTGACGAGGCTGCGCCAGGCAGGAGTCGACCCCGACAGGCCACTCGTCGTCGTCAGAGTTGCCCACAGCGGTCGCGTCGACCTGCGAGAGATGCTCCGATCCGTCGTCGGTGACACCCTGACCTCGTTCGGCGGTGGGTGTGTCGGATGCAGCGCGCACGGCGACATCGTCGCTGTCGTCAATACCGACGACACACTGTTCGCGCAGACCATCCGCATTCGGCTGTCCCGGTTGCGCTCCGGGATCGGACCCAGCCGAATACATGTGGGCGTGAGCGCCGTGGCCACCGGGCTGACCATCGACGGCGCACTGAGGTCGGCTCGTCACGCTCTCGAACTCAGCAGGCAGGGATCCGCGGCGGTGACGGTCACCGCAGGCACCAAGCCGACCTCGGCAGTATCGATGATGTCGGCGCTTCCCGACGACGTACGAAAATCGTTCGTCGAGCATGTCCTCGCGCCGCTGCTCGAGCACGACCGACGCACCGACGCCGACCTGACCGACACGCTGCGGGAGTTTCTGGCCAACGGGGGGTCCTGGCATCGAACCGCAGAGTCGATGCACGTCCATCTCAACACCGTCCGATATCGCATCAAACGCGTGGAGGAACTGCTCGGGCGAGATCTCGGCTCCACTGCGGACAGACTGGATGTCTACCTCGCCCTGCAATCCATGCCTCGGGCGTCGGCCCACGGCGCTGCATAATGGGGAAATGACTGCAGGCTTCACCGGAATCCCCTTCACCGCCCTGGACTTCTACGAAGACCTCGAAGCCGACAACAGCAAACTCTGGTGGAACGAACACAAGGACGTCTACGACAGTGCCGTCAAGGCACCGATGACCGCGTTGCTGGCGTACCTGGAACCCGAATTCGGTAGCGCCAAACTGTTTCGGCCGTACCGGGACGTTCGATTCTCGAAAGACAAGACCCCGTACAAGAGTCACCAGGGCGGGTTCGTCGCACGGCGCGACAGCCTCGGCTACTACGTCCAGATCGATCCCGCCGGATTGTTCGTCGCAGGCGGCTTCTACAACAGCTCCCCGGACTCGATCGCGCGTTTCCGCAAGACCGTCGACGACGACGTACGCGGAGCCGAACTCGAGGCGCTACTGGCCACGCTGACGAAATCCGGGTTCGAGATCGGTGGTGACGTGCTCAAGACCAAGCCGCGGGGTTACGAGATCGACCATCCGCGCATCGATCTGCTGCGGCACAAGACGTTGACTGCCGGCAAACATTTCGGCTCACCCGCGTGGCTCGAAAGCCCCAAGGCAGCAACGAAAGTACGCGACGCCTGGCGTGCTCTGAGCCCACTGGTGGAATGGTCCGCGGCACTGCACACGTGAGCGCAATGTGTTACCCGACGACGGAGTATGTGCGCCAAGCACTTCCGGCGTCAGGAGCGTCCTCTCGTTCGACCGTTGCCTGAATCAGACCGTAGGGCCGATCGTCGGCGTTGAACACCTCCAGGTTGTTCTCGATGCCGAACTTGCCCAAGTCGTAGACGAAGTGATGCTTGTTGGGGGCCGACATCGAGATCTCGGCAATGAACGGATACTTCTCCAGTACCGCCTCGCCCATGGCGTACAGGGTCTGCTGAAGAGCCAGTGACTGCAGGTTGGCGAATCGCTCGATCATCGCGGCCTTGACGCCCGCGTACACCGCATCCCACTCGACATCGGTTGTGGTGTAGCGCCACTGCGCTGTCAACGACGTCGCCATCACTCGGTCGGTCGTGGGCTCGAGAATCGTCAGATCGTCCTCGAGGAAGCCGTGGAACTCCGAACCCGTCGACTTGAGAATCACCATCTCCTTGAAACCGCTGACGACCCAGGTTCGCTGCGCCTCGCCCTTACCCTCGACCGTGACGGCCGAGGTGCGAATTTCCTCGCCCTTGCGGGTCCACGTGTGGTCGTGCTCGACGCCGTCGACGACCGCACGCGCCCAGGCGTACTCCTCGAGTTCGATACGGGCACCGTCGACGGGCTCGACGTCGTCGACATAGTGACGGGCGAGGTCGAGCCCATAGCTCTCCAGGTGAAGCAGACCCTTGGTCTTGGCATACGCGTACGCGGTCTGCTTCTGGGTGTCGGTGGGCAGAACGGCGGACTGATCGCCGGCCAGGTGTGCGGCAGAGAAATCGCCACGCAGCGCACTCGATACGTTGATGTCGTGAATCTCGTGCCGCGGAGAGTCTCGATAGATCCGCACCACCCGGTTCTCGGCTTTGCCGTACTGATTGGCTCCCAGAACGATCTTTCCGGTCAGGTCGGTCATGTCAGCTCCCGCGATAGGTCGAATATGCGAAGGGGGACAACAACAACGGCACGTGATAGTGGGCGTCGGGGTCGATGACGGTGAAGGAGACGGACACCTCGGGGTAGAAGCTCGGGGTCGAGGTCGCCTCGAAATACGATTCCGTGTCGAACGAGAGCCGGTACACGCCCGGTTCGACAGGTCCGGGAATCACCTCACCGATGCGGCCGTCTCCGTCGGTGGTGGCCGTCGATATCTCGCCCTGTTCGGAATGGAACAGCCGCACGCGCATGCCGACCGCCGGTGTACCGGCCGTGGCGTCGAGCACGTGCGTGGACAGCCCGGTCACTGCTTCGGTCCCAGCACGCGGCCGAGGCGAATTCGGTTGATCTTGGCCAGTTCCACGCGGAGCACCCGTCTTTCGGTTTCGGCATCGTTGTCGAGCCTCTCCTCGAGGATAGCGAGCAACTCCTCGGCCGACCTGCCGGTCGCGCACACCAGATACACGTGCCCGAACTTGTCTTCGTACGCGCGGTTTCCCGCCGCCAGCTTCTCGCGTACTTCGGTGCCCGCAGTGGTTACTGCGGCCTGCTCACGCTTCGACGACGGGTTGTCCGCAGTGCCCCCGATCCGGGGATGGCCGTCGAGTGCATGATCTATCTCGGCCTCCGGCAGCTCGGCAAGTACCCGATCTGCTCTGTCCAACAAAGAGTCTCGGCTGGCGAACGGTCTACCCTGGGCGACTCGACGGGCCCAGATCGAGGACGCGCAGCACTCGAACAGTGCATGCATCGCCTGTCGATCGGAGAGCTTGTTGAACCCGTCGAGTCCTATCCATTCGTGCAGCACATCTCGCTCGCTATCTGAAGTCGTTGATCCGGCCGAACCGCGCGGCCGCGATGGGGTTGGCGTCCGCAACCAGATCGTCGAACCGATAGTTCGCGATCTTGGCGATTTCGATCATCGCGAAGGATCGCTCCGCCGACGGCGCATTCTCCACCCGCGACCATCCGTTGGCCAGAACCCGATCGTAGCGTTCGGTCTCTCGGGCGCAGATCACCAACGGGAATCCGAAGTGTCGCCGATACTCGGCGGCGAGCTGAACGATGTTCTCGTGTTCGTCCTCCTCGAGGTTGGACAACCCGACGTGATCGGCAGCGTTGAGGGTGCCCGTCGCATCCTCGCTGCCGAGGTCGGGGTAGCTGTTGATCAGCTCGATCTGTTCCTCGGTGGTTCCGGCCAACAAGGCTTCCTGGAATGCCTCACGCAGACCGTGGGCGTCGGCGAACGGGCGCTGCTGATACGCACGCTCGACTACCCACGGGGTGCCCTGCACCAGACCGCCGAACGTGGCGGCGAACTCCTCGGCCGACATCTCGTTGACCCGGTCGAGGGTGATACCTGCACCCGGACCGCCGGCCACGGCCTGACCACGATTTCCGATGTGGAAGAACAGGACGTTGAGGACGATGGCAGAGACGGCGCCCAGGACGATTCCGCTGCCGAACAGCATCTCGAGCCAATCCGGTACGCCCTGCGAAACGGTGGGTTGGATGGTGACGAGCATCGCCAGTCCGAGACTGGTGGCGACGATGATCAACTTGCGATGGTCGGTGAAGTCCACCTTCGACAGAGTCTGGATTCCGACGACGGCGACCGTCGCGAACAGGGCCAGTGCGGCACCGCCCAGTACCGGTGGCGGGATGGAGGCGACGACGGCCGCCGTCTTCGGCAGCAGACCGAGCAGAATCATGATGCCGCCCGCGCTGGCGACCACCCACCGACTACGCACACCGGTCAGTCGGACCAGGCCGACGTTCTCCGAGAATGCCGTGTACGGGAACGAGTTGAACGTGCCGCCGATGACGGTGGCGACTCCATCGGCCCGCAGCGTGGCAGCGATGTCGTCCTTCTTGATGCGCTTGCCGACGATCTCACCCGTCGCATAGACACTGCCGGTGGTTTCGACCGCGATGATGAGCATGACGACGATCATCGAAATGATGGCGACGACACTGAATTTGGGCACACCGAACAGGAAGGGCTGGGTGAATCCGACCCACGATGCTTCCGCGGTGCCGTCGAAGTTCATGTCCCCCAACACGAATGCGACGGCACTGCCGATGACCAGACCGAGCAAGACGGCGATGGTGGCCATGAAGCCCTTGAAGAACCGTTGGATCAGCACGATGATCAGCAGCGTGCCGATCGCGTACGCCATCCATCGACCGTTGGTCGGGTCCTGTTCGTGTGTCGCAGGATTGGTCACCGCATCGTTGACCGCTACCGGCAGCAACGCGACACCGATGATCGTGATGACGGTTCCGGTCACCACCGGTGGGAAGAAGCGCAGCAGCCTACTGAAGTACGGTGCCATGAAGAACGTGACCAGACCGGCGACGATGACGGCACCGTAGACGTACAGCAACCCCTCGGTGCCGCCGCCGTTGGCCAGTGCGATCGCGATCACCGGCGACACACCGGCAAACGTGACGCCCTGCAGAAGTGGGAGCCTGACACCGATCTTCCAGAACCCGACCGACTGAATGATCGACGCGATACCGCAGGTGAACAGGTCCGCGTTGATGAGATGGATCAGCTGTTCGTTGGTCAGCCCGATTGCACTGCCGATGATGATCGGTACGAGAACGGCACCGGCGTAGAACGCGACCACGTGTTGAAACCCGTACGCGGCCAATTTGGGAACAGGAAGCACTTCGTCGACGGGATGGACGCGCTTGCGTGTGATGGGCTTGACGGACATCGGTGGGCACCTCGCGGACGCAACAGGGTGGATTCCTGCGACGCTGCAGGAGAAGTGCACCAAGAATCGGTCATTGCGACCGCTGCCGCCAGTCGAGCGAGCACAAAGTTTCCGCCGCGCTCGAGGCGCGTGTTGTGCGATCATCCAAGACTCGGCAGAACGACTGAAGGAGTGACGATGTCCGACGCTGTCGTGGGAGTGGTCCTGGCTGCAGGTGCCGGAACGCGATACGGATCGCCCAAAGTGCTCGCTCACGACGGGTTGTGGCTTCGCACGGCTGTGCAGGCACTGACCGATGGTGGTTGTGACCAGGTGATCGTTGTACTGGGCGCGGCCGACGTCACTGTGCCCGATGGTGCCACCGCAGTACACGCTCCTCACTGGGAGCAGGGAATGAGCGCATCTTTCACCGCCGGCTTGGCGGCCGCATCGGACGCGGCGTACGTGGTGGTTCACGTGGTCGACACACCCGACGTCGGACCGGAGGTCGTCCACGCCGTTCTCGACGCCGCACCGCGTACGGGTCTGGCCAGGGCAGTGTTCGACGGCCGCCCAGGTCATCCGGTCGTTCTGGCGCGTCGACACCTCGAGGCAGCTGCGGCATCGGCGTCGGGAGACTCCGGGGCGCGGGACTTCCTGCGGGGAAGGGACGACGTGATCGCCGTCGAATGTTCGCAGTGGGCAACGGGAATCGACCACGACTACCGATAGCTACCGAATGTCGGCAACGATCGTCTCGGTCACGCCGACGAACTGGTGACCACCGGTCGGCAATTCGATCACTGTCGCCGACGGCAGAGCCTTCGAGTTCATTGCCAGATGCGACACAGGGACGACCTCGTCGTCTCGGCAGTGCAGCAACGTCAGGTCGGTCCGCGGTTCGCCGGTGAGCGCGTACTGCGCCACGTCCCAGCCCTGCGGACTCCAGTCCGGCATGGCCAGCAGCGTGGCTCGCTCCGGATGGGCGCGCATCGCTTCGGCCAGGACCCGAACCACGATCGTGGCTCCGAAAGAATGCGCGACAACGCGGTCCGCAGGTCCTGCGTCGTCGAGCAGCTTCCGAACCGGCACAGCCCAGGCCTCGTAACCCATATCGCTGTCGGACAGTTCCGGCATGACGAGGTCCAGGCGCAGCGCCTCAGCCAACCCCTGCGCCAGCTCGGTGTCGTCGACGTAGCCGCCGGCACCATGAACGAACAGAAGTCGGCCGACCATGCTGGGATCCTCTCCTCGACAACGCTGTCGTAGAAGGAGACCATCGAACGGGTTCCCTCGTGCGCGTTTTACGTACCTGGAGGGGCGCAAAACGCGCACGAGGGTAGACCGGCATTCCTGGAGACGGTGGTCGCGGGTGTACTTTCGCGACGCCACCGGCCACTTCTTCGAGATGCTGACGCGCTCGTACCTGGCCGAACCGGGCGAGTCTGTACCGTGACGTTTGTGGCCGAACAGCAGCACGTTTCGATGACGAGGGCGGCATACGACACCGTCGCAGAAAGCTACGCGGACCTGGTTCGCGACGAGCTGGACGGCAAGCATCTGGAACAGGCGCTGCTGGCCACATTCGCCGAGCGTGTCGACGCTGGGGTCGTAGTCGACGTCGGATGCGGATCGGGGCGCATCGCGGGCCATCTACGACGCCTGGGTCTGGCCATGACCGGAATCGATCTGTCGCCCAGCATGATCGACGTTGCGCGTCGTGAATTTCCGGACGTGCGTTTCGTCGTCGGCGCGATGCAGTCGCTCGACATGGGCGACTGCACCGTCTCGGGAATCGTCGGCTGGTATTCGATCATCCACACCCCGCCGGCCCAGCTGCCGCAGGTGTTCGCCGAACTGCATCGGGTGCTGCGTCCGGATGGACTGCTGCTGTTGGCATTTCAATCCGGGGACGAGCGGGTGCGACTGGAACAGGTGTACGGACACTCGGTCTCGTACGACGCCTATCGACTGGACCCCGACGCCATTGCACAGATGGTGGTCGACGCCGACTTCGAGGTGGACGTCCGCGTGCATCGAGCTCCGATGGGATACGAATCGACGCCGCAAGCATTTCTGATGGCGCGCAAGCGAACATCGTGACATCTCGAGACCGGTAGGATCTGCCCGATGTGCGCACCCCGTCCACGCGTTCTGTTCGTGACCGACTTGGCGTATCTGTCGAGGGGCCGACGTTACTGCGACGAAGACATCTTCTTGTCTTCGCAGCTTCGTGAGTGGGTCGATATCGCGCTGTGTCACCCGCTCGATGCGCTGGCACTGATGGACGGCTTCGATGCTGTCGTTGTCCGAAACTCCGGGCCTGTGCTGGGATACCAGGAAGCGTTCGACGCGTTTGCTCGCCATGCGCGCGAGAACGGCACGAAGGTTTTCACCCAACTGACCGGCAAAGGCGACCAGAGAGGCAAGCAGTACCTGGTCGATCTTTTCGCAGATGGTTTTCCGGTCATACCTACCGTCGACGATCCGCGGGGCGTCTCCCGCTTACCCGAGGTGAATACCTATGTGGTGAAACCGAAATGGGGTGCCGACTCGATCGGCATGCGACAGATCGGACGCGCCGAACTGTCGGAAGTCGAGCCGGGCACATTGATTCAGCCGCGGATCGATTTTGTCTACGAAGTGTCGTTCTACTTCATCGGCCGCACAGTGCAATACGCCCTGTACGCTCCGGACCCCGGCCGACGTTGGGAGTTGGAGCCGTACTCGAGTACTGCTCAGGACGAAGAGTTCGCGCAACGTTTCGTCGACTGGAACGACATCGACCACGGAATCACGCGGGTGGACGCATGCCGCACCGTCGACGGAACGCTGCTGTTGGTCGAGCTCGAAGACCTGAACCCGTACCTTTCACTCGACCGGCTGCCCGAAACGGCGCGTCGACACTTCGTGAAGAACATGGCGGACGCGATCGTAGCGCTCTATGCCCAACCGTAGCGGGCGAAAAAAGTCGTGATTCTCGGACCGAACGACGCGGTATCGCGTCGCCCCTCGCGAATCGTGGTGGCAGGAACATCAGGTTCCGGTAAGACCACGTTGTCGGCTCGTCTCGGATCGATTCTGGGAATCGAACACATCGAGATCGACAGCCTCTATCACGGGCCTGACTGGACGCCCCGTGCCACGTTCGAGCAGGACGTGAAGGAGTCCATCGCCCGCCCGGCCTGGGTCACCGAGTGGCAGTACAGCGTGGTGCGCGATGGTCTCGTCGATCGCGCGGATCTGATGTTGTGGCTCGATCTGCCTCGTCGAACGGTGATGCGGCAGATCGTGATTCGAACGGTGCGTCGACGGCTGGGTCGAACAGTGCTGTGGAACGGCAACTTCGAGCCACCGCTGCATCGTATATTTTTCGATCGCGAGCACGTCGTCCGGTGGGCCTGGAACACACATCGTCTGACTGCCGAGCGAGTACGGCGACTGAACATGCGCCGACCGGACCTGACGATCGTGCGATTCCGATCGCACGCAGAAGTGAACAGGTGGCTGGCCGATCGACTGGTTCCGGCGGCGAGATTCTGAACTGCGTCTGTCAGCAGTTGAGTCGGCCGGCAAGGGACTCGATCGAGTCTGCGCTGTAGGTCCACTCGGCTTCGGGAGCAAGGTCGGACGTCTGCGTCGGGCCGTGTTCCAGCGGGCGGGCGACGAATGCGGTGGCGAAGCCGCACTCGGCTGCGGCGGCGAGGTCGCTGTTGTGGGCGGCAACCATCATGCACTCGTCGGGACGGAGCCCGAGGATGTCCGCGGTACGCAGGTAGGCGTCGGGCATGGGCTTGTACGCCTGCACCGGTTCTGCGCCGAGGATGGCGTCCCAGGGAAGGCCGGCATTCTTGGCCATGTCCAGCAGCAGAGAGATGTTGCCGTTCGAGAGCGGTGCTACGACGAACTCCGTGCGCAGCCGCGTGAGCCCGGGAACGGAATCGGGCCACGGCTCCAGTCGATGCCACGCGAGATTGAGGTCGGCCGTGGCGTCCGTATCGAGGTCGATCTCGAATTCGGAGAGCACCGTTCGCAGGGACTCGAGGTGCAGTACGTCCAACCGAGTGAAGGGCCGTTCACCGGACCGCACCTGTTCCATGGCCGGTTGATAGAGGCTCCGCCACCGATCGGCAAACCGATAGCTGTCGACTCCCGGCCCGCAGATGTCGGTGACCTCGCGGGCGATGCTCGTGCGCCAATCGACGACGGTGCCGAAGACGTCGAACAACAGCGCTTTCAACGCTTCTTCTTCTTTTTCTTCTTGTCGGCCGGATGTCCTACCGCAGACAGGATGGCTCCGGCCAGCGGAATGAGAAGGAAGAAAAGCCACTTCTGGTCGAAATCGGTGAGAAAGAACAGAGCAAGTGATCCGAAGATGACGATCGGCATCACCACTGCAGCCCAATCGATTCCGCGGTCCTTCACGGCCGGTGCGTCGGCGTCGGATCGAGCGACCGACGCAGAACCGGACGCGGTGGGGAGGTCGACGAATACCGATTCGAGCTGTCCACGCGTCGTCGCGGAAGCGATTGTGGCACTGCGCTCGTCGAACTCGGGAACCGTCAGGCGGCCCTCGCTGAAGTGCTGACCCAGGACATCGAGGGCCTTCTCCCGATCAGCGGTACCGATACGTATTTCCGGAAGCTCGGACATTGCTACAGGGTAGCGCTATCCGCGCCGCCGTTCGATGCCGAAAGTCGCCCGGGGGTCGATCCGTTCGGCATCGAACGGCGGTGTCACTTGATTTCTGCGAGGACGGTGCCTTGTGTGATGGCGTCGCCTGCGGTGACGCTCAGGCCGGTGATGGTGCCTGCTTTGTGGGCGGTGACGGGGTTTTCCATTTTCATCGCTTCCAGGACAGCGACGAGGTCCCCGGCGGCGACTTCCTGGCCTTCGTCGACGGCGACTTTGACCACGGTGCCCTGCATCGGTGCGGTGACCGAGTCACCGGAGGCTGCG